>NZ_JAFIMU010000002.1:364909-729818 GCF_017302985.1 Corallococcus macrosporus
CTCGTCTTCACCGTGCCCGTCCAGCTGGGAAGGGCGGTGGTCTGCGTGGTGTAGCGGGTGCCCACGGCGTCATTCACCAGCTTCGTCGCCGCGTAGACGTCCGCGTAGCCCGCGCCCACCTCCCACGTCTCCAACTGGCGCGTGTTGCCCGCCGCGTCCGTCGCGTACATGGGCCGCGCCGTGGCCTGCACCGCCGCGAGCACGCCGTCCATGTTGAGTGCGGGGTTCACCTCCAGGAGCAGCGCGGCGACGCCAGACATGTGCGGCGCGGCCATCGAGGTGCCGGAGCTGGCCGCGTAGAACGGCTCCGGGTGAAGGAGGTCCAGGCCCAGGTACGGCTGCATGATGGTGCCGGTGAGCGCGCGCGCCGCCACGATGTTCACGCCGGGCAGCGTAATGTCCGGGTGGTGGAACTCGTCGCCCGGGATGCCGCGGCTGGAGAAGCCCGCCAGCTCGCCCGGCGTGTCCTGGCTGAGCAGCGGGTTGATGGCCGCCGTGGTGTCGCGCGACGTGCCGGCCGCGACGGAGATGGCGCACGGCGAGGCGCTGTAGGGATTCAGCGTGTCCGGGTCGGAGCCCTCGTTGCCCGCGGCGAACACCACCACCATGCCCAGGTCGTAGGCTCGCTTCGTCGCGATGGAGATGGGGTCGAACGGCGCGAAGTGGCTGCCGCTGGTGCCCCACGAGTTGGAGATGACGCGCACGTTGTGCGCTTCGCGGACGTCGGGGTCCATCAGGAAGGCGAAGCCCTCCAGCGCGAACAGGATGCTCAGCGCGTCACCGGTGCCCACGCCCAGCAGCTTCGCGCCAGGGGCCACGCCCTGGTGCCTGCCGCCCGAGCGCGCACCCGAGCCGGCGATGATGCTGGCGCAGTGCGTGCCGTGGCCGCTGGTCAGGTCGCTGTTCGGCGTGTCGATGTACAGCGCGCCGCCCACGCCGACATCCAGCGGGGACGCGACGACCTTCACGTTGCGCGCCACGTTGGGGAAGTCGCCGTGCGTGCCGTCCAGGCCGGAGTCGATGACGCCCACGCCGATGCCCGCGCCCGTCGTCCCGTACACGGTGCGCGCGGTGTCCGCGTGGATGTACGGCACGCTGGTGTCCAGGAAGTACTGGAGCGGCTTGTCCTCGTAGATGGAGAGCAGGCCCAGCGGCTGCAACTCCTGGCGCAGCTGGGTGATGAGCTGCGGCGTCACCGGGGCCTTCAGCGCCACCATGGGCAGCGACTTGAGCGCCAGCACGTTGCCCAGGCCCAGCCCCTGCGTCACTCCGCCCAGCGTCCGCGTCAGGCCGCCCAGGACGGCGTCCAGGTTCAGCACCCCGCCCGTCGCGTTCGCGGTGTTGAAGGAGAGGATGAGCGTGCGCACGGAGCCGTCCGTGTGCAGCGCCGGATCCACCACCGCCTGGCTGAGCGCCGCCTGCGCCGCGCTGGACGCATAGAGCGCGTTGCAGGCACTGGGAGTCGTGGCCGCCGCAGTGACGATGGACCGCGAGGCCGACGTGACGGCGGGCCGCGCCTCCGGCTTCGAGCCCTCCTCCTGCGAGGCGCTCGCGCCACAGCCCAGGACGGCGGCGGTGGCGGCGGCCCAACCCAGCGACATCAAACGCTTCATGTGGTGTTCCCCCGAGGTGTGCGGCGGCTTTCCAAGGTCCGCGCGCAAAAAAGGGGTGACGCGGACGCGCCCGCATGGATCGCGGTCTCACCGGATTGTTCTGTAGTGGCTGAATCCGGAGGGCTGTCGGGGAAGAGGGTCTTTCCGGCCCCTGGCGGTGACAGTGTCCGGAGCGTGGACGGGCCCGGGGTGGGGCGCCGGGATACAGTCCGCGCTGTGTTCTACGCGTGTGTGCGGGCGGTGGTGGCGCTGGCGCTGCGGCTCTTCTACCGGGTGAGGGTGAATGCCCCGGGTGAAGCGCCCTCGGGGCCGGTGCTCTTCGTGGGCAACCATCCGAACGGGCTCATCGACCCGGCGCTGGTGTTCATCCTCACGCGGCGCCAGGTGACGTTCATGGCCAAGGCGCCGCTGTTCAAGCTGCCCGTCATCGGCTGGCTCTTGAAGGGGCTGGACGCGCTGCCGGTGTACCGCAAGCAGGATGACCCGACGCAGATGGGCCGCAACGAGGGCACGCTGGAGGCGGCGAAGGGCGCGCTCGTGCAGGGGCGGGCCATCACCATCTTTCCGGAGGGCAAGAGCCACTCGGAGCCGGAGCTGGCGGAGCTGAAGACGGGCGCGGCGCGCATCGCGCTCAACGCCGCGCGCGAGGGTGCCCCGGTGCGCATCGTCCCGGTGGGGCTCACCTACGCGGAGAAGAACCTCTTCCGCAGCGAGGTGCTCATCGAGCAGGGCGCGCCCATCGACGTGACGGCCTTCCTGCCGAAGGACGCGGCGGCGGAGCAGGACGCGGTGCGAGCGCTGACGGAGCGGGTGGCGGAGGGCCTGCGCGCGGTGACGCTGAACCTGGAGCAGTGGGAGGACCTGCCGGTGGTGCAGGTGGCGGAGCAGCTCTACGCCTTCCGCCAGGGCGGCACGCTGGACGCGGAGCGGCTGCGGCTGTGGGCGCGCGGGGTGCGGCTGTTCCGGACGCAGGAGCCGGAGCGCTACGAGCGCCTGCGGCAGCACCTGTCCTCGTTCGGCCACCGGATGGCGCTGGTGCAGGCCTCGCGGCCGGAGGAGCTGTCCGTGGAGTACCGCCCGGGCAACGTGGTGCCCTTCGCGGTGAAGACGCTCCTGCGGCTGGTGTTCGGGCTGCCGCTGTTCGCGCTGGGGCTGGCGCTGTTCTGCATTCCGTATCCGCTGCCCCGGATGGCGGCGCGGCGCGCGGAGCTGGACGTGCAGGCCACGGTGAAGTTCCTCACCGCGGTGGTGGTGTCCGTCGTCTGGTGGTGGGGGCTCACGGCGGTCGCGGCGGTGTGGGGCGGGTGGGCGTGGGGGCTGGGGACCTTCGTGCTGATTCCGCCGCTGGCGCTGTTCACGCTGTCGTTCGCGGAGCGCTGGGACGAAATCCGCCACGACCTGGAGCTCTTCTTCACGCTGGGCAACCGGAAGCGGCTGAAGGCCCGGCTGCTCACGGAAGGGGAGCGGCTGGCGAGCGAGGTGGAGCGGCTGGCGGAAGAGTACCGGCCGAAGCTCGACGCGCCCGGTGCTGCGCCCGTCGCCCGGTAGCGGATCCGAAGATCCGCCGATGCCACCGAAAGTCCCGCCCTCCTGCCGGCCCCGGGCCCGTCGTTAGGTTTCCGGAAGGGAATCAACGGCACTGGCATGAGGAGCAGGGCAATGGCGGCATACGACGTGGTCATCGTGGGAGGCGGCCCCGGCGGGCTCAACGCGGCGCTGTATCTGGGACGTGGGCGCAAGCGGGTGCTGCTCTGCGACGCGGGCACGCCGCGCAACGCGGCGGCGGAGCACATGCACGGCTTCGGTTCGCGCGACGGCATCCCGCCGCCGGAGTTCCGGCGCATCAGCCGCGAGCAGTTGAAGGCCTATCCCAATGTGGAGGTGCGCGACACGCGCGTGGGATCCGTGGAGAAGCACGCGGGCGGCTTCCGCGTGGCACTGGGTGACGGCACCTCGGTGGACGCCCGGCGCCTTCTGCTGGCGATGGGCGTGGTGGACGTGATGATGGACATTCCCGGCTACAAGGAGCTGTGGGGGCCCAGCATCTTCCAGTGTCCCTACTGTCACGGCTGGGAGGTCCAGGACCAACCCTTCGCCATGCTGGCGAAGAACCCGCAGTACCTGGACGGCGCGCCCATCATCCAGAACTGGTCCCGGGACCTCATCGTCTTCACCCACGGCGCCTTCGAGGTGCCGCCGGAGCAGCGTGAAAAACTCCAGGCCCTGGGCATCCCGCTGGAGGAACGGAAGATCCGCGCGCTGCACGGCAAGAACGGGCGCCTGTCGGAGGTGGAACTGGAGGACGGGACGCGCATCGCCCGGAGCATCATGTTCTCCGCGCCGCCGCAGCGGCAGCATGAGCTGGTGACGCGGCTGGGGCTGGAGCTGGACGACCTGGGCTACGTGAAAGTGAACCCCACGGGTGAGACGTCCGTGCCGGGCATCGTCGCGGTGGGCGACATGACGACGCCGATGCAGGCCGCCATCGCCGCCGCCAGCGCGGGCACCATCGCCGCGGCGATGATGAACCACGCGCTCATCCTGGAGGACGCGGACCGCCGCTACACGGAGGTGACGGGGAAGCCCGCGCCCTCGCGGCAGAAGGCGCACTGAGCCTCAGTGCGCGGAGGGCTCGCGGTGCTGCTTGCGCCACGCGGCGGGCGTGAGCCCCTCCGTGCGACGGAACAGGCGGATGAAGTGCGTGGGGTCCGCGTAGCCCACGCGCTCCGCGATGATGTCCACGCGCTCGTCCGTGGACATCAGGCGCCGCCGCGCCTCCGCCATCCGGCCGGAGATGATCCACTCCACCACGCTGCGGCCCGTGGCCTGCTTCACCGCGGTGGTGACGTGCGCGGGCGAGCGGCCCACGGCGGCGGCCACCTCGCGCAACGAGATGGGCTTGAGGCAGTGGCGCTCGATGAACGTGAGCGCTTCACCGGCGAGCGGCGCCCGCGACTCCACGGGCGCCCACGAGCTGGAGCGGGCCACCTCCGCGAGCACCAGCGAGAACAGGCTGCGCGTCACCTGTTCCCCCATCGCACGGTGGGGCGCGCGCGTCTCCGTGTGCAGCTCCGACAGCAGGCGCAGCAGGTGCTCCTGGCGCCCGGAGGGAATCGGCACGACGGCGGACGCGCCCTGGCGCACGCGTTCGAAGGGCTCCAGCAGCGGCGCCACCTCCGTCTGCGTGAAGGCGGACGGATGGAACCCGAGCCCCCACACCTCCGCCCCGTCAGCCGACACCGTTCGGTGCCGCTCCCCAGCGGGGATGAGCATGACGTCGCCCGCGGACACCGTCAGCCGGGTGCGCTGGTCGATGACCGCCCGCCCGCCCGTGTAGAGGGCCAGCACGGCCTGGGGATGCGAGGCGGCGTGATGAGAGGGGGCCTGCTGGGCATGGCCACAGGCGACGACCAGGGTGCTCGACGGCCGCTCCCACACGTGGACCGCCTGGGAATGCACGACAGCCATGGGCGCCTCCGCTTCCTTCCCTGGCGAGCAGTGAACCTGCTCGCCCAACCGGATGGGGCTCGGATGCATTCCGGGCCCGGGCGTTTCAGCCCGCCTGCGTGCGGGGCGTGGCCTCCCGGAACAGCTTCGCGCCCACGAGGAGCGCCAGGCCGCCCAGCAGCACCGGCACCGCGTTGATGGCGATGGCGGTGTGGAGGCTGGCCATGTCGGCGATCTGCCCGATGAGCGTGGGGGAGATGGCGTCGCCCAGCATGTGGATGCACAGCACGTTGAGGCCCATGGCGAAGGCGCGGAACGCGGGCGGCACGCAGTTGACGATGGCCGCGTTGATGGGGCCGCTGTTGAGGAAGATGAGGAACTGCGCCACGCCAATGGCCGCGAACGTCAGCGTCGTGTCCTGGATGTTCACCGCCAGGTACATGCACGGCGCCGCCAGCAGCAGGCCCACGCCGGACAGCCACAGTCCGCCGCCCGCGCGCTTGCGGTCCATCTTGTCGCCCAGCCAGCCGCCGGCCACGGTGCCGGTGAGGCCCGCCACCGCCGTGATGGCGCCGAACACCAGGCCCACGCGGCCCGGGTGCTCCAGCCACAGGTGCCGCTCGCGCACCAGGTACGTGGGCATCCAGAACGCCAGGCCGCCAATGGAGAACGTCATCAGCGTGTAGCCCGCCGTCGTGGCCCAGAAGGCCATGTTGCGGCCCAGCCCCTTCAAGCCCTCCATGAACGGCAGCTTCACCGCCGCGTCCGGCCCGTCCATGGCGCCGCGCTGCGGCTCCGGCATGAAGAAGGCCATGGTGCCCAGCAAGAGCCCCGGCACGCCGCCCGCGAAGAACGCCGCGTGCCACGAATACGTCTGCGTCAGCCAGCCGCCCAGGCCGTAGCCCATGGCGGAGCCCACCGGGATGGCGATGTAGAAGTACGACAGCATCCGCGTGCGCTGCTCGCGCGGGTACAGGTCGGAGATGATGGACGGCGCCACCGCGCCATAGCCCGCCTCGCCAATGCCAATCACCGCGCGCGCCAGCAGCAGCGCCGTGAAGCTGGACGCAAGGCCGCTGGCCCCCGTGGCCAGGCTCCAGAGGATGACGCCGCCCGCCACCAGCAGCCGGCGGGGGATGCGGTCCCCCAAAAAGCCGCCCAGGGGCGACGCCAGCATGAACACGATGATGAAGACGGTGCCCAGCAGTCCGGACTGCGCGTCGTTGATGCCGAAGTCCTTCTGAATCTCCGGCAGCGCGACGGCGATGATGTACCGGTCAAGGTAGTTGACCAGGTTGATCAGCGTGAGGATGAACAGCGCGTAGCCCGCGCGCACGGACTGCGTGGCACGCGCGCTGGACGGAGCGACGGGGGTGGAGGCGTTCATGAGCGAGAAGAGCCGGAGCCGGAGGCCGAGCCGAAGCGGTGTGCCAGGAGGCCCCAGCGCAGGCCGCGGTCGCTCACGCGGACCGCATCCAGGCGCAGCGCCTTCACCGCTTCCCGCAGGATGAGGGCGCCCGCGGGGATGACGTCCGCGCGCTTGGGCTGGAGGCCGGGCAGCGCCCGCCGCGCGTCCAGGGGCAGGGCGCACAGCCGGTCCGTGAGCGCGTCCAGCTCGCCCCGGGACAGCGTGCCGCCATGGACCGCTTCCGCGTCGTAGGTGGCCATCTGGTGCTGCACGGCGTACAGCGTCGTCACCGTGCCGGCTACGCCCACCAGCATCGCGCCCGGAGGCGGCGGGGGCAGGGCGGAGAAGGTGTCGCGCAGGTGCGCCTCGATGGCGCCGCGCTCGTCGGGGGACAGCGGGTCGGTGCGCACGTAGCGCTCCGTGAGCCGCACGGCGCCCACGTCGAAGCTGTGGCGGAAGGCCACCGTGCCGGCGTCGCTGCCGTAGATGAACTCCGTGGACCCGCCGCCAATGTCCACCACGAGCAGCGGGCCCGCGGCCTCGCTCCCGAAGTCCTGGGCCACGGCGGCGAAGGACAGCTGCGCCTCCATCTCCCCGGGGATGATCTCCACCGTCACGCCCGCGCGGTCCTTCGCGGCGGCGATGAAGTCCGCGCCGTTCTTCGCGTCGCGCGCGGCGCTGGTGGCGGACACGGCGATGGCTTCCGCGCCCAGCTCGCGGGCCTCGTTGGCGAAGGCCACCAGCACGGACAGCGTGGCCTCCATGCCGTCGGAGGAGAGGACGCGGCTGGTGTCCACGCCCCGGCCCAGGCGGGTGATTTCGGCGCGCTCCACCACGGCCTCGAAGCGCCCGTCCGGCTGGCGGTCCGCGACGAGCAGCAGCACGGAGTTGGTCCCGATGTCGATGGAGGCGTAGCGCGGCATGCCGCGCACACTACTCAACGCAGCAGCGCTTCCAAAGCGCGCTCCAGGGACTCGTAGTCCGCCGGGGTGTTGTAGAGCTGCGCGGACAGCCGCAGGTGCCGGCGGGGCGCCCGGGGCCAGGCCGTGACGGGGATCTCGATGCGGTGCTCCTCGAACAGGCGCACATGGAGGGGATCCACGTAGAGCGGCGGCTCGGGACGCTCCGGGAAGCCGTCCGGCAGGGCCACGCACGCCATGCTGCCCACCATGGATTCCGGGCACAGCGGCTCCGTGTTGCCCAGCTTCGCGTTCAGCCGCTGGCGGGCGGCCAGGGCCTTTGCCCGGTTGGACGCCATCACCTCCGGCCACCCGCCCGGCACGAGCCCGCCCATGAAGCGGATCACCGTGGGGATGCACAGGAAGGGCGTGGGGTCGACGGTGCCCACCCAGTCGAACTCCAGCCGGAAGCGCGAGCGGTCCGTGCGCGGCGAGTTGTGCCCGTGGCTCACCACCATGGGCTTGAAGCCCCGCTGCAGGTCGCGGCGCACGTACAGGAACGCGGCCCCCTTGGGCGCGCACAGCCACTTGTGGCAGTTGCCGGTGTAGTACGCGACGCCCAGCTCCTGGAGCGCCAGCGGCACCATGCCGGGCCCGTGCGCGCCGTCCACCAGCGTCTCCACGCCCCGCTCGCGCAATCGGCGCACCAGCTCCGCCACCGGCAGGATCAGCGCCGTCTGGCTGGTGATGTGGTCGATGAGGACCAGCCGCGTGCGCGGCGTCACCTGCGCCATCACCGCGTCCACCACCGACTCAGGCGACGTGACGGGCCAGGGCAGCTTCGCCACCACCACCTTCACGCCCTGCTCGGCGGCGGCCACGTCCAGCGCGTTCCTGGACGCGTTGTATTCGTTGTCGGTGACGAGCAGCTCGTCGCCCGGCTGGAAGCGCAGGTTGCGCAGCACGGTGTTCACGCCCGTGGTGGCGTTGGGCACGAACGCCAGGTCCTCCGCGTCCACGCCCACGAAGGCCGCGAGCGCGGCGCGCGCCTCGTTCAGCAGCGGCTCCAGCTCCCGGGCGAGGAATCGCACGGGCTCCGACTCCAGCCGCGCCCGCAGCTCCGCCTGGTGCTGGAGCACCGGCGTGGGGCACGCGCCGAACGAGCCGTGGTTGAGGAAGACGACCTGGGGGTCCAGGCCCCAGTGGGTCCTGAGGGCGGGGAGGGGAGCGCTCATGGGGCGCGCAATGCACCCCGGCGCGTCCCCCCTGTCAACGGCACCCGCCGTCCGCTGCTACTTCGCCGCCGGAGCGGTGCCCCAGTCCGGGGTCAGCCAGCTGCCCTTCTCCATGGGGAGCGGCACCTGGTTGTTGCCGTCGGCGGTCATCACCCACAGGTGCGCGGCGCCGTTGCGGTTGGTGCTGAACATGATGAGCCGGCCGTTGGGGGAGAAGGTGGGCTCCTCGTTGTTGCCCTGGTCCTGCGTGAGGCGCGTCACCTTGCCCGTGTCCACGTTGACCGTGAAGAGGTCGAAGGCGTTGCGCTCGTCGCGCGCGGTGAAGGCGATGAGGTCCCCGCGCGGCGACCAGTCCGGCGTCTGGTTGTAGTTGCCCTGGAAGGTGAGCCGCTTCACGCCGGAGCCGTCCGCGTTCATCACGTACACCTGCGGGCTGCCGCCCCGGTTGGACACGAACGCGATGCGCTTGCCGTCCGGCGACCAGGTGGGGCTGGTGTTGAGGCCGTAGGGCGTGTCGGTGACGGCCTTCGCGCCGGAGCCGTCCGCCGCGGCGACGTAGATCTGCGCGCTCTCACCCTCCGCCAGCGCGTACGCGATTCTCTTGCCGTCCGGCGAGTACGCGACGCCCGTGGCCATCTGCCCGTCCGTCACCAGCGCCTTCGCCTCGCCGCCGGGGGACTGCACGTAGATGTCCGGCCGGTTCTTCCGGTAGGACGTGAAGGCCACCTGGCCGGAGGGGCTGAGCGTGGGGAGGATGTGCGTGCCGCCCTTGGTGAGCGCCTGCGCGCCCATGCCGTCCCAGTCCGCCACGTACACGTCGCGGTTGGAGCCCGCCTTGCGCACGTAGGTGATGCGCGACAGGAAGGGGCTGGGCTCGCGGGTGAAGTGCCGGTAGAGCGCGTCCGCCAGCGCGTGCGCCAGCCGCCGGGGCTCATTGGCCGGCGCGTCCTTGGCCACCTTCAGCTCCTCCTTGCCCGTGGCCACGCTGAACAGGCGCAGCTCGCCGCGCAGCGCGCCGCCGTCCTGCGCGAGCGACACCTTCACCAGCGACTCCGCGCCCACGTCCGCCCAGCGGCTGAAGTTGATGCTGCCCGCCGTCATGCCCTCCTTCGCGTCCGCGGTGAAGCTGTTGCGGTCCAGCACCTGGAAGATGCCGGAGGCGGTGAGGTCGTACGTGAAGGCGGAGTCGAACGTCTGGGCGGACTTCCTGTCCGCGCCCTCCTGCACCACGGGCGCGGGGGCCGCGAGCGGCAGCGGGCGGAAGTTCGCGCCGGAGATTTCGATGACGGGTGCCTGCGCCAGCACCAGCGCGGGGACGAGGAGGAGCGACAGCAGGAGGGCTTTCATGGGCTGAACACCAGGACGACGCCGTTCTTCTGGAGCGCGTCGCGAAGCGCATCGGGGGGAGGAGAGAAGGGGGATGCCTTGCGCACGGCGGCCACCACCGCCGCGTCGAACAGCTCGTTGCCGCTGGCCTTGGCCAGGCTCACGTCCAGCACTTCGCCCGCGCGGCCCAGCTTCATGGCCACCTGCGCCTTGAGATACAGGCGCTCCGCGTCGGGGATGGTGTCCGCCACGTTGTAGTGACGGCGCACCTGGGACTTCAAAAGACCGTAGTACCGCTCGCCCTCCGCCACCGCGGAGTCACCGTCGGGGTCGCCGTCCTCGGCCCCCTCCAGCTCCTCCGGCTCGCTGGGCTTCGCGGACTTGTCGAACGCGCCGAACAGCTTCTTGCGCCGGTCCTCCGCGTTCGCTTCCCCCTTCTGGGGCGCGGGCGACGGCGCGGGCTTCACGCCGGGCACCGCCACCGCGGCGGGGGAGGGCGCGGGCGCGTCCGCGGGAGGCGTGGGCGTGGGCTTCGCCACGACCTCCTTGGGCGGCGGCTGCGCCACTTCCTTGCGCGGCAGGAGCTTGGGGTCGCGCGGCTTGCCCAGGCGCACCAGCGACGCGTTGATGGGCTTCTGGTCCAGGTCCACCTTCGGCGCGGACGTGAAGCGCGCGTACAAGAGCGCCGCCGCCAGCACCGCCACGTGCCCGACGACGGAGACGACGAGGAAGCGCGACAGCCGCGTGGGCCGGCTCACCAGCAGGCTGTGGGTCACCGCGGAGCTCATGGGCTAGCGCTTCGCCTCCTTGGGCTTGCCCTTGCCGCTGGACGCGGGGGCGGCCTTGCCGGAGTTGGACGCCTTGGAGCCCGTGGCCGGTTCCGTGATCATCCCCACGTTGGAGATGCCCGCGCGCTGGGCCGCGGCCATCACCTCCACCACCACGCCGTACGGCACGTCCCGGTCCGCGTGGAGATACACTTCCTTGTCGGCCTGCGCCTTCGCGTTGGCGGCGAGCTTCGTCTCCAGCTCCTCCAGCGCCACCTCCGCGTCCCCGATGTAGACCTTCTTGCCCGCGTCGATGGAGAGGACGACCTTCTTCTCCGTCGCCTCCACCGGGGCCGCCTTGGTCTCCGGCAGGTTCACCTTCACGCCCTGCTGGATGAGGGGCGCCGTCACCATGAAGATGATGAGCAGCACCAGCATCACGTCCACCATGGGCGTGACGTTGATCTCGCTCATGGTGGTGCGGCCACCGCCGCCCTTGCCTCCGCCCATGCCCATGTGACGGGTCCCCTAGCGGAAGAAGTGCCGCTTGATGATGTTGAGGAAGTCCGCGGAGAAGTTGGACATCTCCGTGTCGAAGACCTTGATGCGGCTGACGAACGAGTTGTACGCGACCACCGCCGGGATGGCCGCGAACAGCCCCGCCGCCGTGGCGAAGAGCGCGTTGCCCACCGGCGCGGCCACCGTGGCCAGCGTCGCGTTGCCCTGCTCGGCGATGTTGTTGAACGCGCCCAGGATGCCAATCACCGTGCCGAACAGGCCCACGAACGGCGACGCGGCGCCCACCGTGCCCAGGAAGGACACGCGGTTCTCCAGCTCGGTGATCTGCGCCGTGGCCGCGCGGTTGAGCGCGCGCTCCACGTTCTCGATGCCGCCCAGCTTGGCGCTCATCGCGGCCTCGGCGCCGCCGCCCTCCTGGTTACCCGTCTGCGCCAGCTTGCTCAGCTCCTCGTAGCCCGCGCAGAACACCTTCGACAGCGGCGAGCCCTCCAGCTTCTGGGCGGACTGGTAGATGGCCTCCAGCCGGGACGCCTTCCAGAAGGTGTCGAGAAAGGTGAGCGACTGGGCGCGGGCGCGCGACAGCTGGGTGGCCTTCATGGCGATGAGGGCCCAGGAGGCGACCGAGACGGCCATGAGGAGCAGGAGCACCGCGAGCTCGATGAACGACGCGTCGCGGATGATCTCCACGTAGTTCATGGCGCCAAAGGCCAGGGGCAGGTGGGGTATCATGGGGTCCAGCGCGTAACATTCCGTCCTCGGGTGGGTCAAACCCGCCGTCGCTGCCCGGTTGCTTTGGACGGCACTGAATAATTCCCAGGGTCGGTCGTCTGGACGGTTGTTACGGGCCGACGACCTCAACTTCCCGAAACACGGATGCCCACCATGAACGCGAGAACGCTCGCCGCATTCCTCTGCCTCTCCTCTGGACTCACCGGCTGCATCGTCGAAAGCAACCACCCGCGCTACCCCGGCGACGTCCGGATGTCGTGGAGCTTCGATGGCGCCACCTGCGGTCAGATGCGGGACGTCCGGGGCGTGGACATCTACATCGACGGCGAGATCCTGGAGAACGACGGCCAGTATCCCTGCACGGCGAACGGCTTCGACGGCATCGTGCTGCACGACTTCGCGCCCGGCACGTACTCCTTCAGCGCGGAGGCGGTCGACTACGACGGCGTCGCGGTCTACTCGTACCGCGGCAACTTCACGGTGGACGGCAACGTGGCCGTGCCCATCAACTTCTCCACGGGCCGCACGGGCGCCACGTCCTACGCCTACGTGAACTGGCTGTTCCCGACGGAAGCGGGCACGAGCTATCCCACCTGCGGACAGGCCGGGGTCGCCTACGTGGACGCCCGGGTGGATGACGGCGCGTGGGGGCGCTTCAACTGCAAGGAGGGCAGCGAAGGGCGCTACGTGGAGACGCCGGAGCTGGCCCCCGGGCAGCACTACCTGGAGGTCGTCGCCGTCGACGCCTTCGAGAACCCCGTCTACTACTACGGCGGCGGCTTCACCTCTCAGGCCGGCATCCCGGCCTCCATCACGGCGAACACCTGGGTCATTGGCGGGGCCGCGGTGGGCTGGAAGCTCTACGAGGACAGCGTGTCGCTCAGCTGCGCCCAGGCCGGCGTGAGCGAGGTGGGCCTCAACTTCAAGGACATCCACACGGGCGAGTGGGTCTACGGCGATGAGGGCCAGTGGTTCGCCTGCAACGAGTCCCCGGCCATCTTCGAGTTCCTGCGCCCCGGCGAGTACTTCGTCTCCTTCAAGGCCTCGGGCACGGGCGGCCGCGCCTACTCGTCGCGCAGCGACCTGGCTCCCATCCGCGTCTATGCCCATGACTTCCCAGGCGTGAAGGACGCGATCTACGCCCCGCTGTACCGCATCCAGTAGGCCGCGGTCCCGGCAGCACCGGCGAGCAAGGAAGGGTCGGAGGCCATCCAGGCTTCCGGCCCTTCGTGCGTTCCGGGGGCAGGGGGCGTTGGCATCAAACGTGATAGGGACTCCCCCCATGCGGCAAGACAGCCACGGTCCCATCGGCGTGTTCGACTCCGGCATCGGAGGCCTCACGGTCCTCAAGGCGCTCATGGCGCGGCTCCCCCACGAGCGCACGCTCTACCTGGGGGACACCGCCCGGGTGCCCTACGGCACCAAGTCCGGCGAGGTGGTGACGCGCTACTCGCTGAAGAACGCGGAGTTCCTCCTGGAGCGCGGCATCAAGCTGCTGGTGGTGGCGTGCAACACCGCCTCCGCCGCGGCGCTGCCCGCGCTCCAGGCCGCGCTGCCGGTGCCGGTGCTGGGCGTGATTGAACCCGGGGCCCGCACGGCGCTCCAGCGCACCCGGGGCGGCGGCGTGGGCGTCATCGGGACGCCGGGCACCGTGCGCTCCGGCGCGTACCAGCGGGCGCTGGAGGCGGGCAACCCGAGGGTCGCGGTGAAGGCCACGGCGTGCCCGCTCTTCGTGCCCCTGGCGGAAGAGGGGTGGACCACGGGCGACGTGCCGCTGCTGGTGGCCCGCGAGTACCTGGCCGGCTTCGCGCGCGACGGCGTGGACACGCTGGTGCTGGGCTGCACCCACTACCCGCTGCTCAAGGGCGTCATCGCCGAGGTCGTGGGGCCGCACGTGTCGCTGGTGGACTCGGCGGAGGCCACGGCGGAGGCGGTGGCGGAGCTGCTGGGACAGAAGGGCCTGCTGGCGCCGGAGTCCGTGGGCACGCCGGAGCACGCCTTCTTCGTCACCGACGTGCCGGAGCGCTTCGTGGAGGTGGGGGCCCGCTTCCTGGGGCGCCCCATCCCTTCCGCGGAGCAGGTGGACCTGCGCTTCTAGACGGGACTGCCGCCCCGGCCCCTTACGGAACGGGGCGGGTGGACACGGCGGGAGCGGGCTCCTCGGCGGAGGCCTGGAGCAGCTCCTTGGCCGCCTGGAGCACGGGCAGCGGCTGCGCGTCGTCCACGGCGACGAGCGCCTCGGCGGCCTCCGTGCCGATGTCGTCCTGGCGCGGCAGCTGGCCGGTGGCCCAGGTGATGAGCCGCTCCATCAGCGGGAAGAAGCGGATCAGCTTCAGCGGCCGGTTCATCCAGCCCACGGTGATGCAGTAGTACTGGTTGAAGGGCGCGGTGTGGTGCACGCGGTGGTGGTCCGGCGGCAGGATGAGGTGCACGCGCTGCAGGAAGTTGATGAGCGCGGGCGGCTGGTCCAGGTGCGACCACTTGTGGAACTGGTTGGTCGCCATCACCCAGAAGATCATCGCGCCCAGGAACGCGGCCAGGAACACCCAGCCCGGGCCGTTGAGCGGCACCGCCACCGCGAGCGCCGCCACGGGCAGCGACACCAGGCAGTTGTTGCCGTTGGTCTCCACGAAGTCGTGGCGGGTGATGGCCTTCTCGTCGACGTGGTGCTCGCGGAAGGGGCGGATGAAGGCCTTGCCCAGGATGGGCATCTCCGTGGAGCCCCACGTGTCACCCATCCAGTGGACCACGCCGGACACGAAGTCCGCGGCCAGGTAGCCCAGCACCACCGCCAGGGTCAAAAGCCACGGGCCGGTGTGGTGGGTGCTCCAGAGCTTGTAGACGAGCGCGCCCTCCAGGCCCACGAACGCGATGATGGAGGCGATCTCCATGGCGCGGATGGCGGGCGAGTACCCCTGCGCGAGCGTCTGGGCGTCCTGCAGGCGGACCTTCTCCGCGATGGTGTTCGGCTTCTTCATCGGCATTTCCGCCCGGGGCAAGGGATGGAGGGACTGACGGCGCGAACGTCAGAACGGTTTACGTACCCCAGCCTGTTTCGGCTTTTCAACAGAGCTCCCCATGCCCGCCAGGCTGGTATGCGCGTGCGGATCCGTACACCGCGGGTGGCGGAAGGTGGCGGACGCACACCCGCGGGAGCGGGCAGGCACGCGAAAAGAGGCGAGGGGCGCGTGACGCTTGCCTTGTGAAGCCTGGACCCCGCTGCTACGGTGCCCGACCTCGGCAATGGCGAAAACCTTCGAAAAAGCCGTCACCGGCTTCAATCACAACATCAAGCACAAGGGGAAGGTCTACCACGTCCAGACCGAGGACTCGGGCGTCAACAACCCCCACATCATCACCCACCTGTTCGTGGGCGGGAACATCCTCGCGTCGAAGAAGACGTCCTACGCGGACATCCTCAACGCGGAGAACCTGGCGGAGGTCGTGCGCGAGTTGATGGAGGAGCAGCACAAGGAGATGCTGCGCAACCTCATCAACGGCGTGTACGACAACTACGAGTCCACGGTCCGTTCGTACCAGCCCGGCCAGCTCGCCACGGACGCGGAAGTGGCCGCGCAGCCGAAGCTGCCGCCGCAAGCGCCCGCGCAGCCGCGTCCGCCCACGCCGCCCCCGCCTCCCGCCGCCGCCTCCGGCTCGCACCTGCCTCCGGAAGTGGCCGCCGCGCGCGCCCTCAAGGAGAAGCCGCGCATCAACGAGGTGGGCGTGGAGACGCTCTTCGGAGAGGACCTCATCTCCGAGAAGAGCCTGGACGAGGTCATCCTCAGCTACCTGGCGAGCGAGGGCGAGCCCTCGTAGTCCCCGCACCTGGAGCCGCGCCCGGCCCGTTCCTGGGCGGGCCCTGGGGGCGGTGGTACGCTCACCGGCAGCCCCTCGCTTCCGGTCATGATCCAGTTCTTCCACGTCTACAAGGCGTATCCCGGCGATCCGCCGGTGTTGCAGGACATCAACCTGAACGTGGAGAAGGGCGAGTTCGTCTTCCTCACCGGCCCGTCCGGCGCGGGGAAGACGACGCTGCTCAAGCTCATCTTCTGCGGGGAGAAGGCCACCAAGGGTCAAATCCTGGTGGGCGGCAAGAACATCGCGCGCATCCGCGAGTCGGCCGTGCCGTACCTGCGCCGCAACATCGGCGTGGTGTTCCAGGACTTCAAGCTGCTGCCCCACCGCAGCGTCGCGGACAACGTGGGCTTCACGCTGGACGTGCTGGGCGTGCCCCGCGCGGAGGGCCGCGAGAAGGTGCACCGGATGCTCAAGCTGGTGGGGCTGGAGCACAAGGCGAACTCGCTGCCCCTGCGGCTGTCGGGTGGAGAGCAGCAGCGCGTCGTCATCGCGCGCGCGCTCGTGAATGATCCCACCATCCTCCTGGCGGACGAGCCCACGGGCAACCTGGACCCGGCGCTCACCGTCGAAATCATGGACCTGCTCACGGACATCAACATCCGGGGCACCACGGTGATGGTGGCCACGCACGACGCCACGCTGCTGTCGCGCTACCAGAAGCGCACGGTGCGCCTGGAGCGCGGGCTCATCGTCTCCGACGAGGACGGCGTCAAGGCGGCGCGGCGGATGCTGGTATGAGCGTGCTGTCGAAGGCGGCCTACTTCTGGCGCTCGGCGGCCGGGGGGCTGAAGCACGCGCCCTTCGTGCACTTCATCGCCGTCTCCACCATCGCCATCGCGCTGTTCGCGGCGGGGCTGGCGCGCGGCGCGTCGCACGTGGTGGACAACCTGCTCGCGTCGCTGGGCGGCGAGGTGGAGGTGACGCTCTACCTGGCGCCGCAGCTGGGCGAGGACGAGGTGCACGGCGTGCACACGCGCGTGGTGGAGCTCTCCCACGGCGAGGTGACGGTGGTGCCGCCGGAAGCGGCGCTCAAGCGGCTCAAGCAGGAGCTGGGCGACCTGGGCGAGGCGCTGTCGGAGCTGCCGGAGAACCCGCTGCCCGCGACGCTGGAGCTGCGCGTGCCGGAGGCGCGCCGGTCTCCCGCGGCGCTGGCGGCCCTGGCGAAGGAGCTGCGCGCGCTGCCCGGAGTCACCGGCGTGGACTACGGCGAGGCCGCGGTGGAGCGGCTGTCCGCCATCGCCCGCGCGCTGAGCTTCGGCGCGCTGGTGGCGCTGGTGGTGGTGCTGGGGACGACCGTCGTCATCGTGGCGGCGACGCTGCAACTGGCCATCTACTCGCGGCGCGAGGAGATTGAAATCCAGAAGCTGGTGGGCGCCACCGACCGCTTCGTGAAGGCGCCGTTCCTCCTGGAGGGGCTGCTGCAGGGGCTGCTGGGCGCGCTGGTGGCGGTGGGCGGGCTGTGGCTGTTCGGCCGGCTGCTGGGGCCCACGCTGGGGTCGCTGTTCGCGTTCCTCCTGGGGCCGGGCGTGGCCGCGCCGTGGGTGGAGACGCGCACCGCGGTGGAGCTGCTGGTGGCCGGCTGCGCCCTGGGCCTGGGCGGCAGCTTCGTCGCGGTGGGGCGCTTCCTGCGCGTATGAGGCGGCTCGTCTGGCTCATGGCGCTCCTGGGCGCGACCGCCGCGCTCGCCCAGCAGGACGAGGAGGCGGAGCGCGCGGCCATCCGTGAGAAGCTGGCCGCGCAGCGCGCCACGCTCGCGCTGGTGGAGGCGAAGAAGCTCTCCGTGCTGGAGGGCATGGAGCTGATGGAGGACATGGCCGCCTTCTCCCGCCGCCGCGTGCGCGCGCTGGAAGGAGACCTGAACCTCTTCCGCCGCCGCGTGGCGCTCGCCGAGCGTGAGGAGGCCGTGCTGCGCGAAGCCCTGCGCGCCCAGCTTCGCCGGCTGTCCCCGCGCCTGCGCACCCTGTACCGGCTCCAGCGCCGCCGGCCGCTGGAGGTCCTGCTGTCCGCGGACGACTTCGCCGCGCTCATGTGGCGGGCCCGCGCGCTGGAGGCCAGCATGGCGGGCGACCTGGAACTGCTGCGCACCGTGCAGCACGTGGCGACCCTCCAGCGCCAGGCGACGCTGGAGCTGAAGCGGCTGCACACCTCGCTGTCGCAGCGCGTGGCCTTCCTCCAGCAACAGTCGAAGCAGGCCCAGGCCCAGCAGGAGGCGCTGGAGGAGGTCGTCGGGAAGCTGGCTGGCGAGGCGGAGCTGGCGAAGCGTGCCGTGCGCGAGCTGGAGGGCGCGGACGCGGAGCTCACCCGCATGCTGGCGGACCTGCATGAAGCCCCCGCGACGAGCGGCTTCGGCGCGCTGAAGGGCAAGCTGCCCCGGCCCGTGGCGGGCATCGTGGAGGTGGGCTTCGGCCGCGTGGTGAACCCGCGCTTCAACACCGTCACCGTGCAGAAGGGCGTGGACATCCGCGCCGCCGCGGGCACCCCGGTGCATGCCGTCGCCGAGGGCACCGTCGTCTACGCGGGCTGGCTGCGCGGCTACGGCAACCTGCTCATCGTCGACCACGGCGATGACTTCCACACCCTGGTGGCCCACCTCTCCACCATCGCCGTCGCCGTGGGCGCCCGCGTGGCCCCGGGCGACGTGGTGGGGGAGGTGGGCGACACCGGCTCCCTCAAGGGCGCCTACCTCTACTTCGAGGTCCGCCGCGCCGGGCAGGCCGTCGACCCGGCGCCCTGGCTGGCGCCCGCCACCGCCGCCGCCGGGACGCCCTGACTCTGTCTGCTTTGATGCGCTGCGTCCAAGACGCGGAGGCATTAAAAGGTGCAGGGCAGCGGTCGTTGGTGAGGAAGGAGCCCCGCGCGTGGACCTGATGGGTGGGATGCAGAAGGCGATGCGCCGTGTGCTGGTGGCGCGTGGCGTGGTGTCGGAGACGGTGACTGTCGGCGGTCAGGCGGTGCACCACTACGCGCTGGAGGGGCAGGGCAAGGGCCCGCCGGTGGTACTGGTGCACGGGCTGGGCGGCTCCGCCAACGGCTTCGGGCGCACGTTCTTCGGGCTGTCGAAGCGCTTCTCCCGCGTGCTCGCGCCGGACCTGCCGGGCCACGGCTTCTCCGGCGAGTACTGCGGCGGCCCCACCTGCGTGTCGAACCAGTTCGACGTGCTGCGCGCCTACTTCCGCGACGTGGTGAAGACGCCCGCCGTCGTGGTGGGCAACTCGCTGGGCGGGGCCATGGCCGTCAACCTGGCCTCCGAGCATCCGGCCCTGGTGAAGGCGCTCGCGCTGGTGGCTCCCGCGGGCGCGGAGCTGACGCCGGACGCGCTGGCGGCGCTCCTGGGCCACTTCGCGGTGAAGTCGAACGCGGACGTGCGCGCCCTGACGAAGCGCCTCTTCCACCGTCCGCCGTGGGCGGCGATGCTGCTCGCGTCGGAGCTGCGCAAGTTCTACACGACGCCCACGGTGCAGGCGCTCGCGGCGGATGCGCTCGCGACGCAGGCGAGCATCGCGCCCCAGGCGGTGCGGGACTTGAAGATGCCGGTGCTCTTCCTCTGGGGCGGCAGCGAGCGGCTCCTGCCCCCGGAGATATTGGCCTGGTACCGGCAGCACCTGCCCGCCCAGGCGGAGGTGCACGTGGTGGAGGGCTTTGGCCACGTGCCGCAGATGGAGCGGCCGGACGCGTTCGTGTCCCACCTGGTGGGCTTCGCGGACCGGGCGGGCCTCTAAGGGCGGGAATCGTCCGGCGGGCCGGGTGTAGACTCGGGGGACTTGCGACGGCCCCTCTCACCCGACCCCCAAGGACGCGCTCCCGTGACCCGTTTCCCGAAGCCGTGGCGCATGGGACTCGCCGCGCTCCTCCTGTGGAGCGGGCCCGCGTTCGCGCAGAAGCCCGCGGGCGCGGCCGGCCGGGAGGAGTCCGCGTACCGCCAGCTGGAGCTGTTCGCGCGGGTGCTCTCCTACGTGGAGAACAACTACGTGGAGCCCGTGGACCGGAAGACGCTCATCCAGGGCGCCATCCAGGGGATGCTCGACACGCTGGATCCGCACACCGTCTACATGCCCCCGGAGCTCTTCCGGGAGATGAAGATCGACACGTCCGGCGAGTTCGGCGGCCTGGGCATCGAAATCGCGCGCAAGGGCGACCGGCTGGTGGTGGTGGCGCCCATCGACGACACGCCCGCCGCGCGCGCCGGCATCAAGGCCGGGGACGAGCTGCTCGCCATCGACGGGGAGAGCACCCAGGGCATGGACCTGGGCCGCGCGCTCCAGAAGATGCGCGGGCCCGCGGGCGGCCGCGTGCTGCTCACGCTCATGCGCGCGGGCTTCAACGCCCCCCGGGAGCTGGCCATCCTGCGCGACCACATCCGCATCGTGTCCGTGGAGGGCGCGCTCTACGACGGCATCGGTCACGTGAAGGTGAAGAACTTCCAGGACCGCACGGACGTGTCGCTGAAGAAGGAGCTGGACCGGCTGCGCGCGCTCAACGGCGGCAGGGAGCTGGACGGCGTGGTGCTGGACCTGCGCAACAACCCCGGCGGCCTGTTGGATCAGGCCGTGGCCATGAGCGACCGCTTCCTGCCGGGCAACCTGCCCATCGTGTCCACGCGCGGGCGCGACGGCCGCAACGCCTCCGAGGAGAAGAGCCGCGACCGCGACACGGAGAAGGACTACCCGCTGGTGGTGCTGGTCAACGCGGGCAGCGCCTCCGCGTCCGAAATCGTCGCCGGCGCGCTCCAGGACCACGGCCGCGCGGTCATCATGGGCACGCAGACCTTCGGCAAGGGCAGCGTGCAGACCATCATCGAGCTGGAGGACGGCTCCGGCCTGAAGCTCACCATCGCGCGCTACTACACGCCCAAGGGCCGCAGCATCCAGGAGAAGGGCATCACCCCGGACTTTCTCGTGCCGGAGGATTCCTCCGGGAAGACGGGAAGCGACGCGCCCCGGGAGAAGGACCTGCGGCGCCACTTCAAGGCGGAGCCCTCGCAGGCGACGTCGGAGGTCGCCGCGCCGCCGCGCACCCTGCCCGCGAACCTGAAGGACTGGGCGGTGACGGCGAAGCTCGCGGATCCACAGCTCAAGGTGGCGCTCAACTATCTCCATGGGTTGGCGGCAGGACCCGCGTCCCGGTCCTCCGGGAGCACCGCGGGTCGCTGAAACCCCCTTTCGAGGTGGCGTTCCGCCTCGCAGTGCGTGTAATGCGCACAGCAACGAGGGAGACCGGATGCGACGTCCTTTCAATCGCGCGCTGCACGCGACGCTCAGTGGCTGGCTGGTGGGAATGCTGGCCGTGGGCCCCGCCGCCGCGCAGCAGCAACACGTATCGCTGCGGCTGATGCCGCGAACGCTGCCGGCGGCGGCGGGCCCCCGCGTGGCGGTGGTGGCCATTCCCGTGGATGCCTCGCTGGAGGGGGAGGCGCTGGCGCTGGCGCACTGGGCCGAGCAGGCCGTGGCCCGCTCCGGGCGCCTGGAGCTGGTGCGCCTGACGGACGCGCTGGACGCCCAGGGCGCGAGCGCGCGCCAGGCGAAGGCGGTGGAGGGCAACGCCGCGTTCAAGGACGGCGCGAAGGCGTACGACGAGCTGGACACCGTGAAGGCGCTCCAGAGCTTCGACAAGGCCGTGAAGGACTACGAGCAGGCGGACCTGTCGCGCGCGTTCCCGCTCTTGAGCCGCGCGCGGGTGATGAAGGCCGCGACGCAGGTGGCCAACGGGGAGAACAAGGCCGCGGAGCTGGAGATGCGTGGCGTGCTCGCGGTGGATCCGCGCGCGACGTTCAACCCCAACTACTTCCCCCCGGAAGAAGTGGCGTTCGTGGAGAAGGAGCGCAAGGCGCAACTGGAGGGCGCGCAGGCGACCCTGTCGGTGCGCACGCAGCCCGTCGTCGCGCAGGTGTTCGTGGACGGGACCTACCGGGGCGTGTCCCCGCTGTCGCTCACCGGCCTGACGCGCGCGGACCACTACGTGACGCTGGTGGCGCCGGGCTACGCGGTGACGGAAGGCCGGGCGCGCGAGGGCGAGTCCTCCTTCACGCTCACGAAGCTGCCGGTGCAGCAGCGCTACGCCGCGCTCGTGGAGCGCATCGCGAAGAACCCCGACGATGACGAGCGCGACAAGGCGCTGCAGGAGCTGGGCGCGCTCGCGGGCGTGCCGCAGGTGCTGGCGCTGGTGGTGCGCGGCGGCCCTGGCAACGCGCCCTTGAGCGTCACCGGCCTGCGCATGGACGTGGCGGATGGCCACAACCAGGCGTACGCCCTGGGCCAGGTGCCGCGCGGCGACGCGATGGCCACGGGCTCGGAAGCGCTCCTGACGGGGCTCGTCGCCCAGGACGCGGCGCGCGTCGACGGCAAGCCGGTGAAGCACTTCGCCAGCGGCGGGGGCGTGAGCCGCCGCACCGCGGGCTACGTGCTGCTGGCCACGGGCGTGGCGCTCCTGGCGGGCGGCATCTACTTCGGCCTGGAGGCCTCCTCCAAGTCGGACGCGTTCAAGACCGCGCCGCAGGGCAGCACGCGCGCGGAGGACCTGAAGAGCACCGGCAAGACGTACGCACTGGTGGCGGACATCGGCGTGCTGGCGGGCCTGGTGTCGGCGGGCGCCGGCAGCTACCTGGCGTTCTACAAGAAGGGTGGGGGCTCGTCGTCCAGCGCCCCCGCGAGCACGCCCTCCGAGCGCGCCGCGCCGGCCCGTGAAGAGAAGCCCATGAAGGAGGCGCTGCCCATGCCGCCGCCTCCGCCCCCCGCCAAGACGGAGCCCGCCCCCAAGGCGAACGCCACGTCCACGCCGCCGGCCCCCGAGCCGGCCCCGGCGAACACGCCCCCGCCGGCCGCCTTCGAGCCGCCCCCGCAGGCCCCGCCCCCTCCGCCCGCGAAGAAGATGACGCGCAAGGAGCGCGAGGCCGAGGCCCGGCGCCAGCGTGAAGAGGCGGCCCGCCTCAAGCGCGAGGAGGAGCAGCGCAAGAAGGACGAGGAGGCGCGGCGCAAGCAGGAGGAAGAGGCGAAGCGCAAGGCGGACGAGGAGGCGAAGCGCAAGGCGGAGGAAGACGCCCGGCGCAAGCGCGAGGAAGAGAAGAAGCGTCCCAAGCTCGACGAAGACGATCTCCGGAACTACTAGCCATGCGCCGCCTTTCATCGCTCATCGTTCCCTCGGCCCTGGTCCTGGGACTGTCCGCCTGCAGCCTGCTCGTCGACTTCGACCCCGAGGGGCAGCCGTGTGACCGCGGCCAGTGCCTGGAGGGCTACGTCTGCCGCGACGAGGTCTGCGTCTCCGACGACGGCACCCCGGCCGGTGACGCCGGCACCACCGACGCCGGCACCAGCGACGCGGGCACGTCCGACGCCGGCGCCACCGACGCCGGTGACGGCGCGGACGCCGGCCTCACGGATGGCGGTCTGTCGCCCGACGCCGGCCTCGGCACCCGCGACGGGGGCTGAGGTCCCCAGGCCGGTTCCACCGCCGCGCCTTGAGGCCCCTGTCTCCCGGGGCCCGGGGCGCGGCGCCCTGTAAACACTCCCGCACGTGGCCGCCGGGCCGCGCCGTGTCCCCGCGGACACGGCTGCCTGCCCTCGGGCGCCAGCGCGAAACCCCTGTCATTCCAGTCACTTGCACGCGACGTCCGCGCCGGGGACCACGGCCGGTGCGTGGCATCATCCGTGCTCTGAGGCGGGCCCAAGGAGGCATCAACGACATGGGCAAGCGCGTGGGAGTGCTGATGGGCGGGTGGGGCGAGGAGCGGGAGATTTCGCTCAAGACGGGGGAGGCCGTGGTGGCGGCCCTGGAGACCCTGGGGCACACCGTCACCCGCGTCTTCGCGGGCCCGGGCCTGGACCGGGCGCTGCGCGCGGCCGACATCGAGGTGGCCTTCCTCGCGCTGCACGGCCGCATGGGCGAGGACGGCCGCGTGCAGGGCCTGCTGGAGCTGCTGGAGATTCCGTACACCGGCTCCGGCGTGCTGGCCTCCGCGCTGGCCATGGACAAGCCCATGGCGAAGAAGCTCTTCCAGCTGCACAACCTGGCCACGCCCCGGGGCTACCGGGTGGGCCGCGAGGACGCGGAGCGCGCGCTGGAGCTGCACGGCGACAGCGGCTTTCCCTGCGTGGTGAAGCCCGCGAAGGGCGGCTCCTCCGTGGGCCTGTCCGTGGTGCACGACGCCGGGGCGCTGGTGCCCGCGGTGGCCCAGGCGTGCCGCTTCGGCGGCGAGGCCCTGGTGGAGCGCTTCGTGAAGGGCCAGGAGGTGACGGTGGGCATCCTGGGCGACAGCGTGCTGGGCAGCTGCGAGGTGGCCTTCCCGCGCGAGGGCTTCGACTACGACGCCAAGTACAAGAACGGCGGCGCCCAGTACTTCCTCCCGCCCCGCCTGTCCGACACCCGCCGCGTCAACGTGGAGACGCTCGCGCTCGCGGCGTACCGCGCCCTGGGCTGCCGGGGCTACGGCCGCGTGGACCTGCTCTGCTCGGACACGGAGAACGACGTGGTGCTGGAGGTGAACACCCTGCCGGGCTTCACCCCCACCAGCCTCCTGCCGAAGATCGCCGCCCGCGCCGGCCTGGACTTCCCGGCGCTGGTGCAGGGCGTGCTCGACCGCGCCACCCGCGACGAGTCCCACGTCGCCGAGGGCGTCCCCGCCGCGCCCGTGCCCCTGCGAATCGCCCGCTAGGTCCTGCGGCGCCCGGAGCACCCGGGACGTCGTCCCAGCAGCCACTGGACGCAGGGAAGAGGGGGGTAACATCCTGCGTCAAAACCGTCCTGCAAGGCCTCTCGAATCCGGGGAATAGTTTGACACGACCCGGGTCGCTCCCTATTGTCCGCCGGCGATCAGTAGCCGGAAGGTCAAAGCCCTGTCTTTTCGGGCACATACGGGGCGGGGCTCAGCAGACCCACAGGCGGCGGTCAGCGTGAGCGGTCGGTCGGCATGCCGCCACGTCTGGTAGGACCGCTGGCGCCAGTGCCAGCGGGAGGGGCTGAGCGTCACCGATGACCACCGTCGAGATCATCTTCCTGGCAGTCTACTTCAGCCTGCTGAGCGTGCTGGGCGTCTATGGCTCCCACCGCTACCGCATGGCGTTCTTGTACTACCGCCACAAGTTCAAGCTGCCGACGCCCAACGGCACGCTCCCGGCGCTGCCACGGGTAACAATCCAGCTGCCCATCTTCAACGAGATGTACGTGGTGGAGCGGCTGGTGGAGTCGGTGTGCCGCATCGACTACCCGCGCGAGCTGCTGGAGATCCAGGTGCTGGACGACTCCACGGACGAGACGTGCGCCATCGCGCGCGCGTGCGTGGAGCGCCACCGCCAGAAGGGCCACGACATCGTCTACATCCACCGCGTCAACCGCCAGGGCTTCAAGGCGGGCGCGCTGGAGAACGGCCTCAAGCTGGCCACCGGCGAGTACGTGGCGGTGTTCGACGCGGACTTCGTCCCCAGCCCCGACTTCCTGATGCGCACGGTGCCCTTCTTCGCGGACGCGAAGGTGGGCATGGTGCAGGTGCGCTGGGGCCACCTGAACCGTGAGTTCTCCATCCTCACGCAGGCGCAGAGCATCTTCCTGGACGGGCACTTCATCATCGAGCACACCGCGCGCAACCGCGCCGGCTGCTTCTTCAACTTCAACGGCACCGCGGGCATCTGGCGCCGCGGCACCATCTCCGACGCGGGCGGCTGGCAGCACGACACGCTCACGGAGGACCTGGACCTGTCCTACCGCGCCCAGCTGAAGGGCTGGCAGTTCATCTTCCTGCCGGAGGTCATCTCCCCGGCGGAGGTGCCGGTGGACATGAACGCCTTCAAGAGCCAGCAGCACCGCTGGGCCAAGGGCTCCATCCAGACGGCGAAGAAGCTGCTCCCCACCATCCTCAAGAGCGACCTGCCGCTGCTGGTGAAGCGCGAGGCCTTCTTCCACCTCACCAACAACATGGCCTACCTGTTGATGGTGCTCCTGTCCGTGCTGATGCCCATCAGCATGGTGGTGCGCTTCCAGCACGGCCTGTACGGCACGCTGTTCCTGGACCTGCCCTTCTTCATCACCGCGACGGCCAGCGTCTGCGTCTTCTACGTGGCCGCCCAGCGCGAGCGCGGCGTGAAGGGCTGGGAGCGCTTCAAGTACCTGCCCTTCCTGATGAGCCTGGGCATCGGCCTGGCCATCAACAACGCGAAGGCCGTGGGCGAGGCGCTGCTCAACCAGCAGTCGGGCTTCGCGCGCACGCCGAAGACGGGCGCCGAGGGCAAGAGCGTCAAGGCCGTGAAGAAGAGCTACCGGGGCAGCAAGACGCTGATGCCGGTGGTGGAGCTGCTCTTCGCCGCCTACTTCACCGGGGCGCTGTGGTTCGCCATCGACTCGCGCATCTACACGTCGGTGCCCTTCATCATCCTGTTCCTGGCGGGCTTCCTCTATGTGGGCGTGTCCAGCCTGCTGCAGGGCCTGGCGGGCCGGGTGAAGGCGCCGGACGCCGCCCCCGCCGTGCCGGCCTCCGAGGAGCAGCCGCGTCAGGCGGCCTGAGCCGCCCCACCGCATCCGCGCCGGACCTCGCGCCGCCGCTTCCCACCTGGAATTTCCGGGCGGGGAGGGCGGCGCGGTGCTTTTCGCCCGGGAGGCTACAGGCCCGCGTCGGGCGCGCCGCGCAGCAGCACCTGCTCCTGGCGCACCGGGGCGGGGCCGGCGGTCGCGGTGCGGCAGCCCTCGTCGATGGAGGTGCTGGACGCGGCCCTCAGCGTGAGGCCGGCGTCGGTGCAGGCCACCGCCTCCGTGGGGAAGGTGACGGGGCAGGGCGTCCCGGAGGCGCTGAAGCCGGTGGCGCGCGTCTCCCCCACGAAGCCCTCCGGCGTGCGGGTGAGGATGATGCCCACCGAGCCCGCGTCCGGGGACTCCACGCCGCCGTCCGCCCAGGCGCGCACCACCGCGAGCGACAGCGTGCGGCCGTCGTCCTGGCCCAGGTAGCGGAAGGCCGGGTTCTGCGCGTGGTGGTAGTCGCCGGACTGGTCCTTCTCACAGCCGGGCGGCACGTGGATGGGCGGCGGCCGGGAGGCCGTGGCGGTCTCCACCCGGGGTGGGGCCTTGCCCGGACAGGCCGCGAGCGAGAGGACACAGAGGCCAAGGGGGAGGGTGACGAGGGCGCGGTGCATGGGGCGCGGATATTCTCCCAACGGACGGCCGGGTGGGACGGTGTTTGCTTCCCCTGGGATGACTCTCTAACCTTCGGTCCGACATGAGTCTTCGCCGCTTCGCCATCCTGTCGCTCGTCGCCGCCCTGGCGCTGCCCTCCGCCGCGTTCGCCCAGGACATTGATGATCTCCTCGGCCCCTCGGAGGAGACGAAGCCCTCGAAGCCCAAGGGCAAGCCCAAGACCGCGAAGCCGCCGAAGGCGACGGCGAAGAAGAAGACGCCGCCCAAGGACAAGAAGGTCACCACGCGCAAGGGCAAGGCGGGCAAGGGCGCCGCGACGGCCACCGCCGAGGACGCGGCGCCGGCCAAGGCCACGCTCGTGCTCAAGCTGGGCAGCAACGCGCGCGGCGCGAAGGTGACGGTGGACGGTCAGGAGGTGAACCCGCAGACGCCGCTGGAGCTGACGCCGGGAGATCACACCGTCGTCGCCCGCCGTCAGAACTACTCGGACTTCAACCAGCAGGTGACGCTGGCGCCGGGCCAGTCGGCGGAGCTGACGCTGGCGCTGGACGCGGCGACGGGCTTCGCCACCCTGCGCGCGGACGTGCCCCGCGTCACCGTGTACGTGGACGGGGCGCGCGTGGGCCCCACCCCCGTGGAGAACCACCCCCTGGCCCAGGGGCAGCACGAAATCGAGTTCCGCGGGCCCGCGGGGCTCAAGGACGTGAAGAACATCAACGTGCGCGCCGGCCAGCTCTACGTCGTGGAGGGGCGCCTGCGCCCGTCCCAGGAGCCGGTGGCGTCCGCGACGACGCCGGTGTCCCAGCCGGACGACACGCCGCGCTCGACGGTGCTGGAGCCCTCGAAGCCCTCGCAGCCGGTGGAGCAGCCGGGGCTGGCGCTGGGCACCGAGCAGCCGCCGGAGGTGAAGGAGAGCACCAGCAAGGCCTGGTACCAGAAGTGGTACGTCTGGGTGGGCGTGGGCGTGGTGGCCGCCGCGGCGGGCGCCGGGGCCTACGCGGTGACCAAGAGCCCCGCGGAGCTCACCCCGGGCCAGGTGTGCGGCGGGGAGTGCGACGGCTCCATCGGGTTCTCGGGCCTGCGCCCGGTGATGCCCGCGCCCGGCATGCGCTTCTGACGCTGTCTGGGGCGGACGTGCGCGTCCGCCCTTCGGACCTCGGGGCCCCTCAGTGGCCTCGCAGGTCGTCCTCGGCGCGGCCCGCGCCCGGCTCCAGGCGCAGGAAGACGTTCGTCACGCGGCCCACGCCCCAGTAGTCCAGCGCGGTGGCGCGGACGCGGAAGGGCTCGGACTCCGGCAACAGCGCCGTGACGTCCACCTCGTTGGGCTCGAAGCTGAAGGCGCGCCGGCCCACGTTGTCCACCTGCTCGTTGCCAATGAAGACGCTGTCCGTGAAGCCCACGGCGGCGCGGCGCGACACCTTGCCCTTCGCGTCCAGCACCTCCAGCAGCAGGAAGTTGTCCACGGCGAAGCCCTGCGTGCAGTCCGCGTCTCCGCACAGGCGGGCCTGGGCGCCGTCCAGCCGCAGTGACGGCGTCTCCGCGGTGGCGACGACGCGCGGCGTGCGCTCGCCCTCGCGCGTGTCCACCTCCACGTCCTCGCGCCGCTGCTCCAGGCGCCCCGTCTCGCGCTCCGGCGTGGCGGTCAGCAACTGGACCGAGCGCGGCTTGGACGGCGCGGCGGCGGTGGACGGCGGAACCTGCTTCGCGCAGGCCAGGAGGCTCAGCGCGGCGGCGGAGAGGGTCAACGTTCGCGAGTGGCGCACCCAAAGGCTTGTAGCGAGCGGCCCTGGACGGGGTCAATTAGCATGCCCCCCATGCGGACCCTCCCCGGCTGGTGGCTGCTGTGCGCGCTGCTCTCAGGCCCTGCCTCCGCGGCCCCTCCCGCCGCGCCCGCCGTCCCGGGCGCGACCAGCGTGGCGCCAGAGGTCCAGCTGTGCCTCCAGCACCTGAAGCCGGCGGAGCGGGACCGGGCCGCGCGGGCGCTGGGGCCGCTGGAGTCCGTGCCGCTCTACCGCGTGCAGCTGGAGGTGGAGCCGAAGGAGCGGCGCGTCTCGGGCAAGGTGCAGGTGCAGTGGGTGGCGAAGGGCCCCCGTCCGCTGACGGAGCTGTACCTGCGGCTGACGCCCAACACCCGCTCCCGCCAGGTGACGCTGTCCGGCGCGAAGCTCAACGGCAAGGCCGTGGCGCTGGAGCTGGGGCCGGAGCCCACGCTGCAGCGCATCGCCGTGGAGCCGCCCGTGGCCCCTGGCGGCACGGTGTCGCTGGAGGTCGCGGTGAAGGGCACGGTGCCCAAAGCGGCGCCAGGCGCGGAGTCGCTCATGGGCGCGGGCGGGCTCCTGGGCGGCGGAGGGAAGGGCGGCGCGGAGGACCACGGGGCCTTCTCCGCCACGGCGGACGTGGTGAGCCTGGTGGGCGTGGTGCCGCAGGTGCCTCCGGTGGATGACCAGGGCCAGCCGTGGGCCGGTCCGCAGGGCATGGGGGACCTGGCGCTGTACGAGCCCGCGCACGTGCTGGCCACGCTCACCGTGCCGGCGGGCTGGGCGGCGCACGCCACCGGAACGCCCCTGGGCGAGGTGCCCGAGCGCGACGGCCGGGTGCGCTACAGCTTCGCGGCGGCGGCGGTGCGCGACTTCCCGGTACTGGTGACGCGCGGCTACCAGTCCGCGACCTCCACGGTGAACGGCGTCACGGTGGAGAGCCACTTCGCCGCGCAGGACGCGGCCACGGGCAAGCGCGTGCTCAAGTACGCGTCGCAGGCCCTGACGGAGTTCGAGAAGCGGCTGGGCCCGCTGCCCTACACCCACTTCCGCGTGGTGCAGGCGCCCTTGAGCGGGGGCGCGGGCGGCATGGAGTTCCCGGGCCTGGTGACGGTGGGCACGTCGCTCTACCGCGCGAAGCAGGACCCCCTGAAGATGCTGGCGGGCATGCCCGGCATGGAGGCCTTCCAGGAGCTGCTGGACGCGCAGGGCGCGAGCCTGCTGGCACAGGTGGGGGCGCAGGTGGGCGAGTCGCTGGAGCGCACGCTGGAGTTCACCGTCGCCCACGAGGTGGCGCACCAGTACTTCGCGGGGCTCGTGGGCTCCGACCCCATCCACGACCCGGTGGTGGACGAGTCGCTGGCCCAGTACGCGGCGCTCCTCTACATGGAGTGGGCCCATGGCCCGGAGGCCGCCGAGTCCCTGCGCAACGAGGCGCTGGTGATGCCCTACCAGTTCTTCCGGATGTCCGGCGGCAGGGACGGCCGCGCGGACCGGCCCACGGGCGACTTCGACGGCGGCGAGCTGGAGTACGGCGCGCTCGTGTACGGCAAGGCGCCGCTGCTGCACCACGCGTCGCGCAAGCTGGTGGGGGACACCGCCTTCTTCAAGGCCCTGCGCGCGTACGTGGACACGTACCGCTTCAAGTGGGCGTGCAAGGCGTGCTTCACGCAGGAGCTGGCGAAGGCGAGCCCCGCGAACGCGAAGGCGCTGGGACACCTGCGCACGCGCTGGTGGGAGGAGGCCCACGGCGACGAGGACCTGGGCGCGGCGGACCTCCAGGGGCTGATGGAGGCCCTGGGCGGCGGCATGGGCATGGGCGGCGTGAAGATGGACGCCCAGACGCAGGAACTGCTGGAGCAGCTCTTGCCCCAGCTCATGGGGCAGTAGGGGCGCGTCAGTCGAACAGCGCCTTCACGAACTCGCGCGGCTCGAAGCGGCGCAGGTCGGCGACCTTCTCGCCCACGCCCACCCAGACCACGGGCAGCTTCAGTTCGTCGCAGATGCCGATGATGACGCCGCCCTTGGCGGTGCCGTCCAGCTTGGTGAGCGCGATGGCGCTGACGCCCACGGCCTCGTGGAACTGCTTGGCCTGCTGGATGGCGTTCTGGCCGTTGGTGGAGTCCAGCACGAGCAGGATTTCATGGGGCGCGCCGGGCAGCGCCTTGTCCATCACGCGCTTGACCTTCTTGAGCTCCTCCATGAGCGGGGCCTTGGTGTGCAGCCGGCCCGCGGTGTCCGCGATGATGACGTCGGCGCCTTCCTCCTTCGCCTTCTTCACCGCGTCGAAGATGACGGAGCTGGGGTCGCCGCCCTCCGGCCCCGTCACCAGCTGGGCGTTGGCGCGGCCGGCCCACACGTCCAACTGCTCCGTGGCGGCGGCGCGGAACGTGTCGCCCGCGGCGAGCACCACCTTCTTGCCCTGGCCGGTGAGCTGCGCGGCCAGCTTGCCGATGGTCGTCGTCTTCCCGGCGCCGTTGACGCCCACCACCATCACCACGTGCGGTGGGCCTCCGCCCTCCAGCGAGCGCGGCACCGGCAGGTCCACCATGCGCGCCACCTCGTCGCGGATGGCGCCCTTGATGCGCTCCGGGTCCTTCAGCTCGTTGCGCTTGAGCTTCTCGCGCGCCACCTCCACCAGGTGGTCCGCGGTGCGCACGCCGATGTCGGCGGTGAAGAGGATCTCCTCCAGCTCCGACAGGACGGACTCGTCCATGGTGCGCTGGCCGCCGAACAGGCCGTTGAGCCGCGCCATGAAGCCCTGGTTGCGCGTGCGGTCCAGCCCCTGCGCCAGGGTGCGGCCACCCTCCGCCTCCACCTTGGCGCGCGCCGCGGCGGCCTCCGCCTGACGGGCGGCCTCCGCCCGGGCGGCCTCCTGGGCAAGGGCCTCCTCGCGCAGGCGCACGGCCTCCACCTGCTCCCGCTTGCGGCGCTCGCGCGTCTCGTCGTCGACGGCCTTCTTGGCGCGGTACTCGACGCGCTTGGCCTCTTCTTCCTTCTCCTTGAGGGCGCGGACCTGCGCCTCCAGGCGGGCCTTCTCCGCCGGGTCCTTGGCGGCGTGGGCGGCGAAGGAGGCCGTCTCGCGCTCGCGGCGCAGCTCGTCCATGCGCGCGTGGGCGTCGTCCAGCTCGCGGCGCCGGGCCAGCTCCGCCTCGTTGGGCGGCAGCTCCACGCGCAGCTCGGGGCGCTCCGCGGGCAGCTGGGGCGCCTCCACCTCCGGCTTCCGGGGCGCTTCCGGCACGCGCTTCTTGCCGAAGAGCCTCCGCGCCCCGACGAGCGCGAGGATGACGGCCAGGACGGCGCCGCCAATGCCCACCACCTCGCCGCCGCTGAGCCCGGTGTCCGGCGGGGTCCCCGTGCCCGGCTGCGTCGTCCCGCCGCCGGGAGTGGGGGCGGGGGAGGGGGCGGGGGGCACCTGCGCCAGGAGTGCGTCGAGGGAGGTCGGGGTCTTCATCGCCGCTCCGCATACACCAACGCGCAGTTGGATGCAGCGCCCGTGGCCGGGTAGAACGGCCCTCCGTCATGCGCCTTCCGCCCCTGAACGTCCTGCTGTCCGCTTCCGTCCTCCTGGGCACGTCCAGTGCCTGCATCGTGGAGGCCCCCGGAGGGGCCAGCCCCGCGGAGCGCCGCGCGGCCACCGTCGCCCAGGTGCCCCCCCTGGCCATCCGCAGCGGCGCCAACCTGGGCGGCAAGGTGGAGGTGGTGGGCGCGTCGGTGCAGCCGGGCCGCATCCCCGCCGGGGACCAGGCGCGCGTCACCGTCTTCTTCAAGGTGCTCCAGCCCCTGGAGGAGGACTACCTCGTCTTCGTGCACCTGGAGGACGCGGACGGGCGCATGGAGCGCATGAACGTGGACCACAAGCCCGCGGGCGGCATGTACCCCACGACGCAGTGGAAGGTGGGGGAGACGGTGAAGGACGAGTTCGTCATCGCCCTGCCGCCGGGCGCCTCGCCGCGCGCCATCAACGTGTGGATGGGGCTGTGGGAGCCGCGCAACGACGCCCGGCTGCCCATCACCAACCCGGAGGCGGTGCGCAACGATGGCCGGGGCCGCCTCTTGCTGGCGCAGGTCCCCGTGGGCGGGTGACAGGGCAAAAAAACCGGAGCGGCCCTGTAAGCCGGGTTCTGTCCCCACCCCTTTCGGGATGGGCGGCGAACATTCATCTAGGGCCCTGGTTGCCCAGGGACCTCATCAGCGAGCAACCCGAACGCATGGGACGGGCCATCCCTGTCCCCTTTCGGGGACGCGCTCCTATTGGCTCTTGCTCCAGGTGGGGTTTACCGTGCCGTCCGGGTCACCCCGGACGCGGTGCGCTCTTACCGCACCGTTTCACCCTTACCCGCCCCCTTGCGAGGACAGGCGGTCTGTTTTCTGTGGCACTTTCCTGCGAGTCGCCTCGACTGGCCGTTAGCCAGCACCCTGCCCTGTGGAGCCCGGACTTTCCTCCCGCCATCCATGCCTGCGATGGCCGGCGTTCACCCGGACCGCTCCGGCACTCCGGGGATACAACAGCCAGCCCGGGCGGGTCCACCTTCAGGATGGGACGATGTCGCGCGGGCAGCGCCGTGAGCCCCGGCGGGTGAGCGTCCGGGGGCCTGTCCGGTTTCCCCGCGCCTGAGCGTCCCGGAGTCCCGCGAGCGTTGGCTCGGGAGGGGAGGGACGGCATGGAAGCGGTCATCTTCACGGGCATCCAGGGGACGGGGAAGAGCAGCTTCTACCGGGAGCGCTTCTTCACCACGCACGTCCGCCTGAGCCTGGACATGCTGAAGACGCGGCACCGGGAGAAGGTGCTGCTGCGCGCGTGCCTGGAGGCGAAGCAGCCCTTCGTGGTGGACAACACCAACCCCACGGTGGCGGAGCGCTCCCGCTACATCGCCGCCGCGAAGGGGTTCGGCTTCCGCGTGGTGGGGCTCTACTTCCAGTCGAAGGTCGCGGACGCGCTGCTTCGGAATGATCAGCGCCCGGTGGAGCAGCGCGTGCCGCTGGTGGGCGTGCTCGGCACCTACAAGCGCTTGCAGGTCCCCAGCCCGGAAGAGGGCTTCGACGCACTGTTCTTCGTCCGGCTGTCGCAGGACGGTTTCACCGTGGAGGAGTGGCAACGTGAAGTTCGATGAGCTCGACCAGAAGATGCGCGTGTTCGAGACCGCGCATGACCTGTGCGTGCTGCCCGGGGTGTTCATGGTGGCGCGCATCGATGGACGCGGCTTCACGCGGCTGACGAAGGAGGTGCACGCCTTCGAGAGCCCCTTCGACGTGCGCTTCCGGGACCTGATGGTCGCGACGACCGGGCACCTGATGGACTGCGGCTTCCGGGTCCTCTACGGCTACACGCAGAGCGATGAAATCTCGCTGCTGTTCCACCCGGACGAGGACACCTTCGGGCGCAAGACGCGCAAGCTCAACTCGCTCCTCGCGGGAGAGGCGAGTGCGAAGTTCTCGCTGCTGTTGGGGGACCTGGCCGCGTTCGACTGCCGCATCTGCGAGCTGCCGAATGCGGGGCTCGTGCGCGACTACTTCCGCTGGCGCAGCGAGGACGCGCACCGCAACGCGCTGAACGCGCACTGCTACTGGAGCCTGCGCCGCGAGGGAAAGGGCGTCGCGGAGGCGACGAACACGCTCATGCGCCTGTCGGTGGCGCAGAAGAACGAGCTGCTCTTCCAGCGGGGCGTGAACTTCAACGACCTGCCGAACTGGCAGAAGCGCGGGACGGGGCTCTACCGGGAGACGTACGCGAAGGAGGCGCTCAACCCGAGGACGGGAGAGACGGTCCTCGCCGAGCGCCGCCGCCTCAAGGTGGACTCCGAGCTGCCGATGAAGGACGCGTACGACGCGTTCATCCTGGCGTTGCTGGAGGGTGTGGAGCGATGAGCGTGGACCTGGACCGTTTGATGCGTCAGTACCGGGAGTGCGCCCGGCACGTGTGGAACACGTACTTCCAGCCATTGCAGGACGGGTGGCACGAGTTCATCGGCGTGGAGCAGGCGCTCCTCTCGGGCCTTGTCCTCGAACAGGCGGGCATCGACTCCACGCGGAAGTCTCTCGAGTACATCCAGGGCCTTCGCGTCCGCCCGGTCATCCCTCCCATGGGCTACCTGGACGTGTTCCTCGCTCCGGCGCGGGTTCCGGAGGATCGCGTGACGCGCTGGCGCCAAGGCGTCCTGAAGCCCGGGGAAGTGGACCTTCGGTTCCTCTGCTTCTTCGACTGGGCCGGGATGAACGACCCGCAGGACTATCGCTACGTGAGGGCACGGGTCCTGGCGACCGGACAGCCAGAGTTGGAAGGCTGTGACGTACTCCTGGAGTTCCAGGCCGTCTCCTTCGAGCGGGTGTAAGGCTTTACGGGCAATGCCACTCCTTGACCGTGAGGCGCTGTCCTACCCGGGGGATGGGGGATTGCGCGGCTTCGCCCGGGTGCCGCAGGATTCGCGCTCGCGCCGCCGGGTGCCCTGCGGCACGGCGCGACGGTTTCGAGGGGGAAGCACATGGTCATCTTTGGTTCGAGGCTCTACGGCAAGGTCGATGCGGTTCCGGGCCTGGGCTACGTGGCGACGAAGTTCGGTCACATCAACTTCGTGCCACTCATCCCGCTGGAGGGCTGGCTCGTCGTCGCCGAGGAGGGCAACGGCTGGAGAGGGCAGGCCATTGGCATGAGCGGCAAGTCCGTGCTCGTCGCGTGGGCGCGCTTCTTGTTCATCGTCGTGGGGCTCGGCTCGCTCGCCTTCGGCTTCATCGGCAGCACGAGCCACGATTCGGGCGGCATCCTCCTGCCGGGCGTGCTCGCGCTGGCGTGCATTGGCGGGCTCATCGCTTCGTACACCTGGAAGTGGGTCACCCACGCGTCGCCGGAGCGCGCGCTGGAGATCGCCCGGGAGGCGGGAGTGGGCGAGGCGGGGCTGGAGCAGCTGCGCCGCATGTACCTGATGCCCGAGGCCGCCGCCGCCGTCGCCGCGCCCGCTCAGCCGTGGACTCCGCCGGAGTCCTAGTCTTCGCCGAAAGGCTTTTGGGTTCTCCTCGCATGAGTCATGTCGTTGGCATCGATCTGGGCACCACGCATTCCCTGGTGGCCGCGCTCGACGGCGCGGGCCGTCCCAACCTGCTGACCAACCGGTTGGGGCAGCGGCTCACGCCCTCGGTGGTGGGGCTGGACGCGGAGGGGCGGCTCCACGTGGGCGAGTCCGCGCGAGCGCAGTTGCTCGTGCATCCGGAGCGCACCATCGCGGAGGTGAAGCGGCGCATGGGCCGCGACCTGCCGGTGACGCTGGGTGACCGCCGCTACAGTCCCACGGAGATCTCCGCGCTCATCCTGCGCGCGCTGCGTGAGGACGCGGAGCGGGCGCTGGGCGGCGCGGTGACGGAGGCCGTCGTCACGGTGCCTGCGTACTTCAGCGATGCGCAGCGCCAGGCGACGAAGGATGCCGGTGAGCTGGCGGGGCTCAAGGTGGAGCGGTTGCTCAACGAGCCCACCGCCGCGGCGCTCGCGTACGGCGTGAACCACCTGGACGCCGAGCAGTACGTGCTCGTGTACGACCTGGGCGGCGGCACGTTCGACGTGTCGGTGCTGGAGATGTTCCAGGGCGTGCTGGACGTGAAGGCCTCCGCGGGCAACAACCAGCTCGGAGGCAGCGACTTCGATCAGGCGCTGGCCGCGTGGCTGGGCGCGGAGTTCGAGCGCACCCACGGCGTGTCGCTGACCGGGAACCTGGCGGCACAGGTGCGGCTCAAGGCGGCGGCGGAGGCCGCGAAGATCGCGCTCACGGCTGTGGATGCCACGCCCGTCATCGTGCCGTTCCTCGCGCCGGGGCGGGGAGGCACGCCCGCGTCGCTGGAGGTGGAGGTGACGCGCGCGCGGTTCGAGGCGTTGATCACGGACCTGGTGCGCTCCACGCTCGAGCCGATGGAGAGCGCGCTGCGCGACGCGAAGCTGTCGAAGAAGTCCATCGCGGAGGTGGTGCTGGTGGGCGGCAGCTCGCGCGTGCCGTTGGTGCGCCGGCTGGTCGCGGAATACTTCGGGCGCGAGCCCCGCGAAGGCGTGCACCCCGACGAAGCGGTGGCGCTGGGCGCCGCGCTGCAGGCGGGGCTGAAGACGGGCGCGGTGAGCGCCGCGCACGGCATCATGATCACGGACGTGTGTCCGTTCACGCTGGGCGTGGAGGTGCAGGCGACGGTGGGGCGCGAGCGGGTGGGGGGCGTCTTCTCTCCGCTGATCCCGCGCAATACGACGGTGCCGGTGTCGCGCACGGAGACCTTCGCGACGACGGCGGACGGTCAGCGCGCGGTGGAGATCCGCGTGTTCCAGGGCGAGGCGCGGCTGGTGAAGGACAACCTGCTGCTGGACGCGTACACGGTGGAGGGAGTGCCGCCAGGCCGTGCAGGGGCGGAGAAGGTCGCGGTCACGTTCACGTACGACATCAACGGCATCCTCGACGTCACGACGCGAGTGGTCTCCACGGGCAAGGAGGCCACGCTCGTGGTGGACAAGCGCTCGCAGCGCCTGGGGCCGGAGCAGCGGCTGGAGGCGAAGGAGCGGCTGGCGCGCGAATGGGGAGCGGCACCAGGAGCACCCGTGCCCGTGGCGGCGCCGCAACCTGTGTCTCCGGAGGCCGATGCGGATGCCCTGCTGACCGCCGCGACCGAGCGGATCGCGACCGCGCCCGCGGGAGTGCGTCCCCGGCTGGAGTCGCTGTGCAACGCCCTGCGTGAGGCCCGAGCCAAGGGAGACCGCGCCGCCGCGGCCCGCCTGGATGCCGAGCTGACCGACCTGCTGTTCGACCTGGGCTGAGCGCGCGGATGCCGCCGACCGAACTCCCGTGCCTCACCGGTTCGTTGATCCTGGCCGCGATACCGCTTCAGGAGCACGCAGGTGCTTGAGCAAACTCAAGCGCACGGTGGAGCCACGCCCGGCCGGAACGTCAGGGGCGATGGGCCTGTGTGCGATGCAGATTCAGGAGCCGGCATGCTCCTGACTGAGTTGAGCTTCGCGATGGTGCCGCGTCCGGCCGGAATGCCGGGGGCGATGAGCCTGCATGTGCTGCTGCCTCAGGAGCACGCATGCTCCTGACCGAACTCAAGCGCGCGGTGGTGCTGCGTCCGGCGGAGCCCTCGGCGCGTCTGGCATTGGCCGAGGCGCTCTTCCAGGAGCGCGACTTTCGCGGCGCCGCGGAGCATGCGCGCAAGGCACTGGACCTGGGCGGTGGCGGTCCCGCGCGTCGCCTCCTGTGCGGAGCCTGGGCTCGTGATGGCAAGCGGGCCGACGCGCTGAAGATGCTGGAGACGTCCGTTCGTGAAGCTCCGCGCGATGCATCCCTGCGCGCTGAGCTGATCACGTTCCTGGCGGAGGAACGGCCGGACGACGCGCTCGTGCATGCGCTCGAGGCCGCCGAAGCCGCACCCGGTGAACTGGAGGCCTGGCGCGCCATCATCCGGCTGTGTGAACGCACGAACCGTCCCTCCGAAGCCATGCCCGCGCTCAGGCGTGCGCGGCTGCTCGCGCCGGAGGATCCGCGCCTCGCGGAGTCAGTGCTCAGTGCACGTTCCGCGCTCGGACTTCCGGCCACCACCGCCATGCTGGATGCGCCTCCCCTGGAGCAGGCCGCGTTTGCGCTCAAGCTGCCCACGGCGCGCGCCGCGCTCTCCCAGGCAAAGCTCGAGGCCGCCGTGGATGCACTCTCCCGAGGTGCGCTCGCGGAGGCGAAGCGGCAGCTCGTGGTCGCGCCCGCTTCGACCCGGACCGGCGCCGCCGCGGCCCTGCTTCGCGCGGAGTTGCTGTGGCTGGAGGGACGTCCCGCCGCTCAGGTGGAAGAGGCCCGTCGCGCCGTGGTGGACATGCCCGGTGCACCCGGGGCCGCCGCGCTGCGCCTGGGTGATCACCTGCTCGAGGCCGGCGCGCTGGATGAAGCGCGAGAGCTCTATGCCATCGCGGCGGCGAACGGAGAGTCCCTGGCGGCCGCGGGCCGCGAGGCCGAAGTCGCCGAACGTCGCCGGCTGCTCGCGCGCGACCTGCCCGCGGTGGGCCGCGTGGGTGTGCTCGGCTGGCATCCGGGGGGCGGGCATGTCTCTCCGCTGGAGGCGGTCGCGGTGCCAGGGCGCGGCGTGCTGCGGTGCAGTGGCCACGTGGGCCCCGAGGGCCAGGAGGCCGCGGACGTGGCCTTCAGCGTGGTGCGTGCCCGCGCGCCCGCGCTGAGCCTGGGCACGCTCACGACCCGCTACGACCTTCACCTGCACTACACGGACACCGAGGTGGGCAAGGACGGCCTCTCCTCGGGGCTCGCGCTCTCGCTCGCGGGCCTCTCCGCGTACACGCAGCGGCCTCTGCCCGCGCGGCTGGCCGTGACGGGCGAGGTGACGTTGAACGGCGAGGTGCGGCGGGTGGGCGGCGTGCACGAGAAGCTGGTGGCCGCGTACCTCGAAGGCATGCGCGTGGTCGTGCACCCGCGCCGCAACCTGGATGACGTGGCGGCGCTGCCGCCCGAGGTGGCCGGGCGCCTGCGCCTGATCGCCGTGGACAGCTTGGATGAGGCGTGGCGGCTCGTGAACGCGGCCGTGAACACGCCAGGACTGGAGCGAAGGTGAACAACGAGCCCCGCCAGAACCCCTACGAGGTGCTGGGCGTCGAGAAGGACGCGGAAGCCCGCGCCATCAAGAAGGCCTACTTCGAGCGCGTCCGGCAGAACCCGCCGGAGACGCACCCGGAGGAGTTCCGGCGCCTGCGCGAGGCCTACGAGCTGCTCTCCGACCCGGAAGCACGTCAGGCCTTCGACGCCAGCACCGCCGCGCAGGCCGACGGCCCGGAGGCCGCGGGCAACGCGCACCTCAAGGAAGCCATCAACCTGTTCGAAGCCGGTGACAAGGAAGGGGGCCGCAAGGTCCTCACCACGCTCCTCACCGAACAGCCGGACTTCCACGACGCGCGCCTCCTGCTGGGCCGCCACTTCCTCTTCGAGGGCGAGTTCAAGCAGGCGCTGGCGGAGTTCGACGCGCTGCTCGAGCGCGCACCCGAGCACTGGCAGGGGCACCTGCAGCGGGGCTGGGTGCTGGTCCGCCAGGAGCGGCTGAAGGAGGCCGCGGACGCCTTCTGGCGCGCGGGCAAGCACGGCCCCACGGAGGTGGGCCCACGCGTGGCGTTGGCCGACTGCCTGGAGGCGATGGGGCAGGTGGCCGACGCGATTGAAGTGCTCACGAAGGCGCAGGAGCTGCCCGGCGTGTCGCGGATGGACGTGCTCGCCCTCAAGGTGCGGCGCATCGCGACGATGCTGGAGTACGGCCAGGACGCCGACGTCGAGACGGACCTGAAGCAGCTCGACGCGGAGCTACCGGAGAGCGCGGACCCCGAGCTGCGCCGGTGGACCGGAGGCCAGCTCTCCTCCGCCGCCGCGCACCTCTTCGCCCAGCAGAAGTCCAAGGCCGCGAACCGGCTGCTCGAGTTCGGCCGCCGCTTCAACCCGGAGAGCGCCACCGAGGTCGCGTACCCGACCTGCGTCAGCCTGGACGTGGACGCCCTGCCGGCCGTCACGCGCGAGTGGCTGCACTCGGAGGCGGAGCGGATTGGCGGGTGGCGCGTCGTGGCGACCTGGGTGATGCCGGCCCTCTTCACGCTGGCGCTCGCCACCGGCACCTGCTTTCTGATGGCCTCCGTCTTCTTCGGGACCTCCGAGCGCGGCGTCCTGGGTTGGATCGGGTGCGCGCTGTTCGCGGCCATCGCGTTTGGCATCACCTGGGCCCAGGCCCGTCAGCTCAGGCGGGTGATGGCGAGCCCCTATGGCCGCTTCAACACCATCCACCCCCTGCACCTCATCGAGGTGGCCATCGACCGCATCACCGTGTGGCCGCTCGTGCACCTGCAGGACATGCAGCTGGTGAATCACCAGAACAACGGCGTCTATCAGCACACGGCGATCGAGATGCGCTTCAACGGCAAGCGCATGACCCTGACCGTGCGAGGCAAGGACAAGGCGGAGGAACTGGCCAACGAGTTGATTGCCCGCCGCCGCCGGGTGCTGGAGCTGCTCGGCCGGGGCATGCTGGACGCGGAGAGCGGCGTGGAGCACCTGCCCCCGGCGCTGCTGGCGCGCGCGGACAAGGCGGGCCACGTGCGAGCACAAGCGCCACGTTCGCCCTGGCCCGGCGTGTTCGCCGCCGCGGGCGTGGGCGTGGTGCTGGTGGGCGCCGCCGTGTGGCCGCAGCAGCGGATCGCGGCGGAGCACTCCTGGACGCGCGTCGCCTTCCAAGGGGACCTGAGCTCCCTGCTCGAGTACCTGCGCGAGCAGCCCGACCCCCGCTTCGCCCCGGAGATCCAGGCCCGCGTGGACGCGGAGCTGGGCAGGGCGCATGCACTGCTCGAAGCGCGGTTGGATCCAGGCAGCCCCGCGGCCCCGTCCCGCGCGTTCTTCACGGGCTTGCTGAAGGGCGTCTCGCGCACGCACAGCCGCCGTCTGTCCGTGACGTGGGAGGCGCCCAACGGCAAGCGGATGCCGCCAGGGGATGATCCGTCGGAGCTGCTCATTGGTGCGTGGCAACGGACCGTGAATGAAGCGCTGGGGCAGGGCGTGCTGGTCGTGGATGGGGGACGGGGCTCGCGCCATGAGGGGCCCTCCCTGCTGACGCTTCGTGTGCGGGAGGACTTGCGTCCCGGCGCGGGAGGCACGTCGTCCCAGCGTGTCTGGTCGGTGGTCCAGGAGGGGCCTGGCGCGGACGCGGCGGTCCCGCCGTTGGAGCTCGTGGCGGACGCGGCGGATCCGCGCGCCTCGGAGGTCCTCTTCCATGCGTGGGTGGACCGTTGGCACCTGCCTGGTGCGGGCGATCGCCGCCCGTTGTTGCTGACTGCTTCGACGCTTGGCCCGGAGGCCCAGCCGTGAGTGCTCCTTCGACTTCCCGCCTTCAGGGTGTGTTGCTGCTGGGTGGCATCGGTGTCTGCGCGGTCGCCATCGTGGGCGTGACCCGGACGCTCGGTGCCCGTGAAGACGTGCTCTTCGTCAACGGGTTGGACACGCCGGTCACGGTCACCGCGGGCGCCGAGCACTTCACGCTTGAGGCGAACGGCCACCAGACCCTCACGATGCCGGTCGGTCCCCTGGACGTGGACATCCAGGGTGGGACGGACACGTTGGCCCACGAGACGGTGTTCGTGACCGACGAGGGCGGGCTCTTCGTCTACAACGTGCTGGGCGCCGCGCCGCTCTACACGCGGACGGTCCTCTACTCGCGCGCGCAGACGCCCGGCTCCGTTCCGGAGGTCACTCCCCAGCTCGTGGCGGGCAGGTCCTTCCAGCGGGTGGGGCGCATCGACTACGTGCTCACCGATCCTCCCCAGAGTCTCTCGTCGGACGATTCGAGCGGGAAGACCACGTCGCGCATGCATCTGGGGCTGGCGCCCGGAGGCTGGGCCACGAGCGCCAGCTGGCTGTTCGCGATGCACCGCACGGTCGAGGGGGCACGCCTGGTGGAGGGCCTGTGGAAGGCCCTGCCGGAGCTGCAGGACATCTCGGATGCGGCCTCCACCGCGAGGATCCTGCTCGCGCGCGAGGAGGGAACCCTGGCGTCGCTCGCCGTCTCACGAGCGGCGCGGGACGCGCGTCCGGACGACCTGGATGGGCATCGGCTGTGGTTGAACGACATGCGCCGCGCCGGACGCATGGAGGAGGTCCGTGCCTATTACAAGGCCGCGGTGGAGCGCGATCCAGGCTCTGTCGTCCTGTCCGTGCTGCTCGCGCGCCTCGAGTCAGGGCCCGAAGCCACGGCGCGGCTTGAAGCGTTGGTGCGGGATCATCCCGGGGAGCGGATCCCCCGTCGGGCGCTGGCGGTGCGCTACACGCGACAGCAGCGCTGGGCGGACGCGCTCCCGCTGCTGGAGGCAATGGATCGGGACGGCGATCCGGACTACCCGCGCTTCCAGGACACGCACGCCGAAACGCTGGTGGCGCTGGGTCGCCGCGAAGAGGCCGTGCGCAAGCTGTCGGAGCAACTGCTCGAGGTCGATGACAAGGAGGACCTGCCCCTGGCGTCCGTGGAGCTCTACGCGAGGCTGGTCGGGCACAGCTCACAGGAGGGCGGCAAGAACGCGACGATGCGGCAGCTGGTGGAGCGGGTGCAGAAGGAGCGCCCCCCGGGGCTCGTGAGCGAGTGGCTCGCGGCCTCGCTCGGCGAGCCCGTGAATGCAGCGAAGCTGGGCGCCGTGCCCGAGGAGAACTCCCTCGCGATCGCGACGCGGGTGTTGGTGGCGCTGGCCGAGGAGCCCGAGTTCGCGGCGCGAGCCTGCGCGCAGCTCGACTCCCTGGGTGTCCGGTACCTGAGCCCCGAGGTGGGCCTGTTGCTGGCGGCGGAGTTCGAGCGGCTGGGGGATGGCGCGCTCGCGGCGAAGATGCTCGACATCTTCGGCACGGAGCTGGGCTACGGCGAGCTGCAGGACGTGGTGAACGGCAAGCTGCCGGTGGAGTCGCTGGAGACGATGGACTGGGGCGAGCGAGCCGCGCTCCACCTGGTCCTCGCGCGAAAGCTGGACGCGCAGGGGAAGGACTCCCAGGCGGCCTACGCGCTCGTGAAGAAGGAGACCCTGCTGCCCGGGCCCGTCACCATCGCGCTCCAGAAGTGGGAACGCCCCAAGCCATCCGGAGCCGTGGCCGGGGACACGGTGCCCTGACGGAAGCAGTGCTGCCGTACGGGCTGTCAGGGGTGGCTTGGACCCAGCACCCCTTCCCGCCGGATCTCGGGAAGCTGTGAACATTCGGTAGAGTTGGGATGTGCCTGCTCCCCAGCCGCGCTCCGCGAACTTCGACTTCCTGAGGACCCACGACCCGCTGCTCGTCGCGCTAGGGGCCCAGGCAGAGCGTTACTTCGCAGAAGATCCGACCACCTGCCTGATGAAGCTCCGGCAGTTCGCGGAGGTCCTCGAAGAGAGCTACCAGGAACTGCGCAGGCGGCTCGCGGAAGAGTTGCTGGAGCGCATCAAGGCCTGTGACCCCCGGTTCTTCGAGAAGCTGGTCGTCGATCTCCTCGTCACCATGGGCTACGGCGGCTCCCGCAAGGACGCGGGACAGGCCGTGGGCCAGAGCGGTGACGAGGGCATCGACGGCATCATCAAGGAAGACCGCCTGGGGCTCGATGTCGTCTACATCCAGGCGAAGCGGTGGAACAACACCGTGGGCCGGCCCGTGGTCCAGGCGTTCGCTGGCAGCCTCGAAGGACAGCGCGCTCGCAAGGGCGTGCTCATCACGACCTCGGACTTCAGCCGCGAAGCCCGTGACTACGTGAAGCACATCGAGAAGAAGATCGTTCTCATCGATGGCGAAGAACTCGCGAAGCTGATGATCGACAGCGGCGTCGGTGTCACCGAGGTCGCCACGTACACGGTGAAGCGACTGGACCTGGACTACTTCGGCGACGAGGAGTAAAGCCCGCGCTCCAGGCTACATCCGCTCTTCGAAGCGGCGGGCTTGCATCCACCAAGGAAGAACCGAATCTCCTGCGCTCCCAGCTCCTCACCCATCCCGGGCTTCACCTCGCAGAAGATGTGTGGCTTCTGTAGCCCGAGCCCATCTGGCGAGACAAAAGTGTCTACGCCCCGGTCTGGCCCCGGCTCGGACACGCGAGTGCGGTAGCCCATCGCCCGTAAATTGCCCGCGGCCAGTTCCTGCATTTCGGTCCAGTTCAGCTTGGCGATGCGGTCCTGGACGAGCTGCTCGGCCTTCTCGACCTGCTCCTCGCGGAGCACTGCCTCGGAGCCTTCGTCGGCTTCCTCTCCCGCCTGTGTAACCGGTGGGTTGCGTCGCCTCTGGGCTGTTGATACCAACAGCCTTCGACCAGGGTTCCTTCGCAGCGTCGGCGCTGTGCTTGAAGAACGTTGCGATGGGGCCGAGGCCGTTGCGCGTCCCTGCGCTCAACTGGTCGCGGAGCACGCGGTGGGCGCACTTCACTCGCCGGGCGAGTGGTAGCTGGCCTTCGCGGTGCTCGATACCCGACTTGATGGTACCGAGAATAGAGAGCTTGCTGACCTTGTTCTCGCCGTTGGCGACGTAACCCTCCGACCGAAAGGACTCGAAGAACGCGCCACCATGACCGGAACGAACTACAGGCGCTCGGAAATCATCGAGGTCAGGGTGCATCTCGCGCTCAGTCTCTTCAAGGTTCTGGCCGGTCTATTGGGAGCCGGTCCGCTGAGTACAATCTGCCGGTGAGCCACCGGCTCCCCGCTGCCCTTCAGGCCACCCGCGAATCCGTGCCGCACGTTCTTCGGCACGCGACCCGGCCCAGCACCCCGACGGGCATCACAGAGGCATCCTGTGCATTCCGCGGCGAGAGGGCGGTGGCGAGGACATGTCAGCGGAACGCCCACAAGGGCGCACGGTGCTGCTCGGCGGCTTGCCGTCTGCGGGCGCCCCGGACCTGGCGAGCAGCAGCCCGCAGACGAGCTTGCCGAAGTCCTTCAAGAGCTTCGGAACGCGGAGCAGCGGGTAAACCGAGCCTTGAAGGAATTCGGGCTGCCTTCAACTTCGCTCTAAATACCTGTAGTTCCTCTCGGTCTTGTCAGGCCGCTCTGGTAAAGACCGGCCTCCATGGGCTCTCAATCCAGCCTCCACGGTTTAGCCAGCGCGTCCAGCATTGCGGTGGCGCTTGAGCGTCTACCGACGAACACCACCACACGTGGCCATCCAGTTCATCGGTGGTTCAACTTCATCGCCGGGTTCTCTCCAGAGCTTGTTCAAGCCTGCGTAGCTGCAATGGGCAGGAGTGCGTCAGAGCACCCCCGGCTCCTTGACCCGTTTTCCGGATGCGGTACAGCTCTCGTGGCTGCCCGCCTGCTCGGAATCAGGGCGGTGGCGTATGAGCCGCACCCCTTCTTTGCGACAATCAGCGAGGCGAAGGCCAACAGCTCGCGCTATTGGGCAAGCCTTCCTTCAATTCATGCCGCCATCGGCAGGGGCATCCTCCGAAGGAACCGCGACACGTTTACGCTTTCTCAGTCGGCAGAGGTCTTCCTCGCGAAGATGTTTCGGCCCGAGGACCTGGCTGCACTGCTGTCGGCACGGAGGGAGCTGGAGGAGAACGGGCTGGGGGAAAACCCGCTAGCCATTCTTGTGCTGTCGCGAATCCTCGACCACTGCTGCTTTGCCGCCACTGACGGCATCTACAAAGCACCAACTTCAACAAAACGAGCATTGAGTCCGCAAGAAGCGACGAGCAAGGTGCTCGCCACGCTGCTCGAGGATGAGCGCGAAGCCCTTGCTGGACCACATGGCTGCGAGATTCACGAGAAGTCCTCAGAGCTGATGACCGAGTTGGAAGACTCTTCTGTGGATGTGGTGGTTACGTCCCCTCCGTATTTGAACAACTTTGACTTTGCCGAGATGACTCGGATGTATCTGTACTTCTGGGGACTCGCGGGATCGTGGGGAGAGATTACCGACCGCGTCCGGAGCTTGCTCGTTGTCAATACGACCACTGCACTCAAGGGCCACAAGGAACGACAGGCTGATTATCGCTCTTCGCTTCCCCTCGAGGTGCGAGTTGCTGCGGATAAGGCTGTTGCCGAACTCTCGTCGCGCAAGGCGGAAAAGGCAGGAAAGAAGGACTACGACCTGCTGGTCTACCCGTACCTCAGTCAGATGCAGGCCGTCCTGCGTGAGTGCGTGAGGACCCTCAAGCCCGGAGCCCCCTTTCACATGATGGTGTCCGACGCCGCACTGTATGGCGTCCACCTCCCAGCGCCACAATGGTTGGCGTTCATCATGCAGCACATTGGATTCGTGGACGTGCATTGTGAGATTGTTCGGCCTCGCGGGCATCGCTGGGTTCTCGAAAAACGTGAGGGCTCAGCCTTGGGTCTTGGTGAGTATTACGTCTTTGGGCGAGCTTGCTGATGCACACGCTCTATCAGCTTGCTGACGCCGAAATCAGGTCATGCATCGCTGACTATCTCGCCCTCGCGGCCGACACGAAGGGACTCACGAGTGTTGGTCAGGACGCCATAGACACTCCGCGCAAGGCGGTCATTCTGCTGGCTGGTCTGAATGCCTCTCCCAACAATGTTTCTCCGGCGGCTGCTGCGCTTGAGTGGGAACGTCGCCGTGCTGTGCCTTTTGATGTAGAGGCAGGAATTACGGCGGGTGTTTACACGAATATCCGGGGCGCAGGCATACGGTTCCTGCAAGAAATCAAGGAAGGCACCGCGAACTTCAGTCACTGGTCCCCTGACTTCATCCGCTCAAACCCGCATACGCTTCCGCTCCTGCAGCACCTGGCTGGCATATTCAGCAAGGCCGCACTCAAGAAACAAGTTGGCAGTTTGTCCGACAATAGCATCTCGCTGCCCGCAGCGAAACGTCTCGCGGCGGTCCTTCAGACTCGCGTGATTCCGAGCGAGGTCAGGGAGGGCGAGATCCTGAAACGACTGGAATCCACGCTCGAGGGTATTGTCCGCGACCTGATTGGTCGTGTGATGCTGGAGTCAATTGTAGAGAGTGCCCTGAAGTCTGCAAACATCCCCTTCAAGCGCGAGGAGGAGTACGCGAGCCTGTCTGGCGTGGTTTACGATTTCCGTGCTGACTTTGTTGTGCCAGATGAGCTTTCTCCCAAGGCCTTTATCGAGGTTAGGAAATCATCGTCTCGGCATGCCTCGCTTTATGCCAAGGATAAAATGTTCTCGGCAATCAACTGGAAGGGAAGGCATCGCGAGATGCTGGCGATTCTCGTCGTTGATGGCGAATGGACGACGGAGACGCTTCGTGTCATGGCGCGTGTGTTCGATTACGTCGTGCCATTGGCTCATGTGAACGAGCTTGCAGTGTCGATAGCCAAGTACCTTGAAGGCGACTCCACTAAACTGAAGTGGCTCATCAATTTCAAAATAACTCCGGCGAGTTGATGCCGGTGCCCGTGAAGACCTGACGCAGTTCGAGGCTGCATGTCGTGAGACGGATGCGCCCGTTCGGACGAGGCGATTCTTGGCGTCATTGGGTCCGCGTCCCAAGACGAGCGCTGGTCCGCGAGCAGGAGAAGTGATGGGGAAGCTGCGCGCCCGGCGTGGTCCAGTTCAGCTGACGCATCGTGAAAGCCCGATGCGGCTTCTGGATTACGTGGTGGCCCACGAAATCACGCACCTTCTCCATGACGACCACTGCACGGCGTTCTGATTCACGGCTCGGATGAATCCGTCGATGGTGGCGGGTTGAATCTGCATGAGCTGGCTGGAGCTGAGTGAGGAGCAGAGGGGCGAGCTGGAAGCGCGCTTCCGAACGACGGAGGACCGCCGATTGCGCGACGGGTGCCATGCGGTGCTGATGACTGCCCGGAGCCGTCCTCGGCAGCAGATTGCCGAAGACCTGGGGACCACGACGCGCAACATCCAGTGCTTTGTGGCCCGCTACCGAGCTGGGGGACTGGAGGGGCTGAGGCTTCAGTGGGCACCGGGCAAGACGCCCCTCACCCAGAGGAACTGGGGCCCACCCTTCTGGACTGGATACGGCAGGGGCCCCGGGCCTGCGGCCTCAAGCGCGCCAATTGGCCGTACGTGGCCCTGGCCGACTTCCTCCAGCTGAAGACAGGCATCCCGTGCGCGAAACCGCCATGGGTGACTTCTGTCGCCGCCGAGGAGTCCGACTCTACCGGACCACCTACCGCTTCCTGCGAGCAGACCCGGCGCGCCAGCGACAGGCCCGGCAGGAGTTGAGCGAGAAAAACTCCAGGCCCGGCGAGGCGACATTGCCCGCTTGAGCCAGGACGAAGCGAGATTTCCCATGGTGCCCACGCTGGCTGACAGCCACCCTGGGCCTCAAGGGCGAGCGTCCCGTCATCGGCACCCGCGACTGCCACGACGTAGTGCCCACCTTTGCCTCGGCCAACGTCACCACCGGCGCGGTGACGAGCCGTCTGTATGGCAGCCGCACCCGCATTCGCCGCAAGCATGGGCCGTCCAAGACGAAGCGCATGCAGGTGGCCTTTGCCCACCACCTGCTCGACATCGCACGGGCCTATCCAGCTGCGCAGAACCGCGAAGTCATCCTCGTCATCGACAACGCGCCCTGGCACTGCGGCCGCCCGGTGGATTGGGCGCTGCGGCGCTACCCACGTCTGACGCTGTATCGACTCCCGCCCTACAGCGCGCAGCTTCAGCCTATTAAGCAGCTGTGGCGGCCGTGGGCCAGCGCGGTGACGAGGGCATCGACGGCATCATCAAGGAAGACCGCCTGGGGCTCGATGTCGTCTACATCCAGGCGAAGTGGTGGAACAACACCGTGGGACGCCCCATGGTTCAGGCGTTCGCTGGCAGCCTCGAAGGACAGCGTGCTCGCAAGGGCGTGCTCATCACGACCTCGGACTTCAGCCGCGAAGCCCGTGACTACGTGAAGCACATCGAGAAGAAGATCGTCCTCATCGATGGCGAAGAGCTCGCGAAGCTGATGATCGACAGCGGCGTCGGTGTCACCGAGGTCGCCACGTACACGGTGAAGCGGCTGGACCTGGACTACTTCGGCGACGAGGAGTGACGCCCGCGCTGCGGGCGGCTACATCCGTTCGTCAATCGCGCGGTTGCTCATCTCGTCCGCTTCCGCGTTCTGCGCACGGGGGACGTGGGCGAGCTTCACCTTGCCGAAGGTGGCCAGCAGCTTCTGCGCCTCCTGGAACAAGGGCTTCAGCGTCGGGCTCTTCACCTGGTAGCGCCCACCCAGCTGGCGGATGAGCAGCTCGCTGTCCGCGAACACCTCCACCTCGCGGGCGCCCAGGCTCTTCGCGTGCTGCAGGCCGATGAGCAGGCCCATGTACTCGGCGTAGTTGTTCGTCTGGTGCCCCAGGAACTTGCCCAGGCGCGCCACCACCGCGCCCTGCGCGTCCATCAGCACCGCTCCCGCGCCCGCAGGGCCCGGGTTGCCTCGCGCCGCTCCGTCCGAATAGACGCGCACGCTCTTCAGCCCACCCGCCGCCGCGGGGGCCACGGCCTCGATGCTGGGCACGGTGGACTCGGGCGCCATGACCGGGGCGGGCTCCGAAACGTGCGCCTCGGCCTCGCGCGGACCGCCGCCCAGCTGCTCGGCGGCTTCGTCCAGCAGCTGGCCCAGGTGTTCGCGGGTGAGCCCGCGAAAGGCTCGCACCGTCGCCGTCAACGGCTCCTCACGGGCGATGTGACGGAGGACGTCGACGAGCGAAGGGGTCGGCATGGATGAGGGGCCCGAAGGAGGGCGCCGCCGCTACTTCTCGGCGTTTTCCTTCGGCTCCTGCAGCGCTTCGATGGCGAAGATGATGCGGTTGCACGAGGGGCACACGTCGGTGCCCAGCGAGGTGCGCAGCATGTTGTACATCTGCGGGGGCAGGTTCATGTTGCAGCCCTGGCAGGTGCCGGCCACCACGCCCACCATCGCGGGCAGCTTCTTCTTGCGGATGACCTCGTAGCGGCGGAGCAGGGTGGCGTCCACGTTCGCGGCGACTTCCGCGCGGCGCCCCTCCAGCTGCTTCACCTGGGACTCGGACTCGCCCAGCTTCCCGCGCAGCTCCGTCATCCGGCCCGACAGGCCCTGCTGCTTGGTGGCGTAGTCCGCCTCCTTGCCCTTGATGGCCTCGCGAGCCTGGCCCAGCTCCTTCACCTTCTCAGTCAGTGCCTCGGACTGGGTGAGGATGCCCTTCTTCGCGATGTCGATTTCGCGAGCGAGCGCCGAGTACTCACGGGTGGAGCGCTGGTCGGACAGGCGCGCTTCCCACTTCTTCACCTTGTCCTTCTCGTCCGTGATGTTCTGCTCGAGCAGGGCCTTCTGCTTCTCCAGGTCGGCCACGCGTGTCCGCTCTGCTTCGATGCCGTTGCGCGCGACCCCCAGCTCCCGCTCCAGCTCGGAAATCTGGCGGGGATGCACATCCGCCGCCTTCCGGAGCGAGGCGACCTCGAGGTCCACCTTCTGCAGCTCCGCCAAGGCCTTCAGTTTCTCCCGCAAGTTGCTGCCTCCCACACGGCCGCACCGACGCGCGGCTCGGCTCTTGTACCAACAAGGGTGCTGGGGTTCCAACGCGTAAATGGGGAAGGCTCCATCCCCCTGTTCCCCGCCTGCCCCTTGAGCGTTTGAATCCGCTTCACGCACCCGTTAGACGGGACGCGTGTCCAGCCTCCGCCTCCGCCCCCTCCTGGCCCCCGCGCTCCTCCTCGCCGCCACGGCCTGCCGCGAGTCGCCGCCCCCGCCCGCTCCCTCGGCCACGCCCCCTCCCGCCGCTGCCGCACCGCGCCCCACCGGGCCGGTGAAGTGGGGCGAAATCGAGGGCCGGGTGCTCCTCACGGGAACTCCTCCCCAGACCCCCAGCGCGCCGACCTCCGCCACTGTCGCCAGCGTGTGCGGCGACCAGGCGGAGGACCGCTCGCTCGTGGTGGGAGGCGAGGGTGCCCTGGTCCACGCCGTCGTCTCGCTCCAGGACGGCGCGGCGCTGCCCGCCCCGGAGACGCCCGCGCCGCAGCCGGTGCTGGACCAGAAGCAGTGCCACTACGAACCTCCCTCGCTCGCGGCGAGGGCCGGCACCGAGCTGCTGCTGCGCAACTCCGACCCGCTGGTGCACAACGTGCGCGCCCAGGCCGGGACCAACCGTTCCGTTTTCAACGTGGCCATGCCCCTGGAGGGCATGACCCTGCGCCGCCCCCTGCCCGCCGAACCCGGCACCGTCCAGGTCCGCTGCGACGTGCACCCCTGGATGCGCGCCGTGGTCCGCACCTTCGACCATCCGTACTTCACCACCACCGCCGCGGACGGCCGCTTCCGGATGCGCGTGCCCGAAGGGGCCCACACGCTCGTCTTCTGGCACGACCGGCTGCCGGTAGCCTCCCGCACCGTCACCGTCCGCGCGGGGGAAACAGTCCAGGTCGATCAGACCTGGGGCGTGGATGCGCTGCGTCAGGCGGGCTCGGGAAAGTAGGGCGTCCCTGACACGGCTGTCGCGTCGGGCACCGGTGGAACGAAATCACCGGCCTGGGGTTCCGTATAAGTGCCGGGAAGCACGCCCCTTGTTCAGACTTCTGTCTTGGTGGCAAAATTGCTTTAGCGGAAGCCAACACTTCCGCCCGAGGGGGACCGTCATGCACCAGTCGAGGAAGCAACCCACGCTGTCCGCGGAGGCCGACCGCCTGCCCCTGGGGTCCCGCCGCAAGGGTGCCCGTCCGGTGGGCATGCAGGAGATGGGGCCCAATCTCTACGAGAAGATCCAAAGCGCGCTCACCGAGCTGTCGCTGGTGTCGTCGCACGAGCGCCTGAGCGGCACCTGAGGTGACGTCCCGGAGCGGTGCGGGCCCCTGCCGAGGGGTCCCCGTTCCGGGCGGGTCGTTCCAGCCCCCGAGCGAACCCGGGCGCGGCGGAAAACGGCAAAAGGGCCCGCCCGAGCAGCTCGGGGGGCCCTGAATCCTTCAACCCGGGGTGAAACCCTAGATGTCGTCGTCCTCGGCGGGCTCGGCGCCGGCCTCGGCGTCCTCGTCATCCCCGAAGGAGTCGAGGTTCTCCTCGTCCTCCTCGGCGGCCGGCGTCTCCTCGGGCTCGGGCTCGATGACCTTCGGAGCCGCGGCCAGGCGGCCACGCCGGCCCTCGGCGGGCTTGGCGACCACGTTCTCCCGCTGATCCGCCCCGCACTTGGGGCAGATGGGGTCCGGCTTCTTCATGTCGTAGAACTTCGTCCCGCACTTGAAGCACGTGTGCTTGGTCCCGAGATCCTTCGCCGGCATGCGCCACCCTCGTAGAGCCTGGAGTGAAACAGAGGGCGGCTGAATAGTTGGGCCGAAGAACAGAGTCAACCGTGTGTTTGCGCGGGAGATTTCTGGCGGTAGCATCCCCGCCGGTTTCCCCCGAGAGCCGGACGCCCCCTTTGAACTTCACCTGCGACAATTGCCAGAAGCGGTACTCCATTGCGGACGAGAAGGTCCGCGGCAAGACGGTCAAGGTCCGTTGCAAGAACTGCCAGAACGTCATCACCGTGGAAGGGCCCGCCGAGGAGGAGAGCACCCGCGTGGTGTCGCTCGCCGACGTGGAGCGCATCCGGGCCCAGGAGCGTTCGTTGGCGGGGGGTGGCGCCGCCGCCGCGCCTGCGCCCGCTCCGGCACCGGTGGCCGCCGCGGCAGCACCTGCGCCGCTCGCCCGACCTCCTGTGTCGGCTCCCCAGACGCCCTGGGACGATGAGCCCACCCGCACCGCGCCTCCCCGCCAGACGGCCGGGGCGCCGTGGTTCGTGATGGTGCGCAACAAGCAGGAGGGCCCGCTGGACGAGGCGGCCGTGGCCGAGTGGATGGCCGCGGGCACCATCAGCGCGCGCAGCTTCTTCTGGCGCCAGGGCATGCCGGACTGGAAGCGCGGTTCGGACATCCCGGAGCTGGCCGCGCTGCTCGCGCCCGCCGCGCCGCCGGAGCCGCCGCCTCCGCCCCCCGAGCCGCCGCCGGTGGCCGTGGCGCCTCCGCCGCCCGCGCGCGCCGCGCCGCCCGCCCGCCGCGAGCCGGAGCCCCAGCAGCCCTTCTACGCGGAGAACGAGCCCGGTCCCTCCGAGGACGACAACGGCAACTTCGAGCGCGACGGCGACGAGGACGAGGGCACGCTCTTCGGCAACAACCGTCAGGCGTCCGCCCCGGTGCCCACGCCTGCGCCGCGCCGTGCGGTGGCTGCGCCCGTGGACGAGGCGCCCGCGGCGAGCGGCGCGCCCCTCAACGAGCTGTTCTCCGACCTGGACCTGCCCGGCAACCGGGGCGAGGCCTCGGACGAGGAGGACGCCGGTCAGGACGAGACGCGAGAGGATCCGCGTGGCGACGAGGAAGAAGAGGACGCGCGCCAGGTGGACTCGAAGGCCGCGCGCAAGCGTCCGGTGGTGCCCGCGCGCCGTGGCAGCCCGCTGAAGGTGGTGGCGCTGGTGCTGCTGCTGCTCATCGTCCTGCCGGCGGTGGCGCTGTTCGGCCTGTCGGCGGCGGGCATGCTGCCTCCCGCCCTGGCGGACATGGTCAACAAGGTGACCGGCAAGGCGCCGCCGCCGCCCGTGGTTCCGGCTCCGGCGCAGCGTCAGGCCGCTCCCGCGCCGGAGGCCGCCGAGCCCGCCGCGCCTCCGCAGGGCGCCGCGGCGCAGGGTGAGCCCTTGGCTCCGGCGGAAGGCTCCACGCCGTAGACGCTTGGCTGAAGGTGGGCCTGCTTTCCGCGTCATGCGGCGGGCAGGCCCTCCCACCGCGTCCTGTTCCGGCCGGCGGACCCGGCACGTCGAGCAGGGCGCTCCCGTTCCCGCAGCCGGGTGGAAGGTGCACCGCGCGGACGCATCAGCTGCGCGCGCGGGATGCGCCCTGTCCCGGCCCGTCGACGAGGACGCATTGGCGCAGAGGTCGGTGCGTCGCCGCATCAGGCGTGCGCACCGGCTGCGCGTTCGATGCGTCGAACCGGAGGCTCCAGCTCAGAGGTCGAAGTCGCCTGACGGAGGCTTCTTGCCGCGCATCGCGCGTTCCCTCGCGGCGCGGACGTCGGAGCGCAGGGACTCGGTGGCTTCGGCGTCCACCGTTCCTGACTCCAGGTCCACGACGTCGCCTTCGCGCACGCCGGAGGGCAGGGTGCTCAGGGCGCGCGTCACCTGCTGGCCGTCCACCACCAGCACGGCGACGTCGTCCTCGATGCGGTCCACCGTGGCCCTGGACCGGGGCTTCGCCTTCTTCGTCACGGGTCGCAGTCTCCCGCGGGCCTGCGGCCCGACTTCATCGCTTCGTCGCGAGTGCTCCACGTGAGCATGTTCTCCGGGTTGATGAGCTTCACGGCCCGGCAGCTGGCCTTGTGGAAGATGGGCTTGTGCCTGCTCGCGCGGTAGCCGCCCATGGAGGAGCTGGCCGACGAGCGCACCGCCTTCTCCGGCGCCTCCGTCCGCGTGCCCTTGCGCGCGACGGGCAGGTCATCCACGTCCATCACGTTGCTGGCGCGGGCCGAGCTGTTTCGCGGCGCTTCGACGACGCGCGCGGGCTCCGTCCGGACGGCGGGCGGCGGCTCGGTGGGCGGCGGCTTCACCGCCACGGGCGCGGGCTTCGCCGTCCGCACCAGCGCCGGACGCGGATCCAACCCCGGGAAGATGCGCCGCGTGGAGGAGGGCTCTCCCGGTGAAGGACGCTGGAGCGAGAGCTCGAACTGCTTGCCGTCGCTCACCGCGTGCACTTCGCCATTCACATCCGTGCGGAACGCCTTCGCGTCCACGCCGCGCAGCCTCGCGAGGAGCTCCTTCACCTTCGGGTTCTTGCCCAGGCCGTCATCCCCGCTGAGCACCGCCGCCTGGGGCCGCACCTCCTCCAGGTACGCCTGCGAGTTCGCCCCCTCCACGCCGGGCGAGGCGACCTTCAGCAGCGTGGCGGAGGACAGCAGCCCGCGCTCCAGGAGCTGGGTTTCCGTCTCACCGCGCGCGCCACCCGCGAAGATGACCGACGTGTCGTCGTACGTCAGCCGCAGCACGATGGAGTTCGCCGCGTTGCGACCCTCCGCGTCCGAGGCTCCCTTCAGGAGCGGCTCCGCGGGCGCACGAGGCCAGAGCACCGTGAGGTTCACCCCGTCCTCCAGCTTCAGCCGGACCAGCTCCTTGGGCGTGGACGACGATGGCGCGGGCGAGAAGATCGACACCCCTCGCGACCCCAGGGCCGTCAGCAGCGCGTCATAGGTCTTCGACGTGTCCGGCAGCTGCGGCTCCATCAACCGCCGCGCCCCCACGCGCTTGAGCACCGCCTCCAGCGCGCCGTGGTGCTTCGGATCCGGCTGCGTGAGGACCACCAGGTCCAGCTCCCGGCGCAGCAGCTCCGGCAGCCGGTTCACCAGGTGCGACTCGGCGGACGCGGGCCCCGAGTCCACCAGCACCGTGTTGCCCTTGGGCGTGACGATGAGCGCGGCATCCCCCGCGCCCACGTCGAAGAAGTAGACGTGGAGCTTCCCGTCCGGCGCGCCGCCGAAGTAGCGCGACTTCTCCGGGGCCGCTGGGGCGGGCGGCGCGGACGGCTGCTGCTGGCAGGCCAGGGAGGCGAGCAGCAGCCCCACTCCCAGCGCGATGCGGGCCTTCATGGATGACAGTCCTCGGCGGGGCGGCGCTCACGCAGGGCGTCGGCGCGGCTGGAGTAGACGGTGCGCTCGTTCTTCGAGCGCTTCAAGGTCGAGCAGCTCTCGCGGTGGAACACCTTGCTGCCCTTCAGCGACACGTAGCGCTCACCCGTGGCCGAGGGCGCCGCGGGCTCCGCCTGCGTCCGGGGCCGTGACGCGCCGGGCTCCGGTTCCTTCTCCCCGGAGCGGCCGGAGCGGCCGTGGGGCGTGGGCTCGATGGGGCCCAGCGCCACCGGGCTCCCCGCGCGCTGCGTGCCGGACAGGCTCACGGCCCCGGCGGTGCCCTTCGCCGAGCGCAGCGTCACCGTCGTGCCGTCGCTCACCGCCATCACCTCGCCGTCCTGGTCGGTGCGGAAGGTGCGCGTGCGCACGTCCTTCAGCCGGCCCAGGACCTCCGGGCTCGGGTGGCCGTAGTCGTTGCCCACGCCGCAGGAGATGACCGCCGCCTGCGGCTTCACGCGCTCCAGGAAGGCCGCGGTGGAGGAGTGCTTGCCGCCGTGGTGCGCCACCTTCAGCACCGTGGCCGTGAGGTCCACGGGCTTTTGCAGCAGCAGCTCCTCCGTGGGCGGCTCCGAGTCCCCCGTGAAGAGGAACGCCGTCTTCCCATACGTCAGCTTGGTGACGATGGAGTTCGCGTTCGCGTCCGAGCGCGTGTCCGCGAGGAACGTCTCCTGGGGCACGCGCGGCCAGAGCACCGTGAGCGCCACGCCTTCGCCCAGCCCCACGGTGAGCAGTGTCTGGGGCGAGGCCGGGTTGGGCTCCGGGCTCATCACCTGGCCCACCTCCTTGCCCACGAAGTCCAGCAGGTCGCGGTACGCCTCGCTCGGGTGGTCGAAGCCCGGGTCCATGAAGCGCTTCGCGCCCACCGCCTTCACCGCCGCGCGCAGCCCGCCCAGGTGGTCCAGGTGCGGGTGGGTGAGGATGACCAGGTCCAGCGGCCCCTTCACCAATTCGCGCAGCCGCGCCGCCAGCCGCGTGCCGGCCTCCGGGGGCCCGCCGTCGATGAGCACCGTCTTGCCCGTGGGCGACACGATGAGCGCCGCGTCCCCCTGGCCCACGTCGAGGAAGTAGACCGTGAGCCGGCCCGGAGCGGGGGAGGGGAGGCCCGAGGCGGCCGGAGCCGCCGCGTGGCCGGGCACCGCCGCGAGGACGAGGACAAGGAGTGCGAGCAGCCGCGCGAAGACCTTCACGGGTTGGAACTCTACAGCCCCGCTCCCCTTCGCGGCACCCCGTGCGTTGCCGGGCGCGCAGTCCGCCCGCGAGCGCTTCCCCGAGCGCCGGGAGTGGGCTAAGGGGCGCCCCATGCCGTCCGACGCCGAAGCCTTCTTCACCGTCCTGGAAGAGCTGGTCGACCAGGCCCGCCACCGTCTGCACGCCTGGAAGGTCCAGCAGGAAGCGGTGCCCGCGCCCGCCGCCGTGCTGAACGCCGAGCCTCCGCGTCCTCCTGGCGTGAAGACCGCCACCGCGCGCGTGGATCCGGCCACCCTCCAGAAGGCCACGGACCTGGCGCCGTACATCGACCACACGCTGCTCAAGCCCGAGGCTCGCGCCGAGGACGTGGTGCGCGTGGCGGAAGAGGCCCGCCAGTACGGCTTCGCCACCGTGTGCGTGAACAGCTGCCACGTGGCCACCGCCGCGCGCGTGCTGGCCGGTTCGTCCGCCGTGCCCATCGCCGTGGTGGGCTTCCCGCTGGGCGCCGCGCTGTCGTCCGCGAAGGCCTTCGAGGCGCGCGAGGCCATCCGCGCGGGGGCCCGCGAAATCGACATGGTGATCAACCTGGGCGCGCTCAAGGCGCACGACTACCAGCGCGTGCACCAGGACATCGCCGAGGTGGTGCAGGCCAGCCACCCGCTGCCCGTGAAGGTCATCCTGGAGACGGGCCACCTCACGGACGAGGAGAAGGTCATCGCGTGCGCGCTGTCCAAGGCCGCGGGCGCCGCGTTCGTGAAGACGTCCACCGGCTTCGGGCCCGGCGGCGCCACGGTGAAGGACATCGAGCTCATGCGCGCGGTGGTGGGGGACGAGGTGGGCGTGAAGGCCTCCGGGGGCGTGCGCTCCGCGGAGGACGCCGTGAAGCTGATCCGCGCGGGCGCCAACCGCCTGGGCGCCTCCGCGTCCGTGGCCATCGTCACCGGGCAGATCTCCACCGCGCAGTACTGACCCTCTTTTCCGGAGCACGCACCGTGACCCCGAAGCAGCGAGAGGACTTCCTCCAGCAGTTGCTCGCGCTCCACGCGGAGCTGAGCGGGAAGACGCCCCTGCGCATCGAGCCCAACCGCACCGACGAGGCGCGCGTGGGCGGCGACGAGGACGAGCAGCCCCTCAACGAGATGATGCAGACCATCGCGTCCAGCCGGAACCGCAACACCGACGGCACGCTGGCGCGCGTGGTGAAGGCGCTGGGCAAGCTGCGCGAGGACCCGGACTCCTTCGGCGAGTGCGAGGAGTGCGGCGACGAGATTCCGCTGGGCCGGCTCAAGGCCATGCCCTACGCGGAGTTCTGCGTCGCCTGTCAGAACAACAAGGACGGCCCCAAGGGGCCGGTGCGCCGCAAGCACCTCACCGACTACAAGGGCTGAGAGCAGCCCCTTCTCCAACCACGAGGCAACGCGCGATGGACACGACCGGACTGAGGGAGCGGGCGGAGGCCTGGCGCAAGGCGGACCCGGATCCGGAGACCCAGGCGGAGCTGGCCAATGTGCTCGCGAAGCAGGACTGGGCGGACCTGGCGGACCGCTTCGCGCAGGACCTGGAGTTCGGCACCGCGGGCCTGCGCGGCGTGCTGGGCGCCGGCCCCAACCGGATGAACCGCGCCGTCGTGCGCCGCACCACCGCGGGCCTGGCGCGCTACCTCAAGGCCACCGTGCCGGACGTCACCACGCGCGGCGTGGTGGTGGGCCGCGACGCGCGCCGCCTGAGCAAGGAGCTGGCGGAGGACACCGCCGCCGTGTTCGTCGCGGAGGGCATCCCCGCGCACGTCTTCCCGGAGCCGGTGCCCACGCCCGTCACCGCGTTCGCCGTGCTGCACCTCAACGCCGCCGCCGCGGTGATGGTGACCGCCAGCCACAACCCGCCCGAGTACAACGGCTACAAGGTCTACTGGGGCAACGGCGCTCAAATCGTCCCGCCGCAGGACGTGGGCATCGCGGACGCCATCGCGAAGGTGGAGGCCGCGAACGCGGTCCCCCTGCTCACGCCCGCCGAAGGCCGCGCGAAGGGGCTGTGGCGCGACCTGCCGGAGGACGTGGGCAACGCGTACCTGCGCGCCATCCTGGACCTGCGCCTGTACCGCAAGGGCAGCGACACGCTGTCCATCGTCTACACCGCCATGCACGGCGTGGGCGGCGCGTGGGCGGCGCTCGCGCTCAAGGAGGCGGGCTTCCCGCGCGTGACGCCGGTGGCCGAGCAGCAGCAGCCCGACGGCCGCTTCCCCACCGTGCGCTTCCCGAACCCCGAAGAGCCGGGCGCCATGGACCTGTCGCTCGCCACCGCGGAGCGCGTGAAGGCGGACCTGGTGCTCGCGAACGACCCGGACGCGGATCGGCTGGCGGTGATGGCGCGGGATGCCTCCGGGAAGCTGCGCCTGCTCACCGGCAACGAAGTCGGCGTGCTCCTGGGCCACTACGTCCTCACGCAGGGGACGAAGCGCGCGCGCCCGCACGTCGTCACCACCATCGTGTCCTCCACGCAGCTGGGCGAAATCGCGCGCGGGCTGGACGCCGCGTACGACGAGGTGCTCACCGGCTTCAAGTGGATCGCCAACCGCGCGCTGGAGCGCACCGCGAAGGAAGGCACGCAGTTCGTCTTCGGCTACGAGGAGGCGCTCGGCTACACCGTGGGCACCGCCACGCGCGACAAGGACGGTGTGGGCGCGGCGCTGGTGATGGCGGACCTGGCCGCGTGGTGCGAGGCGCGCGGCGTGACGGTGCTGGGCTACCTGGAGGAGATCCAGCGCCGTTTCGGCCTGCACGTGGGCGCCCAGCGCAACGTGACGCTGCCTGGCGCCGCCGGGGCGCAGACCATCCGCGCCATCATGGAGGCCTTCCGCGCGTCTCCGCCGAAGGACATTGGCGGCACCCGCGTGAGCGCCGTGCGCGACTACCAGAAGGGCGAGGGCGGCCTGCCCCCGTCCAACGTCGTCGCCTTCGCGCTGGAGGGCGGCGGCCGCGTCACCCTGCGTCCGTCCGGCACCGAGCCGAAGATCAAATACTACTTCGAGCACAAGGAGACGCCCGGCCCCGGCGAGCCGCTCCCCCAGGCCCGCCAGCGCGCGGAGGCGAAGCTGGGCGCCCTCATCGACGCTTTTCTCGCCCTGGCCCGTGATCGCGGCCAGCCGGCTTGAGTCCTGAGTCCTGAATCACCCTTCAACTCAACCCAACGGGTCGCGTCCCCTGTCGCGGCCCTTCGCTGAAAGGAACCTCGTGAAGCGCTTCATTCCCGGTTTCCTCCTGGCCGTCCTCCTGGCCGTCCCCGGCACCGCGATGGCTCGTGGGCAGGGCTGGTCCCTGCTGGCGGCGGACACCGTCGGCTCGGGCCGCAACATGTTCAGCGCGCAGATTGGCTTCCCGGGCCTGTCGCTGGGCCTCTTGCACGGCGGCTCGGACAACGTCGATATCGGCGGCAAGTTCAGCTTCAACTGGGGCCGCGAGGGCCTGGTGGACGCGTCCGACGCGGGCATCAAGCTCCAGGGCTGGCTGCGCGTGATGATTGCCCAGACGGACAAGGTGTCCCTGGGCATCACCTTCCAGCCGGGGCCGTTCGTCTACTTCCCGCGGGGCAACACGCTCTTCGGCATGGCGCTGCCGGTGGCGTTCGTGGTGGGCATCCCCGTGGGCAGCGCGCTGATGGTCAACGCCGGCATCGACGTGCCGTTCAACGTCTACATCGGCGAGGGCATCGGGCCGGTCATCCCCATCCTCTTCGGAGGCGGCCTGGAGTACTTCGTGAACAACAACCTCAACGTGAACTTCAACCTGCGGCTGGGGCCCTCCATCGTCCCGCGCTTCGACGACAGCTACTTCACGATGGAAGCGCTGGCGGGCGTGGCCTACCGCTTCTAGACAGGCGTCACGCGGGCGGGGACGTGCTTCCCCGCCCGTGTGGTGGCTCCAGCGGCTACCAGGACGACGTCTGCTCCGGCAGCTCCACCGTGAAGGTGCTGCCCAGGTTGACGCGGCTCTTCACGGTCAGCTTGCCGCCCATGCTCTCCACCAGGGTGCGCGCCACCGTGAGGCCCAGGCCCACGCTCTTCTCCGGGGCCTTGGTCGTGTAGTACGGCGAGAAGATGGCCTGCAGCTCGTCCTCGAAGATGCCGATGCCGGTGTCCTTCACGAAGAGCTGGGGACCGAACTCACCGAACATGTCCGGCAGCTCCACGCCCACGTGCACCACGCGCGGCCGGTCCTTCACGTCCTCCACGGCGTCCACCGCGTTGCAGACGAGCTCCGTCACCACCTGCTCCAACTGACGGCGGTTGAAGACCACCGCGATGGGGTCCTCCGGCAGCACCGCGCGCACGTCCGCGCGGCCCAGGCGGCCGGAAGCGCGCAGGCGGGACACCACCTCCGGCACCACCTCCCGCAGGTCGAAGCGCTGGATGTCCTTGGGGCAGCTGGGGCCCAGCGACAGCAGGTGCTGGCCGTGCAGGCGCATCTGCTCGCCGGCCACGCCCAGCTTGAGCAGCTCCTCGGAGTCCGGGGGCAGCCCCTGGCCCGCGCGGGCGCGCACGTGCTCCAGCGCGCGCTGCAGGCCCACGCCCAGCTGGTCCATCTGCGTCGCCAGGTCCGCGGCGAGCGTGCCCACGCGCGCCAGGCGCTCCATGCGCACCCAGCGGGTGCGCGGGTCCTGAAGCACTTCCCGGACGCCGCCCTGCTCGCGGTGCGCCTTGAGCTCCAGCAGGGTGTGGACGCGCACCTTCAGCTCCAGCGGGTCCAGCGGTTCGGTCGTCAGCAAGTCGTCCACACCTGCCTCCAGCACCTCGCGGCGCGTCTGGCGGTCCGCGGAAGGCGTGAGCATGAGGATGGGGAACTGCGGCGGGGACAGCTCCTCGCGAAGGCGCCGGTACGCGGCCAGGCCCACCGTGCGGGCGCGGTCCACGTCCAGCAGCACCAGGTCCGCGGAGTGGCGGGACACCGCCTCCAGCGCGGCCGTCGTCCCGCTCGCGGGCAGCACGTCGTAGCCGGCCGGCGTCAGGATGGAGCGCACCCGCTCCACTCCGCCGGACTCCACGTCGACCGCGATCACGCGCGGGCGCTGGGGTGACGTCGAGCCTGTTCCCGTCGTCTGCATGTTCACGCCACCCCGGCCTGGAAACCGGATCCGCTTCCGCCCGGAGGCGGTGTGTCGAATCCGGGGGACCGCGTCCCGGAACCGGACAGGGCCAGGTGCCGCCCCTGCTCGATGTCCGTTGCGCAATCCGACATGGGCGCACTCCCTTGCCAGCGCCGTGCCGGACGTCCACCCGAAGCCAGATCAGCCCACACTGGAAACGCAGAAAAACACGCACCAGTAAGGTCAGGGGGTTGGCGGATCGCCCGGGAATGACCAGACGCATCAGGACAGGTGACCGCTTCAGATTTGACGGGTCGGACCTGACCAAAAGTGGAATCCGACCCGGGTCCTGGAATACCCGGACCCTCTCAAAATGGTCAGCGGGATTCCTGCTCGTAGGGGGTGCCCAGCGCGGCCGGGGCATGGCCCCGCTGACCCTGGAGGGCGAGGACGAGGAGGGTCAACAGGTAGGGCAGCGCGAGCAGGAAGCCCTGGGGGACCAGGTCCAGGAGCCAGGGGGCGCTGGAGGCCAGGCCGATCCGCAGCGCGTTGCCGAAGGCGAAGAAGAGCGCGGCGGCGAAGGCCCCCAGCGGCGTCCAGCGGCCGAACACCATGGCGGCCAGGGCCATGAAGCCCAGGCCCGCGGGGGTGTGCTGCTCGAAGCGGTCCAGGACGGCGGTGGACAGCACCGCGCCGCCCAGGCCCGCCATCATCCCGCCGCCCAGCACCGCGCCCCAGCGCAGCGCGGGCACGGACAGGCCCAGCGTGGCCACCGCGTGCGGCTTGTCACCCACGGCGCGCAGGCGCAGGCCCAGCGGGGTGCGCGACAGGAGCAGGTGGAAGAGGAAGGGCAGGGTGAGCGCCAGGTACGTGGGCGCCGCGTGGCCGGACAGCGCGCCCACGAGCGGCACGTGGGACAGGCCCGGGAGGTTCCAGCGCGACAGCTGGGTGATGGCGGGCGTGCCGTTGGGGCCGTAGAGCGACTCCAGGAGGAAGGTGCCTCCCGCCATGGCCACCAGGTTGAGGGCCATGCCGGAGACGACCTGATCCGACCGCCAGCGGATGCTCAGGAAGCCGTGCACCGCGGCGATGCCCGCGCCCGCGGCCATGCCCACGAGCACCGCGAGCGGCGTGGGCATCACGAGCGCCGCGACGGCCGCGCAGAAGGCGCCGGTGCGCATCATGCCCTCCACGCCCACGCTCACCACGCCGGCGCGCTCGGAGAGCATGGCGCCCAGCGCGGCGAACACCAGGGCGGGGGCCGCGTCCAGGGTGGAGAAGAGGAGCGAGTGGAGCACCTCAAGCACGGGGCACCTCGACTCCCGCCTGGGGGGCCTGGGGCGGGGCCGGGGGCTGTGCCTGGGCCAGGGCGCGCTTCTGGCGCCGGTCCAGCAGCGCGAGCCACACCATGCGGCCGGCGACGAAGAGCAGCGCGAAGCCCTGGATGAGCTCCGGGAAGCTCTTGTGCACGCCGAGCAGCTGCATGCGCGTGCCGCCCGCGCGCAGGATACCGAAGACGGCAGCCGACAGCGCCGCGCCCAGCGGGTGGTTGTTGCCGATGAGCGCGATGGCGATGCCGTCGAAGCCGTAGGGCGCGCCCAGCGAGCCCGGGTAGCGCCCCTCCGTGCCCAGCACCAGCACCGCGCCGGCCAGGCCCGCCAGCGCGCCCGCGAGCGCCATGGCCCCGCCCGCGCGCCACAGCGTGGGGATGCCCGCGGCCCGGGCTGCTTCCGGCGTGAGGCCCACGGCGCGCGTCTCGTAGCCGGAGCGCGTGCGGGACAGCCACACCCAGACGCCCAGCGCGGCGGCCAGCGCCAGCGGGAAGCCCAGGTTGAGGCGCGAGCTGTCCCCCAGCAGCCGGGGCAGCTGCGCGGTGGGGAGGATTTCGGCGGTGCCGGTGATGGACGACGCGCCCTCCGCCACGGCGCGCAGCGGGCCGATGACGAGCCAGTTGTCCACCAGGCTCACCGCCACCCAGTTGAGCATGATGGTGGAGATGACCTCGTGCACGCCGCGCTTGAGCTTCAGCACGCCCGCGATGCTGGCCCACGCCGCGCCCGCGACGGCGGCGGCGAGGAGGGCCAGCGGGACGTGGAGCACGCCCGGCAGCGACACGTGCGCGCCCACGAGCGCCGCGGCCAGCGCGCCCCAGATCATCTGGCCCTGCGCGCCGATGTTGAACAGGCCGACCTTGAAGGCCACCGCGACTGACAGGCCGGTGAGGGTGAGCAGCGCGGCCTTCATCGCGGCCTCGCCCAGGGGGCGCAGCACGGCCGTGTCGCTGCCGCCGTCCAGGAACGCGGGCCAGTTGCCCACGCCGCCCCAGAGCATCTGGAGGTAGGCGCGCGTGGCGGTGTCCGCGTCGCGCGTGAGGGCGATGGTCAGCCAGCACACCGCGAGCGCCAGCAGCACGGAGAGCACCGACGGCAGCACCTGCCGCGTCCGCTCACCCATGGCTTCCCTCCGCGCCCAGCATGCGGCGGCCCAGCTCGCGCTCGTCCAGGTGCTCGCGCGTGAAGTGCCCCGTCACGCGGCCCTCGTAGAGGACGTAGACGCGGTCGGACAGGGCCAGCACTTCCTCCAGGTCCAGCGACACCATCACCACTCCCGCACCCCGGGCCTTCGCCTCGCGAAGCCGCGCGTGCACCTGCGCCACCGCGCCAATGTCCAGCCCGCGCGTGGGCTGCACGACGACGAGCAGCCTCGGCTCCGCGTCCAGCTCGCGCGCCACCACGACCTTCTGCTGGTTGCCGCCGGACAGCGCCTGGAGCGCCACCGTCGGGTCGGGCGGGCGCACGTCGTAGGTGCTCAGCAACTGGTTCGTGCGGTCGCGGCGGCCCTTGAAGTCCACCCACGGCCCGCGAGCGAACGGCGGCTGCCGGTGCCGGCCCAGGGCCACGTTCTCCTCCACCGTCATCGCCTTGACCACCGCGCGAGCCAGGCGGTCCTCGGGGACGTGGCCCACGCCGCGCGCCTTGGCCAGCGCCGGGGTGAGCCCCGCGAGGGGACCGCCCAGCAGCGTGCCCTCGCCGCCGTCCAGCTTGCGCAGGCCCGTGAGCACCTCCGCCAGCTCCCGCTGCCCGTTGCCATCCACCCCGGCGATGCCGACGATTTCCCCCGCGCGCACGGTGAGGCTCACGCCCTGGAGCGCGGGACGGCCGCTCTCGCCCGTGGCCCGCAGGTCCTTCGCTTCGAGCACGACCGGGCCCGTCACCGCCGTGGGCGCGTGCGGTTCCACGGGCGCGGGGGGCAGTGACGCCGTCGCGCCGGTGGTGCCGGTGCCCGCCAGGCCGGCGGTCGCGGCAGCCGTCGCGGGCACGCCGGTCAGCGCGGCACCCCTCGAACTCTCGCCCACCATCAGCGTGGCCAGCTCGGAGACGGTGGTCTCGCTGGGGCGCACCTCCGCCACGGTGCGGCCCCGGCGCATCACCGCCACGCGGTCCGCCACGCCCAGCACTTCCTTCAGCTTGTGACTGATGAGCACCACCGTGCGGCCCTGCGCCACCAGCCCGCGCATCACCTGCGACAGCTCGTCCGACTCCTGCGGCGTGAGCACGGCGGTGGGCTCGTCCAGGATGAGCACCTGCGCGCCCCGGTGCAGCGCCTTGACGATCTCCACCTTCTGCTGCGAGCCCACCGTGAGCGTGTCCACGCGGGCGCGCGGATCCAACTGGAAGCCGAAGCGCTTCGCCGTGGCCGCGACCTCGTCACAGGCGCGGTCCAGGTCCAGCAGGCCGCGCCTGGTGGGCTCGCGGCCCAGCACCACGTTCTCCGCCACCGTCAGCGTGGGCACGAGCATGAAGTGCTGGTGCACCATGCCGATGCCCCGGGCGATGGCGTCGCGCGGGCTCTTGAAGCGCACCGGCTTGCCGTCCATGTGAAATGTGCCCGCGTCCGGGTGGTAGAGCCCGTAGAGCACGTTCATCAGGCTGGACTTGCCCGCGCCGTTCTCGCCCACCACGGCGAGCAGCTCACCCGGGCGGATGTCCAGCGACGCGTCCTCCAGGGACACGCACGACCCGAAGCGCTTCGCGATGTGCTGGAGGGAGATCAGGGCTGCGCGACCTGGAAGGAGGACAGCTCCGCCTGCGTGCCCGGCACGGAAAGCTTCCCGGCGAGGATCTGCTGCCGCAGCGCCTCCACCTTCTGGAGCGCCTCCGCCTTGCCCGGGAACTCCACGCGCACGTCCGCCATGCCCACGCCGTTCTCCTTGAGGCCCAGCACCTGCTCACCCGCCGTCAGCTTGCCGTCCACCAGGTCCTTCGCCGCCTGATACACGGCCAGGTCGCTGTGCTTCACCATGGACGTGAGGATGGCGTCTGGCGCCAGGTGGGACTGATCCGAGTCCACGCCGATGGCGAACACCGTCTTGCCCGCCGCCCGCGCCTCCTTCACCGCCTGGATGACGCCCAGTCCGTCCGTCCCCGCCGCGTGGAAGATGACGTCCGCGCCCTTGGCGATGAGGTCCTGCGCCACCTCCTTGCCCGCGGACACGCTGTTGAAGCTGCCCGTGTACACGCCCATCAGCGCGTCCGCCGCCTTCGCGTTCGTGGTGCGCACGCCCGCGCGGTAGCCCACGTCGAAGCGCTTGATGAGGGGGACTTCAATGCCGCCCACGAAGCCCACCTTGTTCGTCTTCGTCACCAGCCCCGCCAGCGCGCCCACGAGGAAGCTGCCCTCCTGCTCCTTGAAGAGCACCGTGCGCACGTTGGGCAGCGACTTGGGCTTGCCCTGCGCGTCCAGCAACTGGCTGTCGATGAGCAGGAACTTCGCGTCCGGGTTTTCGGTGGCCACGTCACGCACCGCGTTGGCCAGCAGGTATCCGTTGCCGATGGTCAGCTTCGCGCCCTGCTCCACGAGCAGCTGGAGGTTGGGGGCGTAGTCCTCCTGCGCCTTGCTCTGGAGCACCAGCGGCTGCACCGGCAGCGGCTTCACTTCCGGTGCGAGCGCCGCGAGGTCGGAGGAGATGGACTGACGCACTTCGCCAGCGGGGGCGTCCACGTACTTGCCGCCCTCGTACTTCTTGCCGGCGGCCCACAGCTCCAGGCCGCGCAGGGCCGCGTCGTTGAACGAGTGGTCACCCCGGCCGCCCACGTCGATGACGAGCCCCACGACGACGGGTTTTCCCTCGGAGGGCTTCGTGGCGGTGGAGGCCTGGGCAGGCGCCTTGGGGGCGTCCTCGGACTTCTTGGAACAGGCGCACAGGAGCGCGGCCAGGGCGAGCACGTGGAGTCGACGGAGCATCATGGGGCTGGCTATCTACCAGATGCGGCCAGGGCTTTCCTTCTGCTATGGCCTTGCCCCGTGCAACCCTACGAGCTCATCAAGGCCAAGCGCGACGGCGGCAAGCTGGACCCGTCCGACATCCAGGCGTTCATCCAGGCGTACACCGCCGGCACCGTGGCCGACTACCAGATGGCCGCCATGTGCATGGCCATCTTCTTCAAGGGGCTGGACTCCCGGGAGCTGGGGGCGTGGGCCCGCGCGATGCTCCACTCCGGTGAGGTCCTGGACCTCTCCGACACGCCGGCCATCAAGGTGGACAAGCACTCCACGGGCGGCGTGGGCGACAAGGTGTCCCTGAGCCTCGCGCCCCTGGCGGCCGCCTGCGGCGTGCCCGTCCCCATGATCTCCGGCCGCGGCCTGGGTCACACCGGCGGCACCCTGGACAAGCTGGAGTCCATCCCCGGCTTCAACGTGAACCTGTCCACCGCGGACTACCGCCGGCTGGTGCGCGAGGTGGGGTGCTGCCTCATCGGCCAGACGGCCCAGGTGGCCCCGGCCGACAAGAAGCTCTACGCGCTGCGCGACGTGACGGCGACGGTGGACTGCATCCCGCTCATCGCGTCGTCCATCATGAGCAAGAAGCTGGCGGAGGGCATCGACGCGCTGGTGCTCGACGTGAAGGTGGGCAGCGGCGCCTTCATGAAGACGGCGGACGACGCGCGCGTGCTGGCCCGGACCATGATTGGCCTGGGCGCGGAGATGAACCGCAAGGTCGTGGCCCTGCTCACGGACATGGATCAGCCCCTGGGCCGCCAGGTGGGCAACGCCCTGGAGGTCCGCGAGGCCGTGGACATGCTCCGTGGCGACGCGCCCGACGACTACACGGAGATCACCTACGCCCTGACGGCGGAGATGCTGGTGCTGGGTAGGAAGGCCGCCAACGTGGAGGAGGCGCGCGGGATGCTGCGCCGCTCCGTGGAGGACGGCAGCGCCATCCAGAAGCTCAAGGAGATCGTCCAGTCGCAGGGCGGCGACCCGCGCTCCATCGACGACTATTCGCTGCTGCCCACCGCGAAGGCCACGACGGACGTGGTGGCGCCGCGCGACGGCTTCGTCACCGGCATCCACACGGAAGGCGTGGGGCTGGCGGCGGTGGCGCTGGGCGCGGGGCGGCAGCGCGTGGACAGCAAGATCGACCCGGCCGTGGGCTTCACGCTGCTCAAGAAGGTGGGGGACGCGGTGAAGCAGGGCGAGCCCGTGGTGCAGGTGCACTACAACGACGCGAAGCCCGTGGAGGACGTGAAGGCGCGGCTGCTCGCGGCCTACCGGTTTGGCGACCGGGCGCCCGCGGCCCGCCCGCTGGTGCTGGAGCGGCTGGAGTAGTTAGCCCATCCCCATGGCCCCCACGTTCCGCGAGCTGCTGTCCGAGGTGAAGAAGGAGATCCGCGAGGTCTCCCACGAGCACGTCCGCCAACTGCTGGTGACGGGCGCGAAGGTGAAGCTCGTGGACGTGCGCGAGGCCGACGAGTACGCCGGGGGCCGGCTCCCCGGCGCGGTGCACATCCCCCGGGGCTACCTGGAGCTGCGCATCGAGGAGAAGGCGGACCGCGACGAGGAGCTGGTCCTCTACTGCGCGGGCGGCACCCGGTCCGCGCTCGCGGCCCGCACGCTGCGGGACCTGGGCTACACGCGCGTGTCGTCGCTCGCGGGCGGCTACAACCGCTGGAGCGACGCGGCCTTCCCGGTGGAGAAGCCCGTCGTCCTCTCCGCCGAGCAGAAGGAGCGCTACCGCCGCCACCTCATCCTCCCGGAGGTGGGGGAGGAGGGGCAGGCGAAGCTGCTCAAGTCGAGGGTGCTGCTGCTGGGCGCGGGCGGGCTGGGCTCACCCGCGGCGCTGTACCTGGCGGCGGCGGGCGTGGGCACGCTGGGCGTGGTGGACGCGGACGTGGTGGACCTGAGCAACCTCCAGCGGCAGGTGCTGCACACCCTGGAGCGCCGGGGCCAGCCCAAGGTCCAGAGCGCGAAGGCGGCCCTCGAGGCGCTCAACCCGGACGTGAAGGTGGTGCCCTTCCAGGAGCGGCTCACCAGCGCCAACGTGGAGCGCATCCTCGCGGACTTCGACGTCGTGCTGGACGGCGGGGACAACTTCCCCACGCGCTACCTGCTCAACGACGCGTGCGTGCGCATGGGGATGCCCAACGTGCACGGCTCCGTGTTCCGCTTCGAGGGCCAGGTGACGACCTTCGTCCCCGGCCAGGGGCCCTGCTACCGCTGCCTCTACCCCGCGCCGCCCCCGCCGGAGCTGGCGCCCTCCTGCGCGGAAGCCGGCGTGCTGGGCGTGCTGCCGGGGACCATCGGGATGCTCCAGGCCACGGAGGCCCTGAAGCTGCTGCTCGGGGTGGGGGAGACGCTCGTGGGGCGGCTGCTCACCTTCGACGCGCTGGGCACGCGCTTCCAGGAGCTCAAGCTGCGCCGGGACCCGGAGTGCCCCGTGTGCGCGCCGGGGGCGAAGGTGGAGCTCATCGATTACGAGCAGTTCTGCGCCACGGGGGCCTGAAGGGCGCCGGTGGATGCATTTTCAGGGGCAACGGATTCGACCGGCCCGCGTATGATGCCGCCAGCCTGGACCCTGGGGCGGTGGTGGAACGCGACCCGGGTCGGATACGAGAGCGGCAGCGGCAGGGAGACGACGGCGATGTCCGAGCAGAACGAGAACCAGGACACCAGGACGGGAGAGGACCGGCGCGACTCGCCCCGCGTCCCCATGCGCCTGAAGGTCGGCTGGGACGGGGCGGATGGTTTCCTGGAGCGTGCGGGGGACCTGTCCCTGGGCGGTGTGGGCTGGGTGGGCGAAGCCCTGGACGAGGGGAAGGACGTGATGGTGCGCTTCACGTTGCCCTCGGCCTCCGAAGAGGCGGTGGTGAAGGGCAAGGTGCTGGCTCCGAAGGCCGGCATGTCCGGCCCGGTGGTGCGCGTGCGCTTCGTGGACCTGCCGGTGGAGCTGGAGCTGGCCATCGCCCGGCACCTGGACGAGCAGAGCAAGGACGAACCCCGGGGCGCCCGCTAGGGCGTTATCGGGATGGACGGGCGCCGGTGGACGGCGTCCGACGTGAAGGAGGGCGGCATGGCGGACGAGATTCCCTGGGAGCGGCTGTTCGAGGAGGCCCTGCGGGTGCGTCAGCGCGCGCACGTGCCGTACTCGAAGTTCCCCGTGGGGGCCGCCGTGCTGTACGCGGACGGCTCCATCGTGGCCGGCTGCAACGTGGAGAACGCCACCTACGGCCTCACCGTCTGCGCGGAGCGCAACGCGTTCGTCGCGGGCGTGGCCCAGGGCCGTGAGAAGCCGGTGGCCGTGGCCGTCGTCGTGGACACCCCGGAGCCCTGTCCTCCCTGTGGCATGTGCCGCCAGGTGATGGCCGAGTTCGCCGGGCCGGACCTTCCGGTGCGAAGCCGCACCCTGAACGGGCAGGAGGCGCGCTATCCGCTCAGCGAGCTGCTGCCGCACGCCTTCACCCGTTCCTTCCTCTAGGACCTCTCTCAAGTGGACTTGCTTCTCACTGGCGCCACCGTCGTCACCATGAACCGCGACCGCGAGGTGCTGCCTCGCGCGGACGTGCTCGTGCAGGACGGGCGCATCGCGAAGGTGGGCCGGGGCCTGAAGGTGAAGGGCGCCCGCCGCGTCCTGGACCTCGCCGGGCAGGTGGTGATGCCCGGCCTCATCCACGGCCACCTGCACGCCTGCCAGACGCTCTTTCGCGGCCACGCGGACAAGCGCGAGCTGCTGGACTGGCTGAAGGAGCGCATCTGGCCCATGGAGGCGGCGCACGACGCGGCCTCCCTGCGCGCCAGCGCGGACCTCACCTTCGCGGAGCTCATCCGCTCCGGCTCCACGGCGGCGCTCGACATGGGCACCGTGCACCACTACGACGCCGTCTTCGAGTCCGCGCGCGACTGCGGCTACCGGCTCGTCGGTGGCAAGGCGATGATGGACTCCGGCGCGGAGGTGCCCGCCGGCCTGCGTGAGACGACGGCGGACTCGCTGTCGGAGAGCCTGGCGCTGATGGAGCGCTGGCACGGCACCCACGACAACCGCCTGCGCTACGCGTTCGCGCCGCGCTTCGCCCTGTCCTGCACGCCGGAGCTGCTGCGGGAGGTGGGCCGGCTGTCGCGGGAGAAGGGCGTGCGGATCCACTCGCACGCCAGCGAGAACCCGAAGGAGACGGAGGTCGTCCGTCAGGTGACGGGGCAGGACAACATCGCCTTCTTCCACGGGCTGGGGCTCACCGGGAACCACGTCACGCTGGCCCACTGCGTCTGGGTGGAGGGCGACGAGCAGCGGCTGTTGCGTGAGTCCGGCACGGTGGTGTGTCACTGCCCGGGCTCCAACCTGAAGCTCGCGTCGGGCTACGCGCGCATCCCGGAGCTCTTGAAGGACGGCATCCCCGTGGCGCTGGGGGCGGACGGCGCCCCGTGCAACAACACGCTGGATTTGTTCCACGAGATGCGGCTCGCGTCCGTGCTGCACAACCCGCGTGTGGGCCCGGTGGCGATGACGCCCATGCACGTCCTGGAGATGGCCACGCTGCACGGCGCGCGCGCCCTGGGCCTGGAGGACGAGGTGGGCTCCGTGGAAGTGGGCAAGCGCGCGGACCTCACGGTGGTGGACACGCGCGGCTTCCACTTCTGCCCGCTGCCGGAGGACGTGACGGGGCCGCTGGTGTACTCGGCGCGCTCCACGGACGTGTCGCACGTGCTCATCGACGGCAAGCTGGTGCTGCGCGAGGGCGAATTGACGACGCTGGACGCGAACGCGGTGCTGACCAACGCCCGCACGCAGGCCACGAAGCTCTTCGCCCGCGCGAAGCTGCAGGCCTCCTAGCGGCGCTGCCGGGCGGGCGTCGCGTCCGGGGCCGGCTGCGAGGCGCCCTGCGCGCGGGGCAGGCGCAGCACGAAGGACGTGGCCCAGCCCTCCGCGTCCTCCACCGCCAGCCGCCCGCCGTGGGCCTCCGCCGCCAGCCGGGAGAAGTACAGCCCCAGGCCGTAGCCCCGGCGGCCCTCCTTCTCGCGGCTGCCCTGCACGTACTTGTCGAAGAGGGACTCGCGCGCCTCCGGCGGGATGGCGATGCCGTCGTTGCGCACCGCCAGCCACTGCTGGCCTTCCGTCTCACCCGCCTCCAGGCGCACCCGTCCGCCGGACGGCGCGTAGCGGAGCGCGTTGGTGGCCAGGTTCTCCACCACGCGGATGAGCAGGCCCGCGTCGCCGACGAGCTGGAAGCCGGGCGGGCAGGACAGCTCCAGCCTGATTTTTCGCAGCCGGGCCGCGCCATCCAGCGAGCGGCGCACCTCGTCGAACAGCGGCGCCACCGGGAAGGGCTGCCTGCGCGGGGACAGCCGGCCCTGCTCCAGCCGGGGCACGTCCAGGAGGTCGCTGATCATCCGGTCCAGGCGCGCGGTGACGGCCAGGCCCGTGCGCACGGACTCCACCATGGGCGTGCCGATGGGCAGCTCCTGCTCCATCCACGACAGCGACAGCGTCACGGCGGACAGGGGCGAGCGCAGGTCGTGCACCAGGAACTGCATCAGCTGTTCTTGATGGGCCTGGAGCGCCTCCAGTTGGGCGTTGCGCGCGTGGGCCTCGGAGAGCATGCGCTCGATGGTGCGGTGGGCGTCCTCCACGTCGTGGGTGCGGCGCGCCTCCAGCTGCCGGGCCACCTCCGCGTGCGACAGGTCCATTGCCAGCTGCCGCAGCCGTCCGGTGCCGTAGTGGCTCACCGCCGCCACCAGCACCAGCGTCACCGCGGCCACGACCATGGCGCCCGGGCCCACGCCCGCCTGATGCATGAGGACGGCCTGGGTCAGCGACGCCAGGCCCGCCGTGCCGTAGACGAGCCAGGGCATCAGCTCCAGGCCGGACAGCGCCACCACCAGCGCGAACAGCCCCAGGCTGAAGCCCGCCACGCCCGCAGGGAAGGGCGACACGGGCAGGGCCAACTGCTGGAGGCCGAACACCAGCCCCACGTCCACCAGCGACTGTACGACGCCCAGCTGCTTCGTCAGCGGCTTGAAGCGCAGCGCGAACAGCAGCGCCACCACGCCGCCGTAGCAGAGCAGCAGCGGCGGGTAGTGGGCCCAGTCCCGGGCGCCCGTCAGCCACAGCCCCAGGCTGACGGCGAAGAACACGGCCGTGCCCACCAGCCGCACCGCCGCCCCGGCGCCCAGGACGCGCCGCCTCTGGGCGGCCACCACCCGTGCAAGCTCATTCTCGAAGGCGACGGGAGGAGTCGGGTCCATGCGACACTCTCGTTTTCCCCGCTTCCTCTCCGCCCGGCAAGTTCGTGGCCGCATCGTCTTTCACGACCCCGGGTGGACCCCTAAGGACACGGAGTGGCGGGTGGGGGCTGTCTGGAGGCCCTGGCGCCGGCCGGGCTGGCGGGCGGTGGGTTCAAGGGGGCAATCATCCGCCCGGGGCAGGCGTAGTCACGGTGACACGCGCCTTGCGGCCGGATGCTTGTGAGCGTCGGAGTTCGTGTAAGGTGGCTGGGATTACGCACAGGCGGAGGTGAGAGCCGACATGTGGCAGCGATTCAAGAGAGCGATGCGGAGCTTCGCGGGCTTCTTCGTCTCCTCCATCGAGGATCCGGAGTTGATTCTCGAGCAGAACATCCGTGACCTGAACGACCAGGTCCCCAAGATGAACGAGTCCATCGCCATGGTCCGGGCGAATGTGACGCTGCTCGAGAAGGAGAACATGAAGTACCAGCAGGACGTGCGGGAGCTGACCGCCAAGGTGAAGGCCGCCATCCAGGCGGGCCGAGACGACCTGGCCGGCACCTACGCGACCAAGCTGCAGGGTGAGAAGGAAGCCCTCGCGCGCAACCAGGCGCAGTTGGACATCGCGAAGCAGGCCTACGAGAAGGCCCTGAACGTCAAGAAGGCGTTCATGCGCGAGAAGGACCGCAAGACCCAGGAGGCGATGAACGCCGTCCGGGACGCCCGGCGCGCCAAGTGGCAGGCGAAGGTCGCCGACACGATGGAGTCCTTCACCGTCGCGGGCGTGGACTCCACGCACGACGAGATGCTCCGCAAGGTCCAGGAGAAGACGGCCATCAACGAGGCGCGCATGCAGATGGCGCTGGAGTCGGTGGACCACCAGGCCGCGGCCATCGAGGAAGAGGCGGAGAAGATCCAGGGCGACGAGCTGGTCAAGCAGTTCAAGATGGAGATGGGCCTGCTGGACAGCCCCGCGCCGGTGTCGGACGTGGGCGCGGGTCCGGAAAAGACCATCGGCAAGAAGGTGGAGATCAAGTAGGTCTCCCCCCATGAAAGGGGCCGACGCACACGGATGAAGCTGCACCGCGGACCCGGCCTCTTTCTCTTCCTCGCGCTCTGTCTGCTGGGCGCGGGGTACGTCTTCGCCTCGCGGGCGGGTTACCTCGACCGCCTGCAGGCGCGCTTCTTTCCCTCCACCCGTGAGGCGGTGCGGCTGTCCCCGGGCGACTTCCCGGCGGGCGTCGCGGCCCCGGTGGCGGACGTGGCCTCCGTGCCACTGCGTCCCGTGCTCATCGGCTTCACCCCGCGTGGCTCGGCCTCCGCGCTGCTCGTGGCCACCGGCGGCGCCACCACGCTGGACAACCCCGCCACGCCCCCCGGCGCCGCGCAGGGGCTGCTCAAGACGGCGTACGCGCTGGATGCCCGCGCGGTGCTCTTCGCTCGCGAGGAGGAGCTGAAGCAGGCCCTGTCCGTGGGCGCGGAGAACGGCGGTGTGGACATGGCGGCCCTGTCGGTGGACCGGCTCGCGTCGTGGGCGCCCACCTTGAGGGACGCGGCGCCGCGCACGGTGCTGCTCGTGGGGCGCAGCCGGGGCCAGGAGGCCATGGCGGCGGTGGGCGTGCCGGACCTGGCCGGCCTGCGCGGCAAGCGGGTGGGCGTGTATCCGGGCGGCTCGTCGCACTACTTCGCCCTCTGGGTGCTGGCGCGCGCGGGGCTGCGCACCTCGGACGTGCGGTGGGTGGACCTGCCCTCCACGCTGGACGCGGGCCGCGCGCTCCGGGAGGGCCGGGCGGACGTGGTGGTGGGGCTGTGGGGCGACGTGGAGCTGGCGGCGAGAGACAGGGGCGGCAAGGTGCTGGCCACCACGGCGGACGCGCCGCACCTGCTGGCCACGGTGCTGGTGGCCCGGGGCGACTTCGCGGCGCGCTACCCGGACGCGGTGCGGCGGGTGCTGCGTGGACTTCTGGACGCGGGGCAGGGCGTGCTGAAGGACCCGGCGGCCGGGGCGCGGCTGTTGGGCGAGGTGGCGCCCTACCTGGGCGACCCCACGGAGGCCATCCGGAGCGCCCCGCCCGCCACGCTGGCGGACAATCGGGCCTTCTTCGGACTTTCCGGCGAGGCGCCGGTTACCTATGACGAGCTCTTCCAGAGCGCCGCGGCGCTCTTCCAGAAGCTCAAGCGTGGGACGGCGCCCCCACCCGCGGAGGACACGCGGGACCTGGGCGCGCTGAAGTACGTCTCCGAGGCGCGGGGGCCGTAGAGCGGCCCGAGAGGGAAGGGGAGTCGGACGTGGCGAAGACACCGAACTACATCAAGGCCGCGTTCCTCCTGCCGGCCAACCTGGTGGGGCTGACGACGGCGGCCATGTCCAGCGCCGTGACGCAGGAGCCGCTGCCCATGATGGTGGCGCTGGGCGTGGAGGGCGTCTACCTGGCCGTCCTGTCGTCCATGAAGCGCTTCCAGCGCGCCGTGCGGGCGCAGCAGCCGGACAACCCGGAGGCCGCGCGCGCGGCGGTGGACTCGCTGCTCGCGGACCTGGCGCCGTCGCAGCGCGACCACTACCAGCAGCTGGTGGGGCTGAAGGAAAAGATTCTGGCCAACTACCGCAAGCTGCCCGCCGGGCGCGTGCTGGCCGCGAGCAGCGAGCCCAAGCTGGACGCACTGCTCACGTCCTTCCTGCGGCTCATCTCCGCGCTCAACCAGTACCGCACGTACCTCAACGGCTCCGACCGCGAGCACCTGACCGCCGAGGTCACGGCGCTGGAGGCGGAGGTCGCCGAGGAGCCCAACCCGCGCCTCAAGGACGTGAAGGGCAAGCGCGTGGAGATTTTGCGCAAGCGCCTGATGCGCTTCGACCAGGCGGGCGAGAGCCGCGAGGTGGTGAGCCACCAGCTGGCCGGCATCGAGGACCTGCTGCGGCTGACGCACGAGCAGTCCATCGCCATCCGGGACCCGGAGAGCGTCAACCGGCAGCTGGACGTGCTCTCCGCGGAGACGGAGGCCACGGACGAGACGGTGCGCCAGATGGAGCGCTTCCTCGACTTCACCGAGGAGACGTCCGCGCCCCTGCCGCACGGCGGCACCCGCGTGCGGTAGGGCAGGCACCTGTTCACCGTGGCACCTTGCGGGCGTAGCGAGGGCCCGGGATGGCGCACGAATAGATTGACTCTCCGCCGAAGGCATCCTGTCCTGACGCCCATGCTCCGCCGCGTTGGGTTCCTCCCGTTGGTCCTGCTGTTGGTCGTGTTCGCCGGCTGCTCGCGCTGCGGGAAGGAGGCGGCGGGGCCGGCGGATTCGCCCCGGGGCGTGTCGCGCTACCTGCCGCGCACCGCGCAGGCGGCCGTCGTCATCGACGACCTGGGCACGCTGGGCGAGAAGCTCGCGCGCTTCCAGAACCTCAAGGTCGCTTCGTTCGTCGCGCAGCTTCAGAACTTCCCTTCCGCGGAGCGCTACGTGTCCGCGGTGATGCGGCAGGTGGGCGTGGACCTGCGCAGCAGGAAGGCGCTGGAGGACGCGGGCATCGACCCGAAGCGCGGCGCGGGCGCGGCCTTCCTCGGCGGCACGCAGGCGGTGTCCGTCATCGGCGTGAAGGACGCGGACAAGCTGAAGGCGACCTTCGCCACCTTCGCCCGCTCGCGCCTGGGCGCGACGGAGGAGAAGGACACGAAGGTGGATGCCGGGCGGCTCGTCACGTTCAACCGTCCGGGCTCCACGGAGCCGCTGCTGGGCATGCTCTTCCTCAAGCACGACCTGGTGCTCCTGTCCGCGGGCGCGTCGGTGGCGCGGCTGACGGAGCTGGCGGCGCTGCCGGAGGAGCAGTCCCTGGCGAAGGAGCCGGTGCTGGAGGCGTCCCTCAAGCGACTCTCCGGCGACCGCGACTTCCACGTGTGGCTGCCGGGTGGCTCGGGCCTGTTGCCCGCGGGCACGGTGCAGGGCCTCACCTTCACGGGCCACATCGAGGAGCGCGCGGTGACGCTGCGCGCGGACGCGCCGTGGCCGGACACGCAGGCATCGCTCGCGGCGCTGGAGCCCAAGGGCGGTGAGGCGCTCGCGGGCTGGCTGCCGCAGGACAGCTTCCTGGTCGCGCGCTACCGGGGTGACCCCGCGCAGCTCGACGGCGTGTGGCCGTACCTGGCCGGCTCTCAGGTGACGCGCGCGGTGCAGAACGCGGGCTTCGACGTGAAGGCGGAGGTGCTGGACAACCTCAAGCCGGGCATGGTGTTCGCGCTGTCGCTGTCGCCCACCGTCAACCTGTCCTCGGGCATGCCGGACCTGGACCTGCGGCGGACGAACCCGTTCCGCTTCATCAACCTGGTGGCGCTCGCGGAGGTGAAGGACGTGGCGAAGGGGCAGGCCACGCTGGACAAGGTCCCCGGATTCGCGGGCGGCTTCGGCGCGAAGGTGGAGCCCACGGACATGAATGGCCAGAAGGCCTACCTCACGTCGTACCGCGCGGGCGAGGGTGCGCACTTCGCGCTGTCGAAGGACGGCAAGCTGGTGCTCGCGGGCCCCCGGGCGCGCCTGGAGTCGACGCTGGCCTCGCTCGCGCAGCCGGCCGGTGCGGGCCCCGTGTCGGAGGACCTGAAGGCGGTGGGCAAGGACGCCGCGCTGGTGGTGCTCCTGGACCTGCGCCGGCTGTCGGACGCCGTGAAGGCGCTGCCGTCCGCCGCGTGGGGCATTGGCGGCTTCGCCATCAAGGCCACCACGGTGCGCTGGCTGGACGCCACGGACGACCTGCGCGCGGTGACGCTGGCCCTGTCGCGCAAGGACAAGGCGCTGCAGGCGGAGGTGTCCCTGCGGCTGACGCCGGCGCCCGCTGGCTCCACGACGACCACCACCCCGGCCACGCCTTGATCCGCGCGCGCGACGTCGTGAAGGAGTACGAGGACGGCGAGGGCTCGCGCGTGCGCGTGCTCGACGGCGTGTCGCTGGACGTGGAGGCCGGGGACTTCGTCGCGGTGGTGGGCGCGTCCGGCAGCGGCAAGTCCACGCTCCTGCACCTGCTGGGCGGCCTGGACGTGCACTACCAGGGGCAGGTGGAGGTGGGCGGCGTGAAGCTCACCGGCCTGCGCGACCGGGAGCTGGCGCGCTTCCGCAACACGCACGTGGGCTTCGTCTTCCAGTCCTTCCACCTCATCCCCAACCTGTCCGCGCTGGAGAACGTGCTCCTGCCGTCGCACTTCGGTCCGGCCACGGCGGACGGGCGCAAGCGCGCGAGCCAGTTGCTGGAGCGCGTGGGGCTGGGCGCCAAGCAGGACCGCGCGCCGGTGCGCCTGTCCGGTGGCGAGCGCCAGCGCGTGGCCATTGCCCGCGCCCTCTTCGGCGGCCCGAAGCTGCTCCTGTGTGACGAGCCCACGGGCAACCTGGACGCGGCCACGGGCGCGGGCGTCATCCAGCTCTTCCAGGAGCTGCACAAGGAAGGGCTCACCGTGCTGACGGTCACCCACGAGGAGCGCATGAGCGCGGTGGCGCGGCGGGTGCTGCGGCTCAAGGACGCGCGGCTGGTGGAGGAGACCTCCGCGCCCGCGCCGCTGGCCTCGCGAGGTGCCCCGTGAGGTTCGACGCGCTGTCACGACTGGTGAGGTTGTCCCTCGCGCGCGAGCGCAAGGGCGCGTTCTTCTCCGCCTTCGGCGTGGCCATGGGCGTGGGCGCGCTGGTGTTCTTCGTGGGCCTGGGGCTGGGCGTCGGGCGCGTCATCCGCGAGCGCATCTTCCCCACGGACTCGCGGCTGGTGGACGTGGTGCCCCCGGCGGTGTCGCTGGGCCTGCTGGGCGGCGGCAAGCTGGACACGGCCGCGGTGGAGCGGCTGGCGGCGCTGCCCGGCGTGGAGACGACGTACCGGAAGATGAACGTCCGCGTGCCGGCGGTGACGCGCTACGACGGCGTCTTCTTCGGCTCGCGCCTGCGCATGGGCATGGAGGTCCTCGCGGTGGGCGTGGACCCCGGCCTGGTGCAGAAGGACGTGGGGCTCGCGGAGGCGAAGGACTTCAAGGACCCCGGAGAGGGCAAGGCCATCCCCGCGCTCATCTCCACGCGCCTGCTGGAGCTGTACAACAAGACGTTCGCGCCCGCGCGCAAGCTGCCGCAGCTGTCCGCGGAGATGCTCATCGGCTTCGGCTTCCCGGTGGAGTTCAACCGCTCCTACGTGGCGGCCACGTCCGGCGGGCCCACCACCACGCAGCAGGCGCAGGTGGTGGGCGCGTCCGACCGGGCCATGCTCGCGGGCATCACCATCCCGCTGGACACCGCCGTGCGCATCAACCGCGCTTCGGGCGCGGACGCGGACAGCTACTCCGGCGTCACGCTGGTGGCGGCGGATCCGTCCCGCGTCCCGGAGCTGGTGGAGGCGGTGAAGGGGATGGGCTTCGAAATCGATGATCAGGAGCGCCGGCTGGCGGAGAACGCGGGCGCGGCGGTGGCGCTCACCACGTCCGCGCTGGCGCTGCTCTCCATCCTCATCTGCGTGCTGGCCGCGGTGAACATCGCGCACGCCATGTCCTCGTCCGTGCGGGCGCGCGCGAAGGAGATTGGCGTGATGCAGGCGGTGGGGGCTTCACGCGCGGACGTGCGCGCCATCGTGCTGGCGGAGGCCGGCGTGGTGGGCATGCTGGGCGGCGCGGCGGGGACGGCGGCGGCGCTGCTCCTGGCCTTCCTCGTGGACCGGCTCGCGAAGGGCTACCTGCCCAACTTCCCCTTCAAGCCGGAGAGCTTCTTCTCCTTCCCGGTGGCGGTGGTGCTGGGAGGCGTGCTCCTGGGGCTCGTGGCCGCGCTCGCGGGGGCCTACTTCCCCAGCCGCCGCGCCGCCGCCACGGATCCGGCGAGGACGCTGGCGGGATGAGCCGCCCTTCGTACAAGACGCTGCTGGCCAACGTCGGGTGCGTGGTGGCGCTGGGTTGGATCTACGGGGGCGACCTCGCGGATGCCCTGCGCGCCCGGACCGCGGAGGTCTCCGCGCTCATGGCGCCGCCGTCCGTCGTGCGCACCAGCGTCGTGCTGGGGCTCACCGGGGTGGCGCTGGCCGTGTTCCTCGCGGGGCTGCTCCGCAAGAAGCCCGAGGGCTTCAAGGGCTACCGGCTCCTGCCCATCCTGCTCGTGGTCGCGCTCTTCACGGACCTGGTGCTGGCGGAGGGGCGGACGCCGCTGGACTCGCCGGAGCTGGGCGCGGTGGCGCTGCGGCGCTTCCAGTCCGAGGCGCAGAAGCTGGCCACGGTGGAGGCCGTGCCCTCTCGGGCGCAGGTGCTCCAGCCGCTCGTGGACGCGCTGGGCGCGCCGCCCTACCTGGAGCGCGGCGTGCCGGTGCCGGCCTACACACTCCAGGTGCGCACCGGCTGCGAGGGCCCGGTCCGTGACGCTCCCGGAACGCGTCCCGGCACGCTGCTCTACTGCGTCGCCGGGGACGGCAGGCAGGCGTGGGTGACGCTGGTCGGGCTGCCCGCCGAGGTGCGCTTTGGTGCGCCGGCCGTGCTCTCCGTGCGGGGCGAGCCACGCTCCGCCGCCGTGCACGCCCAGGTCCCAGAGGAGAATGACGCCGTGCCGGGCATCGACCTGGAGATCCCCACGGTGGTGGATGGGGGCGCTGAAGCATCCCCCGCGCCCTGAGTCAGGGCTGCCTGGAGAGCAAGCGGGCGGAAATAGGTCCGCGTGCGCGGTTGACCCTTCGGAGCCGCGATCGATAGGCTCCCTGCAAGGACTCGACCCCCACTCAAAGTGACGACCTCTCAACCGAAGCGGCAACCCATCCCGTTCGGGAAGTATCTCCTCCTGGACCGCGTCAACATCGGCGGCATGGCGGAGGTCTGGCGCGGCAAACAGTTCGGCGCCAGTGGCTTCGAGCGGCTCGTCGCCATCAAGCGCATCCTGCCGAACATCGCCGAGGATGAAGAATTCATCTCGATGTTCATCGATGAGGCGAAGATCAGCGTCCAGCTGACCCACGCCAACATCGCGCAGATCTACGAGCTGGGGCAGATCGCCAGCAGCTACTTCATCTCGATGGAGTACATCCCCGGCAAGGACATGCGGGCCATCTTCGACCGCTGCCGGAAGAAGGGTGAGCCCGCGCCCGTGCCGCTCGTCGCCTTCTGCGTGGCGAAGATGTGCGAGGGCCTGGACTACGCCCACCGCAAGAAGGACGGGATGGGGCGCGACCTCAACATCGTCCACCGCGACATCTCGCCGCAGAACGTGCTCGTGTCCTTCGAGGGCGAGGTCAAGGTCATCGACTTCGGCATCGCGAAGGCGGCGGGCAAGGCGACCAAGACGCAGGCCGGCATCCTCAAGGGCAAGTTCGGCTACATGAGCCCGGAGCAGATCCGCGGCCTGCCCCTGGACCGCCGCTCGGACGTGTTCGCCATCGGCGTGTGCCTCTACGAGATGCTCACCGGTGAGCGCCTCTTCGTGGGCGACAGCGACTTCTCCGTGCTGGAGAAGGTGCGCAAGGCGGAGGTGCCTTCGCCGTCCACGTACAACCGGCGCATCCCGGAGGCGCTGGAGCGCATCGTCCTCAAGTCGCTCGCGAAGGACGTGGAGGAGCGCTACCAGTACGCCAGCGAGCTGGGCGACGACCTTCAGCGCTTCCTGCTGACGAACGACTCCATCTTCGGCCGCAAGGACCTCATGCAGTACATGAAGTCCACGTTCGCCGAAGAGGTCGAGCGCGAGAAGCAGCGCCTGGCCGAGTACGCGGACATCCGCGCGCCGGACGGCATGCTGGCGGCCATCGAGGCGGGCTTCAGCGGCCCGTCCCCGGTGCCCACGCAGAGCATGACCAACATCCCGGCGGTGGCGCCCTCCGCGCCCGCCGTGGAGCCCGTCTCCGCGCCGCCGCCGCGCGCCTCCAACTCCGGCGGCAACAACGCGGCGGGGCAGGGTGCCCGCCGCTCGCCCACGCTCGCCGCGCTGCCCAAGCTGACCGCCGCGCCCGCCGCGCCCTCGCCCAAGGAGGACGAGGAGCTGGCGACGCAGATGGTGGACCGCGACGCCGTCTTCAACGACGCGCCGGAGCCCACCACCCAGCCGGGCGCCGCCATTGGCCGCGCCGTCACGCCGCTGGAGTCCCCGGCCGCGCCCGCGGACGCGGATGACGGCGAGGACGTGTCGGGCCGCACCGCCGTCATCCCGCCGCCCTCGTCGCTGCCCCAGATTCCCTCCGCGTCCCCGCGGACCAGCGCCCCGGTGCTGACCGCCGCGCCGCCGCGCCCGTCGCTCACCAACGTGCCCACGTTGATGGCCCACGACGCGCCCGCGCCGCGCAGCACGCCCAACCGGGGCAACGACAGCCAGCTGCCGCGCATCGTCCGGCCGGACTCTCCGCCGGAGCCGATGCCGCCCCCGCCGCGCCCGCCCGCGCCCCCCGTCCTGGGTGGCTCGAACGCGCCGCGTCCGCCCGCGGGTCGCGAGCCGCCCGCGAAGGACACCCGCGCGAAGAACGCGCCCGAGGAGGGCGGTGCCCGGGGCCTGGGCCTCAAGGGCATGGACAAGCGCCTGCTCTACAGCGTCGTCGCGGTGGCGTCGCTGTTCATGCTGGTGGGCGTGGCCCTGGTCTTCTCTCCGAGCAAGGCCGCGCAGGGCTACGTGATGGTGGAGCTCAAGACGCCGGACGCGAAGGACCGCGCCATGGTGTCCATCAACGCGGGCCCTCCGGAGAAGTTCCCGTCCAACGGCTTCATCCTGAAGCAGTTGCCGGTGGGCAACGTGCTGGTGGTGGTGACCGCGGACGGCTACGACGCCTTCAACAAGTCCGTCATGGTGTCCGAGGGCGCCAACGCCACGCAGGTGCCGGTGCAGCTCAAGCAGCAGTCGCGCTCGGTGCTCGTGGTCTTCAAGACCCAGCCGGATGACGCCGAGGTGAAGATCGACGGCCAGGTGGCCCGCAAGCAGGGCGTCCGCGATCAGGTGCTGCGCGACTTCTCCCTCAGCGAGGACAACCCGCTGGTGGAGGTCTCCGCTCCGGGCTACGGGACGTTCATCAAGAAGCTGACCGTGAACAACAACGGCCTGGACGTGGTGGCGAACCTGGAGCGCTCGCCGGTGGACGTGCGCGTCGAGTCCACGCCCGAGGGCGCGGCCGTCTTCCTGGGCAACAAGGACCTGGGCGTCGTCACCCCGGTGAACGTCCGGGTGCCGTGGGGCACGCGCGAGCTGACGCTGAAGGCGAAATGCCACGCGGACGCGGACGTATCCGTGGGGACGCCGACGCCGGCGGGTTCCACGGTCAAGGTGGAAGCAGCCCTGAAGAAGCAGGCGCGCTGCCGCGATTAGCGGCACCGCGGCCCTGACACTTAAGGTAGGCCTGGGGGTCCTCCCCCCGGATGTCCCTGGGGGGAGCGACGCCGGAGGGATGTCCGTGACAAAGGTGCGCAAGGTGAACAAGGCGGATCCGCTGGCGGATCTGCCCCGGTGGGCGCAGCAGCTGGCGCGCAAGTACTACACGAAGACCGTCAGCACCTTCCTGCTGTATGGGGCCGTGCGGGACCTGCAGCCCCTGCAACTGGAAGACGGCGGCCGCGGCTTCGGGACGCTCAAGACGTTCCTGTCGGAGGAGCTGTTCGGCGGGCGCGACCACGTCCTCTTCTACGACCGCTCGTCGGGCATCCGCTCCGCGACGCCGGAGACGCAGAAGGACCTGGCGCGGGCTATGACGGGTTACGACGCCATGTACGGCACGGACTTCTCCAAGGTCCTGCCGCGCGATCCGGGCCGCGCGCTCCAAATCCTGGAGAACTTCCTGCGCATGCGCCTGAGCGAGGGCCGCTCCATGGCGCTCATCATCGACTACGCGGAGACGCTGGTCCCCGGCGGGGAGATGAGCCACCTGTCCGCGGAGGACCGCTTCGTCGTGGCCACACTGGACAAGTGGGCGCACGACCCGCAGTTCCTGGCGGGCGACGTGTCGGTGGTGCTGCTGGCGGAGAACCTGTCGGACGTGTCGCCGCGCATCAGCCGCAACCCGTACGTGGCGCCCATCGAGCTGCCGCTGCCCACGGAGGAGGAGCGCCTGGAGTACGTGCGCTCCAAGCTGGAGGGAAAGAAGCTCCAGACGGTGTCCGAGGTCCCGCTGGCGGGCCTGGCGAAGATGACCGCCGGCCTGTCCCGCATCAACCTGGACCGCGTGCTCACGGAGGCGCTGGAGCGGGAGGTGCGCATCACTCCGGAGCTGCTCAAGGAGAAGAAGAAGGAGCTCATCCAGGCGGAGTGCCACGGCCTCTTGGAGTTCATCGAGCCGGCGCACACGCTGGACGCGGTGGCCGGGCACGCGCCCGCCAAGCAGATGCTGCGTCAGGCGGCGTCCGCGCTGAAGAAGGGCCGCATCGAGGTCATGCCCATGGGGTACCTGGTCAGCGGCCCGGTGGGCACGGGCAAGACGTTCATGGTGAGCTGCTTCGCCGGTGAGATTGGCATCCCGGTGGTGAAGTTCCTGAACTTCCGCAGCCAGTGGCAGGGCGTGACGGAGTCCAACCTGGAGAAGATCTTCAACCTGCTGAAGGCCCTGTGGCCGGTGGCGGTGATGGTCGACGAGGCGGACACCTTCCTCGGCAACCGCGACTCCGGCGGGGACTCGGGCACGAGCAGCCGCATCTTCGGCTCCATCGCGTCCTTCATGGGCAACACGCAGTACCGCGGCAAGATTGTCTGGTTCCTGCTGACGGCGCGCCCGGACCTGCTGCCCATCGACCTGAAGCGCCAGGGCCGCGCGGAGGAGCACCTCGCGCTCTTCTATCCGCAGACGGACGAGGAGCGGAACGAGCTGTTCCAGGCGATGAGCAAGAAGACCGGCGTGTCGGTGGAGGGCGTGGACTCCTTCGCCGCGCTCATCCCCGGCGGCGTGCGCGCCTTCAGCGGCGCGGACATCGAAGCGGTGATGGTGCGCTCGAAGTTCCGCGCGCTGGCGGAGGGGCGCGACCAGGTGACGAAGGACGACCTGGCCGCGGTGCTGGCGGACTTCGTGCCGCCCAGCTACCCGCTGGAGATTGAAATGCAGAACCTGGTGGCGGTGCAGGAATGCACCAGCCGGGCGCTCCTGCCGGAGAACTTCCGCAAGCTGGACCGGGACTACATCAGCAAGCGCGTGCGCGAGCTGAAGATGCTCCTGGAAGAGCAGTAGTCAGCCGGTGGTGACGGGGACGCCCAGGTGCGGGTCCTGGAGCGTCTCCACCACCGCGATGCGGTCGCCCGCGGCGAGCGCGTCATGCAGCACGAGGATGTCCTCGTTCGCGTGACGGATGCAGCCGTGGGACACGTCGCCCCCGAGCAGGGCGGGGGCGCTGGTGCCGTGCAGCTCCTCGCCGCTGCGGTGGCCATCCGCCCAGGAGAGGTCCAGCAGCCGCGCGCCGAACACGTGCCGGTCGTTCCACAGCCGCGCGCCCGCGTCCTCGGTGGCCACCTGATCCAGCTTCGCCCTGACGAGCTTCAGGCCCGCGTGCGTGGGCGTGGTGGCGGTGCCCACGGCGTTGGGGAAGATGTCGACGAGCTGGCCCGCCGGGTCGAAGAGGAACGTGCGGTGCTCGCGCAGGGCGATGACCACGCGCACCGGCTGGCCCGCGTAGAAGGGGGAGGGCAGGGCGCGGGCCTGTCCGCGTGAGCCCGGAGCCGGGGCCAGCGCCTCCAGGGCCCGCAGCGTGGCGGCATCGAGCACGCCGCTGGAGCGCAGGCCCGCATGCACCTGGAAGTTGCGGAGCGCTCGGGCCGTGTCCGGTCCATAGCGCCCGTCCGCGCCGCCATAGAGCGCGAACCCCATGTCCAGGAGCGCGCCCTGCACCGCGCGAAGCCCGTCCCCTTTCGCTCCGGTGCCCAGCACCGTCACCCCGGACGCCACGTCCGCGAGCTGCGGCGAACCGGCGAAGCGCGGATGCTCCAGCGCGGTCGCGGGCAGCCGCGTGGGGAGCGCCGGTTCCACCTTCGGTGCCGGGCCACTGAAGCGCGTGAGCGAGTTGGCCTCGGACGCCGTCCTGTCCCCCGGACGCTCCGCTCCACGGGGCAGGACGGACAGGAGCGACGCGGAGTCGCGCGCGTCGGTCGGTTCACGGAGGAGAAGCGGGGACTCTCGAAGCAGTGCGGATGCGAGCATGGCGCCGGGGACTGCAAGGCCCCGGCCGCCGCATCACCCCGTCACGGCGCGCTCAGCGACAGCAGCTTGCCGGTGGGGACCGTGCGGTGGTCCTTGATGTGGTTCCACTTCATGATGTCCTGGACGGACACGTTGTAGCGCTGCGACACCGACCAGAGCGTCTCGCCCTCGGCCAGCGTGTGCACCTTTGCGCCCTTGGGGCCCACGGGCGCCTGTCCCGCCACGGCGTTGGCCACCACGATGGTGCCGCCGCGCTCCTCCACCTTCGCGGGCGCCGCGCCCTTCGCGTCCGGCGGCCATACCGCGAGCAGCGTGCCCAGCGACAGCGTGCGGTTGCGCTTGGGCAGGTTGTTCCACTTCTTCAGGTCGTCCACCGACACCTGGAAGCGGTTGGCGATGAGCCACAGGCTGTCGCCCTCCTGCACGCCGTAGGTGATGCGCGTCTTGCCATCCACCTTCTCCGTCTTCACCGGACCGGCGGCCACCGGACCCCGGGGCGTGCCCGCGGGAATCTCGTCCTCCGGCCGCGTCGCCACCATGCCGCTGCGCCGCGCCTGCGCCACCTTCGTCGCGATGGCGCCACCCGCGTCACCGCTGCCACCCCGGCCGTTGGCCGGCACCGGAATCACCAGCTCCGCGCGCACCTTCAGCACCCGCGCGCTCTTCAGCCGGTTCATCTGGAGGATGGCCTCCGGCGCCGTGCCGTACTTCTGGGCAATCTGCGACAGCGTGTCGCCGCGCTTCACCGTGTGCACCCGGAACGTCAGCCGCTCCGCGGGCGACAGCTTCTGGAGGTTCTCCGCGAACCGCGTCGTCGTGCCGCGCGGCAGCTTCAGGACGTACGGCTTCGCGGCCGTCGCCGGGGGCGTGCACCAGCGCCGCAGCTCCGGGTTCAGCTCCTGCACGTCCGTCACGCTCACCCCGGCCGCGCGCGCCACCACGTCCAGGTCCGTGGCGTCCGTGAGCTTCACCTCGTCGTACTCGAGCGTGGACTCGTACTGGAACTCCTCCTCGGAGAAGCCGAACGCGGTGGGGTTCTTCGCCACCAGCGCCGCGGCGATGAGCTTGGGCACGTAGTGCTTCGTCTCCTTCGCCAGGCCTGGCTCCTCCGCCAGCACCCAGAAGTCGTTCGTCCCGTAGCGCGTCACCATCTTGCGCACCCGGTACGAGCCCGTGTTGTAGCCCGCCCACGCCAGGTACCAGTGGCCCAGCTCGCCGTAGAGGTCCTTCAGGTACGCCGCCGCCGCGTGCGTGGCCTTGATGGGGTCACGCCGCTCGTCCACCCAGAAGTCCTGCTTGAGGCCGTACTGCTTGCCCGTGCTGGAGATGAACTGCCACGGCCCGGCCGCGTGCGCCCACGAGTACGCGTTCGCGGAGAAGCCGCTCTCGATCATCGCCAGGTACACCGTGTCCCGGGGCAGGCCCTTGGACTCCAGGATGGGCTGCATCACCGGCAGGTAGCGCGTGGAGCGCGCCATCCACTTGCGGAACCACTTGCGGCCGGGGCCCTGGAAGAACTGGATGTACTCGGCCACCCGCGGCTGCATGTCCACCGGGATGTCGTAGCGGTCCTTCACCTGCGAAATGTCGAAGCTCGCCAGGTCCGTGATGCGCGCCAGCGGCGGGGCGGTGTCGTCCTCGCGGAAGGTGGGCTCCTCCAGCGCGTCCAACATTCGGAGCCGCAACGGGTTCGTCAGGCCCAGCCGCCGCAGCGACTGCATCATCTCCGCGTTCGGCTTCGCCTCCGGGTCCAGCGTCGCGCCCTCCAGCGCGCGCAGCTCCTCCAGCTCGGCGGACTCGTTCTCCACCTCTTCCGTCTCCTCGCCTTCCTCGATGGGAGAGGGCGGCGTGGCCAGATTGCCGTCCGCCGTCAGAAGGGAGGCTTCCTTGGAGGGCACCGCATGCACGCCGGGCGGCGGCACCGGTGACGGCGCCACGCCCTGCGACGAGGGAACCGAGGCCAGGGCTAGCAGGAGCAGAGAGAGCGGCATGGGAACGCCAGGCGAGGTCGCCCAGAAGCAGGCGAAGGCCGCAGTATTCGCCAGCTTTCTTGACAGTCAAACAACAAGTCGCGCGGTATGCCCCCGGGAAGGACCCCAAGTAGGAGCAGGCGACCCTATTTCGACGGGGGCTCTCCTGCCTGCCCGCTCTTCCCCGTTCCGCCATGGCCGGGACCGAGGATGCGAGGCAGGTAGGTGGCGAAGTCGAAGTGCGGAGAGTTCTCCGTGTTGTGGCAGGTGACGCAGACGGCCTGTCCCGGCTTGCCCACGATGGTGGCCGGGCTCGGCGCGTCGACGTGTTTGGAGCCGGGACCGTGGCAGCTCTCGCAGCCCACGTCCTCGCGCCCCGCGACCTTGTCCAGCCGGCACACGCCGCCGGGCTTCTGCCAGCCGGTGACGTGACAGCCGATGCAGTTGAGGTGGTGCTGTTTGCCCACCTCTTCCAGCGTCTCCCACGCGTGGTGGTGCTTGGTGCCTTCCCACACGGCGGTCGCGTCCGGGTGGCAGTCCGCGCACACCGCGCTGCCGACGAAGCCCGCCTTGCCCTTTTCGGGCAGCGGGCAGTCCTGGCCGTGCGCCTTCGCCCACGCGAGGTTCAGCTGGCCCACGTCCGCGTCGTACGCCTTCACCAGCGCCTGCGTGTCCGGCGCGGTGGGCAGGTTCGACTCCAGCGGCAGGAAGCGCAGCCCGAAGCCGTTGACGTCGGCGGCGGGCGCGGGCGGCGCGGTGAGCAGGCCCTGCTTGCGCGCGGACAGCTCGTCGCGCTTGCCCTGCTTCAGCGCCTTGAGCTTCGGGTCGATGCCGGGCAGGGCGATCTCCTTGTCCAGGAGCGCCATGCGCTGCTCCAGCGCCGTCACCTCGCGCTCCACGTCCCCCTGCGAGCGCTGGAGTGAGAAGGGCCCCTTCGCCTGGGCGTACGTCAGGTCCACGCGCAACAGCGAGCGCCCCTTGCTCTGCAGCGCCACCACCGGCACGTCGGCGCGCACCAGCCGGTTCTCCTCCGCGGAGAACTCCCCGGCGCTGTGCGTGGCCACCACCAGGTTCGCGGCCAGGCCCGGCAGCGCGGCGGCGGCCTGCGCGGCCTCCAGCGGCTGATCCAAAAGGCCCACGACGAAGTCCGCGCCCTGCTCGCGCGCCTGCTGGCTGGCCTTCACCAGCGCTTCACCGGATGCCGCCGCGACGACGCCCACCTTGCGAGCCCCCGCGTCCAGCACCTTCACGCCGCCGGAAGGAACCTCCGGCAATCCCAGCCCCTGGCGGAACGCCGCGCCGCGCGTGTCGTCCAATTCGCCCGTGGCGCGCGCCGCGATGCCCATGGTGCGGAACGCGTCCGCCAGAGCCTTCGCCTTGCGCTCCTCCTGTGGCACCTGATCCGCCTTGAGGTGCGGCTCCCCGAAGAGGCTGTTGCCTCCGTCGATGTAGAGCACGGGCTGGCCGCCCTTGCGCGCCTGCTGCACCTGGAACGCCGCCCGGCCAATGCCGCCGCGCATGTTCTCACTGCAGCCGCAGGGGCCCAGGTAGCCACGCGTGTCGGCGGAGAGGAACAGCACCGCGCCCGGAGGCGCGGCGGTGGCGGTGGGGGAGGGGGCCTGCTGCTCGGAGGGGCTGCCCTCGGGAGGGCGCGCTTCCTGGCGTCTGCAACCAGCGAGGAGCGCGCTCACGAGCACCGCGAGGACGGCCGCGCGCATGGCCATCACCAGAGGATGCTCTGCACCAGTTCGTCGATCTTCTCGCCCATCGCCTCCAGGCCGTTCACCTTGGAGAGCGAGCCGTCCGCGCCCACCTGCTCGGCGAGCTTCGACAGCTCGTCGTCCGGCAGGCTGGAGAACAACACGATGGGGATGTCCTGCGTGTTGTACTCGTTCTTCAGCGTGCGACAGATGTCCGTGCCCTTGGCCTCGGGCATGTGGATGTCCGTGAGGATGAGGTCCGGCCGCCAGCTCTGAAGCGTTTTCTCAAACTCCATGAGCGTGGAGGTGGCCACGACCTCATAGCCCCGCGCCTCCAGGACGGCCTTCTCCATGGCGAGGGTGATCTCGCTGTCGTCAATGAGGAGGATTCTTCGCTTCTCTTCGGACACGGCGACCTTCCTTGGGGGTCGGTTCTAGCCCACCACCCAGCGGCGCACCAATGCTTTCCCGTGTCGCGTTCCGACAGGGCTTTTCTGTTTTCAACCCCGGGCTTCCTGGCCGCCCTGCGGGCGCGGAAGCACCCACCGTCTTTCCCGGACAAGCGACCGCACACGGAGTATGGAGGCGCCCATGAAGCGCCATGCCTCCCGGGTCCTGGTGGCCCTCCTTCTCCTGGGGTGCGTCCTCGGTGGCCTCCCCGCCCTCGCCCTGAACGGAGGACTGGGGGAGGTCCCCCAGGACCTCGACCGCACGTCGCCGCGCGCCGCCGCGCAGGGCTTCCTGGACGCGGTGCATCGCGGGGAGTACGCCCGCGCCGCCCACTACCTCTACCTGGACCACCTGCCGGCCGCCGAGCAGCCCGCGCAGGGCGCCCAGCTGGCCCGGAAGCTGAAGTTCGTCCTGGACCGCAAGCTGTCCGTGGACACGTCCATCCTGCCGAAGACGCCCGAGGGCGAGTCCGCCAGCTCGCGCTTCGTGTCGCTGGGGGGCATCCCGCTCAAGGGCGACACCATCCCCATCCGGCTGCAGCGCATCAGCGTGGACGGCACGCCCACCTGGGTGCTGGCGGAGTCCACGGTGAAGATGGTGGACCCGCTCTTCGAGGAGTACGGCCCGCTGCTGACCGAGACGCTCCCGTCCGTCTTCTTCGACCGCACGGTGCTGGGGCTGGAGCTGTGGCAGTGGCTGGGACTCGCGGTGACCCTGCTGAGCGCGTGGATCCTCTCGTACCTCATTGAGAAGCTGCTCCTGGCCGCCGCGCTGCGGGTGGCGCGCTGGACGCGCATCTCCTGGGACGACCAGCTGGTCAACGCGGGCCGGGGTCCGCTGCGGCTGCCCTTCTTCGCCATCCTGCTGGCGCTGGGCACCTCGTTCCTGCTCCTGCCTCCCAAGCTGAAGCTGCTGAGCGACCGGGTGAGCTACTCGCTCATCATCATCGCGGTGGCGTGGTTCATCCTGCGCTTCCTCCGCGTGTCGGAGGCCTACGTCCAGAGCCGCGTCACCTCCGAGACCGGCAGCCACCCCCGCGCCCGTTCCCTGCGCACGCAGCTGGCCGTGCTGCGCGCCGTGTTCGAGGTCGCCACCTACGTCATCGCCGCCGCGTTGCTGCTCATGCAGTTCGAGGTCGTCCGCAACGTCGGCGTGTCGCTGCTCGCCTCCGCCGGTATCGCCGGCCTCGCCGTCGGTCTCGCCGCGCAGAAGTCGCTCGCCACGCTGCTCGCCGGCATCCAGCTGTCCATCACCCAGCCCGTCAGCATCGGCGACAACGTGCTGGTGGAGGGCGAGTTCGGCACGGTGGAGGAGATCACCCTCACCTATGTCGTGCTGCGCATCTGGGACCAGCGGCGCATGGTCATCCCCATCCAGCAGTTCCTGGACAAGCCGTTCCAGAACTGGAGCAAGGGCTCTCCGGAGATGATGGGCACCGTCATCCTCCAGGTGGACTACATGGCGGACATCGACGCGCTGCGCGCGGAGCTGGACCGCATCCTCATGAATGAGGGCAAGGCGCTCTGGGATGGCCGGGTGAAGACGCTGGTCGTCTTCGACGTGATGGACAAGACGCTCACCCTGCGTGCGCTGGTGAGCGCGGCGGACTCCGGCAAGCTGGGCGACCTGCGCTTCCTGGTGCGCGAGCGGCTGGTGCTCTTCATCCGCGCCCGGCCCCAGTGGCTGCCCACGGTGCGCAGCGAGTCCCGTGCCGCCGTGGCCCCCGCCTCCCGGGACACCCAGGACGCCGCCCAGGGCGCTCCGGAGCCGAGGGCCTGAAGGCAGGAGGGCGCCCGGGAAAACAGGCGCTTGCACGGACGCTCGCGGCGCGATGAATATGGCGCGCGCCGCGACGTATGACGCGCGTAAGAGCAGTCGCACCCACGCTGGGGAGTTCAATCAGATGAAGCGTCCTGTCACCTTGTGCGGAGCCCTGGCGCTCCTGGCCGTCGCCGCGCCGCTCACCGCGAGCGCCCAGGAGCAGGGCCGCACCGACGGGCCCGAGGAGTCGGAGTACGGCAAGGGCGGCTACGGCGACAACCGCCGGGGCGTGTCGCTCCAGTTCGACTGGGGCGCGGCCATCAACTCCCAGGAGAACCCCCCGGGCGCGCCGGAAGGCCCGCCGCTGTTCGTGGGCGCCACCGTGTCCCTCTGGGGAGATGACTGGTACCGCCTGGACGTCAGCGGCGCGTACGTCTTCGACGGCGGGCGCTTCATCGGAAACGTGGGCCCCACCTTCCGCAGCTGGGGCTGGCCCGTGGCCTTCACCCTCGGCCTCAAGGCGGGCGCCATCGTCATCCCGGAGGGCGAGGGCCTCCGCTTCGCCCTGTCGCCGCAGGTGGGCGCGGAGCTCTACCTGGACCGCCGCGACCGCGTGCTCATGGGCCTGCACTACTCGCCGGACATCCCCATCGGGGGAGGGGGAGTCACGAACCGGTTGTTCATGAACGTCGGATACCGGTTCTAAAGGACCGCCATGATCGCTCAACTGCTCGCAGCCGCTGTCGCGTTGACCACGGCCCAGGCGCCCCGCGCCGCGGCGCCGTCCGTGTCACTGCCGTTCCCGTCCGGGGACGTGCAGACCTACAACATCATCCAGTGGGACCCGAACCAGCTGCCGCGCATCTATGAGCGCTCGGACCAGCTCCCGCTCACCGACGAGGAGCTGACCAAGCTGTCGCAGGCCGGCTTCGAGCCCGCACAGCTGGTGAAGATGATCGAAGAGCGCCGCTGCGCCTGCGACGCGAGCGCGGACGGCCTCATCCGCCTGAAGAAGGCGGGCGTGGACAAGACGGTGCTGGCGGCGGTGTCGCGCCACGGCCTGGCGCCCAACCGGCAGCTGGACATCCTGGTGACGCTGGACTTCACCGGCGAGAGCCGCACCGCGCGCGAGGCCTTCCTCTACTTCTTCGTGGACGACGGGGACATCACCCGCGTCTTCTCCGCGAACCTCCCGGAGCTGCTGCAGCGCCGCAACACCCACGAAACCATGGTGGACCGCAGCGACATCATGGTGGCGCGCACGGTGCGCCGCATCCAGCTCGCGGGCCATGTGCCGCTCAAGACGTACGGCGCGCACCGCGTGATGGTGGCCGCCAGCGCCAGCCCCACGCTCACGCACCCCTCGCAGCTCACCCCGCAGGAGCGCGCGAAGGCGCAGACGTACACCTTCGACTATCCGCGCGCCTCGCTGCAGAGCCTCTGCCGGCTGACGGCCGGCTACCGCCGCGACGCGGTGCTTGCCTACAAGTGGAACTTCGAAGGCAGCCGCTTCGAATGCGAATGGAACTAGGAGTCGACCCGACCATGAACACCCGCCGCCTGTTGCTCTCCGCCCTCGTCGCCGTGTCGCTCGCCGGCTGCGGAGGCCCCCGCGCCTTCACGCGCGGTACCTACGAGGACCCCAACACCATCGAGATGCTGGGGGACCGCTTCAACGAGAACGACCTGCAGCTCATCGCGAAGAAGATGGCCGAGTCGCTCGCCAGCTCCCCGCGCTTCGCCCAGGCGACGCCGCAGGGCCAGCCGCTGCCCATCGTCCTCGTGGGCAAGCTGCGCAACAGCACCAGTGAGCACATCGACATGCGCTCGCTGGGGGACAAGATCCAGACGGCGCTCGCGCAGACGGGCCGCTTCGCGCTGGTGGACCAGCAGGCGCGCCAGGACATCGCGGAGGAGTACGAGTACCAGCAGTCCGGCTACGTGAACCCGAACGCCGCCAAGGCCCCGGGCCAGCAGGCGTCGGTGGACTTCCTGATGACGGGCGACCTCGCGTCCATCATCCAGGAGGTCGGCCGCGACAAGCTCGTCTATTACAAGATGACGGCGAAGCTGAACGACGTGCGCACCGGCACCATCGCCTGGACGGACGAGAAGCAGATCCGCAAGAAGTTCGAGAAGCAGGGCGTGAGCTGGTAGCCGTCCGCCGTGTCCAACCTCCTCGACATCGCAACCCAGGCCCCGCGTGTCTCCGCTTCTCCGGCGGCACGTTGGGGCCTGCTGTTCGTCGTTGCCATGAGCGCCCTGGGCTTCGGCACCGGCTGCGCCAGCGACTACGTGGCGCGCACGGCCTCCGCGCGCTCCGCCTACCAGTCCTCCGACTATCCGCGCGCCCTGCGTGAGCTGGAGGGCGAGCAGAAGGAGGCCCCCGAGCGCGACCAGCTCCTGCTCCTGCTGGACAAGGGCATGGTGCTGCACGCGGCCGGGCAGTGGGAGGAGAGCACGAAGGCGCTGGGCCAGGCGGACGAGCTTGTCTCCCAGCTGGACATCACCTCCGTGAGTGAAGAGGCGGGGGTGCTGCTCAGCAACGAGCGGCGCCGCGCCTACCGGGGCGAGGACTTCGAGAAGCTGATGATCTCCGTCCTCCAGGCGCTCAACTACACGGAGCTGGGCCGGGACGAGGACGCGCTCGTGGAGGTCCGCCGCGTCAACGAGCGCATCGAGAAGATGATCATCGAGGAGAAGAAGCCGTACGAACAGCTCGCCATCGCCCGCTACCTGGGCGGCGTGCTGTACGAGGACCAGCATGAGTGGGACTCGGCCTTCATCGACTACATGAAGGCGTACGAGCTGGAGCCCCGGCTGGGCGGACTGGCGGAGCCGCTGCTGCGGCTGGCGAAGAAGACCGGCCGCGATGACGCGTACGCGACCCTGTCCCAGAAGTTCGCGGACGTGGCGCACGACCCGCTGGGCCCCGGCGACGGGCAGCTCGTCGTGGTGGTGGAGGCGGGCCTGTCGCCGCAGAAGGAGCGCGCGTCCCGGGACTACGGCGACTCCGGCGACCTGATTGAAGTGCCCGTGTACCGGGACCGCGGCGGCACACCGCCGGTGCGCGTGTCGGTGGATAGCAAGTCGGAGCGGGCGGTGACGGTGACGTCGCTGGCGCGCGTGGCCCAGGTGCACCTGAACGACCGCATCGGCCGCATGCTGGCGAAGCAGCTCGCGGGCGCGGTGGCCAAGGCGGGCGTGGCCGCGGGCGTGGGCGCGCTGACGAAGAGCAAGGAACTGGGGCTGCTCGCGTTCCTGGTGCTCAACGCGGGCAACCAGGCCGACCTGCGCTCCTGGCTCTCACTGCCCGCGGAGTTCCAGGTGGCGCGCTTCCGGCTTCCTCCGGGAAAACACACCGTCCAGGTGGATGCCCCGGGCCGGCCCACCACGCACCAGGTGGAGGTGAAGCCGGGGCGGGTGGAGGTGCTCGTGGTGCGAAGTTACTGACGGCGTCGTTTTGGGAGTAGGGTGCGCGCCCTCATGTCGCCGGTCGTGGCCGAAGTCTTCCTGTATTCCTTCATCGTCGTGTTGAGCGCGCTGGCCGGCGCAGGGGTGGTCATCTTCAATGACCGCTCCACGCGGCTCGTGACGTTCCTCGCCTTCGCGGCGGGCGTGATGTTCGGCGCGGCCTTCTTCCACATGCTCCCGGAGGCGTACGAGGGCGGTGGCTGGTGGGCCTTCGCGCTCGTGCCCATGGGCTTCCTCTTCGTGCTGGTGCTGGAGCGCTACCTCGTCGCCCACACCTGCGAGGAGCCGCCGGACTGCGCGGAGCACGTGCACGGCCACGCGCTGGGCTTCAGCGCGTTCCTGGGCCTGTCCACGCACACGCTCTTCGACGGCATCGCCCTGGGCTCCGCGGTGAAGGAGGGCGTGGGCGCCATGGCGCTGCTGGCCATCACCGCGCACAAGGTGCCCTCGTCGCTGTCGCTCGCGTCCATCCTCCAGGCGGAGGGGAAGAAGCGCGGCACCATCCTGGCGTACACGGCGCTGTACGGCCTGATGGTGCCGGTGGGCGCGCTGCTCTACTTCGGCTTCGACGCCGTGCTGAGCTTCCAGTCCCTGGCGCCCAAGGCCCTGGCCTTCTCCGCCGGCACCTTCCTCTACATCGCCGTGTCGGACCTGCTGCCGCACGTGAACAAGCACGGACGGGACAAGCCCGGACGCAACCTGGTGGCATTGGCAGCCGGGTTGCTGGTGATGTTCGTGCTCGCGCGCGTCCTGGGGCACACGGAGCACTGAAGGCACCATGGAACGACGCAAGGACTGGTACGAGCACCCGGAGTACTACGAGGCCATCTTCGGCACGGACACCGTGCGCGAGGCGGACTTCCTCCAGGCGCTGAGCCGACGCTTCGGCACCGGCGGCAACCAGTGGCTGGAGCCCGCGTGCGGCGCGGGCCGGCTGGTGGCGGAGGCCGCGGGCCGGGGCCTGAAGGTCGCGGGCTATGACTTGTCGGAGGCCATGCTCGCGCACGCGCGCAAGCGGCTGTCCCCCGCCGAGCGCCGCCGCGTGAAGCTGTCCCAGGCGCGCATGGAGGACTTCTTCGACCCGGCGCTGGAGGGCCGCGTGGACCTGGCGCACACGCTGGTCTCCACCTTCCGCTACCTGGACAGCGAGAAGGCCGCGGTGGAGCACCTCACCGGCACCCGGCGCCTGCTCAAGCCGGACGGCATCTACGTGCTGGGCTTCCACCTCACGGACTACGCGCGCTCGGGCCCGGAGCACGAGCGCTGGGTGGGGCAGGTGGGCCCGGACAAGGTCGTGTGCAACACGCACGAGGGCCTGCCGGAGAAGCGCCTGCGCCGCTCGCCCATGCGCAACCGGCTGCGGGTGACAGGGCCGGACAAGGACTGGCTCATCGAGACGACGTGGTACTTCCGCACGTACGACGAGGCCCAGGTGAAGCGCCTGTTCCGCAAGTCCGGCCTGCGCGTCGCGGCCACGTTCGACTTCGACTACGACCTGGACTCGCCGGTGGGGCGCGGCAGCCCGCGCCTGGACCGCGTCTTCGTCCTCCGGCCGGACGCGGCCCCCAAGGCCTGACTTTTCCCTGACTGGTACGGAATGACCCGGCCGACTGCCTGTTGGGGAGGCGTGGTCCGTCAGTCAGTGAAAGCCAAACGGTGCGTGGTTTTGCGTTCCGTCAGGACGCGTCTGCGTTCCATTGGGACGCAGATAGGGCAGGGGGCTGCGCATGACTCCGCGAAATCATTGGGCTTCGCTCTTGGCACGGCAGCCGCATTAGCGTCTGGCCATACGCCGGCAACGGCGTGTACCGCATCCAGATGCACCCGGAGCGCGGAAGGAGGGGCCGCTCCTTCCGCGCTCTCCATCTGAATCCGCACCTCCCCGCCATCTCCGATAGAGTCGGCGTCTGTTTTCTGGACGGCTTCGCCGGTCTCCGGTGGCGCGGCTTCCGCACGGGAGGCGAGGGGATGCAAGACGAGTTGGCGCAGCTCATGGCTGCGCTCAGGGATTCCAGGGACTTCGAAACCGCGGCGGCGGCGACGTTGCGTCGGATGCTGGCCGTGGCGGAGGCCGCGGTGGCGTCCAGCCGCTACGCGGGCCGGGCCCGGGTCCTGCGCGGCATCGTCCACCTGCGTCCTGGAGAGGCCTACCGCCGCCTGGCCGCGTTGGACGTGGGCGCGCGCGAGGTGACGGACGCGGGCGTCGGGACGCCCTTCTTCACCTCCGCCACGGCGTGGCGCGCGGTGGTGGAGCACCGGTGCGCGGTGTCCATCGACGTGAACATCGGCACGGTGCAGCCGCACGCGCCGGACGCGCCGGTGACGGGCGACCCCGGCCTCGCGGGCTTCCACAGCAACGAGAGCAAGCAGCGCTTCCTGGGCCGTCACGCCACGCACGTGTGCGTGCTGCCCCTGCGCACGCCCGCGGGCATGGAGGGCATGATCTCGCTGGAGGCGGACTGTCTGGCCGCCATGGGGCAGGAGTTCGTCTGGCGCGACGCCGGTGACACGCTCCAACTGCTCACGGACATCGCCGCGCCGTACCTCACCGCGCTGCCGCAGCGGCCGGTGGCCACGCCGGAGGTGGACGAGTTCCTCCCCGTGGTGGGCCGCTCCATGGCGGAGCTCCTGCCCATCCTCAGGACGTTCGCGCTCCAGGACGAGACCATCCTCGTGAGCGGGGCCACGGGCGCGGGCAAGTCGCGCCTGGCGCGCTGGTGCCATGAGCGCTCCGGACGCCGGGGCAAGCCGTTCGAAACGCTGGACCTGGTGACGGTGCCGGAGGACCTCCAGATGGCGGAGCTCTTCGGCTGGAAGAAGGGCGCCTTCACCGGCGCGGTGCGCGACGCGCCGGGCGTGGTGGCCCGCTCGGATGGCGGCACGCTGTTCATCGACGAAATCGACAAGCTGTCGCTGAAGGCGCAGGCGGGCCTGCTGCACCTCCTGGAGTCGCGCAGCTACCGGCCGCTGGGCGAGGGCACCGGCGAGAAGCTCGCGGACGTGCGCTTCATCATCGGCACCAACGCGGACCTGCACGCGCAGGTGCGCGCCGGGCGCTTCCGCGAGGACCTGTACTATCGCGTGAACGTGTTGCCGGTGCGCATGCCGCCCTTGCAGGACCGGCAGGACGAGATTCCCCTCTGGGCTCGGTACATGGTGAACCGCCGCCACCGCGAGCGGCCCGCGGAGGGCTCCGCGCGGCTGGCCCCGGAGGCGGAGCTGCTGCTGACCACCAGCTCCTGGCCGGGCAACCTGCGGCAGCTCGACAACATCGTGCGGCGCGCCTACTCGCTGGCGATGGTGGCGCACGCGGGCGGCACGGGCGACCTCGTGTTGCAGGAGAAGCACGTGGCCCAGGCGCTGGGCTACGAACAGTCCCCCGGGGCCCGGCCGCTGCCGGAGGCGCTGAGGGCCGCGGCGCAGGCCTTCGTCGGCGAGGCGCGCAGGCGCGGCAGCCCGCTGGACCTGGACTACGCGGACGGCTTCCGCGGGCTGGTGCTGGGCATGGCCATCCGCCAGGTGGGCCGCGACGAGGCCTTCCGCCTGCTGGGCCGCGAGAGCCTGGTGAAGAACCGCAACCACCACAAGGCGCTCAAGCGCGAGCTGGAGAAGGTGGACGTCCTCTACAAGGCGCTGGGGGAGGACGGCTCGCCCTTCTCCGACCTGCTGGAGAACGAGGACGCGGACTGACGTGGACGGCGCGCCCCGGAGCAGTGGGGCGCGCGCGTGGGGCCTTCAGCGGATGGCGCTGCCCAGCGGCTGGTAGTTCTCGTCGCGCAGCCCCACCAGCACGCTGGTCCCGCTGTCCGTCACGCGCAGCTCTCCGAAGCGCGCGTTCGAGTACCGCTCCGCGTGGCCCTCCTGGAAGAAGAAGGCCTCCGCGCCCAGGCGCATCTGCGAGTTCCGGATGCGGAAGCGCAGGCGCACCTCGCCGGGCGCGAGCGCGGTGCCCGGCGTCTCGTAGCGCACGAACTCGCCGACGTTGTGCTCGTCCAGGCGCAAGACGACGTTGCCGTCCTCCTGGGGCTGCTCGCGGCCCTCGCGCCAGCCCTGGTTGATGGCGTAGTCGAGCACCATGTAGTCGCCCTGGATGAGCGATCGCGGATCCACCGGCGCCAGCCGCAGCAGCACCGGCTGCCCCCGCGCGAGCACGGTCTCCTTCTGCACGACGAGGAAGACGAGCGCGGCGAACACCAGCGCCAGCCCTCCGAAGATGACGGCGCCGCGTTTCATCGGGCCTCCGTGAGCACGGCGGATTCACGCCGCAGGAAGAACTGCCGCACCCCCAGCAGCACCAGCCCGCTGCCCACCAGCGCCAGCGCCTTGGCCAGCAGCGTGATGCGCAGGTCGTAGTAGTAGTACGCGCCGAACGTCAGCAGGAACAGCACCGCCAGCCCCAGCATCACGCGGCTGCGCCGGTGGAAGCCGAGCGTCAGCATCAGCACCGCCACGAGTACGCCCGGCGTGTTCAGCGTCATCACCGTGAGCAGCCCTAGCGCGCCGGCCGCCGGAATCCAGACGCGCTTCTCCTGCTCCATGCCCAGCTCGCGCAGCACGCGCCAGCCCGTCACGCCCACGAGGAGCGCGAGCAGAAGGGAGAGGTACGCGCTCGGGACGAACGCGCTGTCGAAGCGGAAGACGTAGCGGAAGCCCTCCAGGGAGCTCTCGTAGTTGCGGAACAGCAGCCATCCCGGGACCGCGCACGCGAGCGCGAACGCGATGGGCCCCACGCGAGCGCCCAGGGGCCCGCGTCGCAGCTGGGGCTCGAAGAGCAGGAGGCCCGCGAGCGCCGCGGCGCATACGAGCATCCACACGTCCACGCCCGCGCCGCCGACCCCCTCGAGCGCCAGCGTGCCGATGGACACGCAGAGCCCCACGGCCGCCAGGAAATAGAGGATGAGGTCCGGGAACGTGGCGAGCAGCGCGATGCAGATCACCGCGCCGACGGATGAAAGTCCGAGCGTCCGCACCTCCATGCCCGCCAGCCCGGCCAGCAACGTGCCCGCGCCAGCCAGGCAGAGGGCCAGGGCCAGCTGCTCCATGAAGGCCCCATGGGTCTGCCGGCGCAGGAACACCGACGCCACCAGCAACACGAGCCCCAGGCCCGTGAGCGCTGACTCTTCGTTCCACAGGCCCACGCACGCGAAGAAGCTGAGCAGGAACGCGGCGGACATCCACGCGCCCGCGCCGGCCAGCGCCTTCACGAACCAGGGAGAAGCCCCCAGCGTCTTGTGGCGGACCTCCAGGACGGTGCGGGCGCGAGCGTCCACCTCCGCGTCCACGTGGCCCTCGGCCTTGAGCCCCGCCAGTACGTCTTGAATCGTCGGTCGCAGGGCCATGATCAGGTCTCCTCCGAAACGCCCGTGGCCTGCGACTCGTGGCGCAGCCAGTACACCGCCAGGCCCACTTCTCCAATGAGCACCAGGGGCAGGATGAAGAGGGTGAGCTCCTCGGCGTGCGTCACCTCCATGAGGAAGTAGCCCACCGCCGTGGTGACCAGCGTGATGACGCACACCGCGCCCACGGTGAGCAGGAACAGCTCGCCGTGCAGGTGCCGGTGCAGGGCGTAGATGGCCACCAGCCCCCCAATCACCAGCGGCAGCGACACGCCCACGACGAGCGAGCGGTCATACCGGCTGACGATGAACAGGACGCCCAGCCCCACCAGCGGCATCAGCGCCATGAGGGACAGCACGCGCGGCATCCACCGCCCCTGGAGCCAGGACACCTTCCGGTTGGCGAAGTGCTCGTACGTGGCCCAGGCGAAGCCGTTGAGCAGCCCCAGCACCAGCGCCAGCGCCTCCTCATTCGAGCCGAAGCGCCCCATGCGCTGGCCCCAGAAGAGGATGACGCCCGTGTTCACGAGCACGAGCTGGAGCATCCACAGCGGCGTGAAGCGCGCCAGCGCCACCCACGGCAGGATGAGCACGCCCCAGCCGATGAACAGCTCATACGGATCCGCGCCCGTCTGGTACGCCTGCCCGTACACGGCGAGCAGCGGGCCCACCAGCACCGCGGCCGCGAGCAGCGAGAACTGCCCCGCGGGCCGCTCGCCCAGCCGCCACGCGCCCACCGCCGCCCCGGCGATGCCCAGCGACACGAGGCCCAGCTTCGAGAAGCGCCCCAGCTCCGCCCAGTTGAAGGCGAAGAAGTACACCACGCCCGCCAGCACCAGCAGCGAACCCAGCGCCATCAGCGTCGTGGACAGGAACGCGCGCCACGCGGGCCGCGCGGGCGAGGCGACCGCCAGGTGCAGCGCGCGCCCGTACGCGTCCGGGCTCAGGATTCCGGCGTCCGCCAGCGCGTGCAGCCGCTCCGGCGTCGCCTCCAGGTCGAGGAAGTCTTTCGGCACGGCGGAGGACTGTACCCGGTTCAGGTGACGCCGGGGACGCCGCGCCCCCTCACGGACCGGAGCGCTCCGCGTCCAGGAAGGCCTTCAGCTCGGGGAGCACGCGCTCGGGATGCTCCAACTGCGGACTGTGTCCGCAGTCCACGCGCAGCACGCGGGCCTGGGCAAGCACCCGCGCGGCCTCGTCCACCAGGGAGACGGGCAGCGTCTCGTCGCGCTCGCCCCAGACGAGCAGCACGGGGACCTTCACCTCGCCCAGCCGCTCTCTGCGGTGGAACACCGGGCCCGTCAGCGGCACCAGCGCGTTGAAGGCCTGCGCCGCTTCGGGCCTTCCGCCGGGCACGCTCAACAGCTCGTAGCCCAGCTGTCCCAGCTTCTCTCCCAGCGGCGTCGGCGGGGGCGGCAGCATCCGCGCCATCGCCCAGGGGCCCAGGTTGCGCGCCAGCCGCTCCGGCCCCGCGCGGAAGAAGAGCCGCGACGGCCGAGGCATGTCCGGCCCCAGCCCCATCGCGTCCACCAGCACCAGCCGCTCCACCGGCACCGCGCCGCGCAGGGCCAGCTCCAGCGCCACCAGTCCGCCCAGCGAGTGACCGACCACGGCCACCGGCCCCGGAGCCACCATCCCCAGGGCCTCCTCCACCGGCCCGGTGAAGAAGCGCACCGCGTCCTCCGCCGACCGCACGCGCACCTCCGCCGGGGTGGACTGTCCGAAGCCGGGCAGGTCCAGGGCCAGCACCCGGTGGTGCCGGGCCAGCACTGTCAGGTACGGGAACCAGTGGGTCGCCGCGTTCCCACGCCCGTGGAGGAAGACGACGGTGGAAGGCGCGCCGTCCCCGGAGCCGGGGCCCCCCTCGAGGATCCGCACCGCGCCGCCCCCGGGCAGCCAGTGCACCTGGGGCACCACGGCGGGGGCCAATTGGGCCAGGAGCCCCGTCTCCACCGGGCCCACGGGGGGCGTGGCGCCCGGGGCGCCGGGGCGGCCGGCGGCGTCCCAGCGAGGGGGGAGGGCGGAGCGGCGGGGCGGGGGCGGGCGGGACATGGGAGATGACCCTTTACGGGACAGGGCGGCTTGACGGAATGTCCGGCTTACAGCGGTGTTGAGCCGGACGCCCGGGAACCCTAGGCTGCCCGCCGCCCAGGCCGACAGAGGGGACATGAACACCGACATCCGCGCGCTCACCGAACGCGTGCAGCAGGAAAGCAGCTTCGTCGAGGTCCTCAACCAGGAGACCGGCAAGGTCATCGTCGGGCAGCGGTACATGCTCGAACGCATCCTCATCGGCCTCTTGTGCAACGGCCACGTCCTCCTGGAGGGCGTGCCCGGACTCGCCAAGACGCTGACCGTGCGCACCGTGGCGGACTCGCTCAGCGCCACCTTCATGCGCGTGCAGTTCACCCCTGACCTGCTGCCGGCGGACCTCGTCGGCACCATGATCTACAACCAGCAGACGGCCGCCTTCACCGTCCGCAAGGGGCCCATCTTCGCGAACATCGTCCTCGCGGACGAAATCAACCGCGCCCCCGCCAAGGTCCAGTCCGCCCTCCTGGAGGCCATGGCCGAGCGCCAGGTCACCATCGGCGACCAGACCTTCGGCCTGCCCTCGCCGTTCCTCGTGCTGGCCACCATGAACCCCATCGAGCAGGAGGGCACGTACCCGCTGCCCGAAGCGCAGGTGGACCGCTTCATGCTCAAGGTGAAGGTGGGCTACCCGACCCGTGATGAGGAGAAGGTCATCATGGACCGGATGTCCGGCGGCTCGTCGCCGAAGGTCCAGCGCGTCATCTCGCTGGAGCACCTGGTGCGCGCCCGCGAGCTCGTCCACGCCATCTATATGGACGAGAAGGTGAAGGAGTACATCCTCAACGTGGTGTTCGCCACGCGTGAGCCCGCGCGCTACGGCCTCAAGGACCTGGCGGACTACATCCAGTTCGGAGCGTCGCCGCGCGCCACCATCGCCCTGGCCCAGGCGGCCCGCGCGCACGCGTTCCTGCGCCACCGCGGCTTCGTCACCCCGGAGGACGTGAAGGCCATTGCCTTCGACGTGCTCCGCCACCGCATCGCGATGACCTACGAGGCGGAGGCCGAGGAGCTCACCCAGGAGAAGATCATCCAGCGCGTCTTCGACCGCGTGGAAGTCCCCTGACAGGACCCCGGTAAGAGCGCGCCCGTGCTGCCCAAGGACCTCATCCGCCGCATCCGCAAGCTGGAGATCCGCACCCGCAAGGTGGTCTCCGACATGCTGGCCGGCCAGTACCACTCGGTGTTCAAGGGCCGCGGCATGGCCTTCTCCGAGGTGCGCCAGTACCAGCCCGGCGACGAGATCCGCTTCATCGACTGGAACGTCACCGCGCGCATGAATGAGGCCTACATCAAGGTCTTCACCGAGGAGCGCGAGCTCACGGTGATGCTCCTCGTGGACGTCTCCGCCTCCAACGAGTTCGGCTCCAAGGACCGCACCAAGGCGGAGGTCGCCGCCGAGGTCGCCGCGCAGATTGCCTTCAGCGCCATCGCGAACAACGACCGCGTGGGGCTCATCCTCTTCTCGGACCGGGTGGAGAAGGTCGTCCCGCCGCGCAAGGGCCGCATGCACGTGCTGCGGCTCGTGAGCGACATCCTCACCTTCAAGCCCAAGGGCCACGGCACGGACCTGTCCGCGGGGCTCACGTACCTGACGCAGGTGGCCAAGCGGAAGGCCGTGACGTTCCTCGTGTCGGACTTCATGGCCACGAACTACGAGAAGCCCCTGCGCCTCGTGGGCCGCCGCCACGACCTGGTGCCGGTGGTCATCGAGGATCCGCTGGAGCAGCGCTTCCCCGCCCACGGCCTGGTGGAGATGGAAGACCCGGAGACGGGCGAGCGCTTCGTCGTGGACACCAGCTCCACCGCCGTGCGCGGGAAGTTCATGCGCGCCATGCAGGCCCAGCGCGACGAGCGCCGCAAGCTGTTCAAGAAGCTGGAGCTGGACCACGTGGAGCTGCGCGCCGGTGACGACCACGGCAAGGCGCTGGCGAACTTCTTCCGCGCGCGGGCCCGGAGGATGGCGGCATGAGACACGCGCTCGTCCTCGTGGCTGTCCTCCTGATCAGCACTCCGGCCGCCTGGGCCCAGGCCCCCGCGCCGGCGAAGAAGGCCCCCGTCGCGCTGGAGCTGGTGTCACCCACGGGCGCGTCCGCGCGGGTGGAGCCGGAAGAGGTGCACATCGGCGAGCCGTTCACCTACCAGGTGACGCTCACGCACCCGAAGGATCAGCGCTACGAGCTGGTGGCTCCCTCGGGTGAGGGCCCGGTGGAGCTGCTCCAGCAGACGCGCCAGCGCCAGGACAACGCGAACGACGCGACCACGACGTTCGGCCTGCGCTTCTCCGCGTTCGAGCTGGGCAGCGTGCAACTGCCCGACCTCACCTTCGACGTGGCGACGCCGGAAGGGCCGCGCCGGTTCGTGCTCAAGGGCAAGCCGGTGGAGGTGGCCTCCACGCTGCCGGCGGACGCGCAGGGGCAGGGCGCGGAGCTCTTCGACTACCAGCCCCCGCAGGAAGTGCCCATCCGTTCGTGGACGCTGCTCTACGCGCTGGCGGCGGCGCTGGTGGTGGGGCTCCTGGCCTGGATGCTGGTGCGCTGGTGGCAGCGCCGTCCGAAGCGCGACAAGGTCGTTCCGCTGCTGCCCCTGGACGTGCGCGTGCGCCAGTCGCTGGACGCGCTCAAGCGCGAGGACCTGCCCGGCCGGGGCCTGGTGAAGGACTTCTATTTCCGCCTCTCCGAAATCGTGCGCGGCTACCTGGGCGAGCGCTACGGCTTCGAGGCCCTGGAGTGCACGTCGTCCGAACTGATGGCGTCCCTGCGCCGGCTGCCCACGCCGGGCCTGCCGGAGGACGCGCTGATGCGCTTCGTCTCCGAGTCGGACATGGTGAAGTACGCCCGCGCCGACGCGTCCCCCGAGTCCTGCAACCAGGCGCTGGCCTTCGGCTACGACCTGCTCGCCAAGACGTACGTTCCTCCCGCTCCTCCCAAGGCCGATGCTGCCCCCGGACCTCGCGTTCAATAACCCGGAGGCGCTCTGGGCCCTGCTGCTGGCGCCGCTGCTGCTCGTGCTCGCCCTCTGGGAGCGCAAGCGCCGCGCCACGCTGCGCTTCTCCGCCGCGCACGTCTTCGCGAAGGGCGGCCGGGGCTTCCGCACGTACCTCCTGCCGCTGCTCCCCCTCTTGCGCGCGGCGGCGGTGATCGCCGCGGTGGTGGCCATCGCCCGGCCGCAGTCGCGCGACTCGCGCGTGAGGGACTTGTCGGTGGAGGGCATCGACATCGTGGTGGCGCTGGACCTGTCCACGTCCATGGAGGCCGGTGACTTCCGTCCGCAGAACCGCCTCAACGTGGCCAAGGAAGTGCTGTCCGACTTCATCACCGGCCGCGTGAACGACCGCCTGGGCCTGGTGGTGTTCTCCGGCGCCGCGTACACGCAGTCGCCGCTGACGCTGGACTACGGCGTGCTCAAGGAAGTGCTCAAGCAGCTGCGCACCCGCGTGCTGGAGGACGGCACGGCCATCGGTGACGCCATCGCCACGTCGCTCAACCGCCTGCGCGATTCGGAAGCGAAGAGCCGCGTGGTGGTGCTGATCACCGACGGCGACAACAACGCCGGCAAGATCTCCCCGCTGGACGCGGCGAACATGGCCGCGTCGCTCCACATCCCCATCTACACCATCCTCGTGGGCAAGGGCGGCAAGGTGCCCTTCCCGCAGGGCACGGACCTGTTCGGCAACACCGTGTGGCGCGAGACGGAGATCCCCATCAACCCGGAGCTGATGCAGGACATCGCGGACCGCACCGGCGGCGAGTACTACCGCGCCACCGACCCGGAAGGCCTCAAGCAGGGCCTGCAGAAGGTGCTGGACGCGCTGGAGCGCTCGAAGCTGATGGAGGGCGGCGCCAGCGCCACCTACAAGGAGAACTTCCACCCGTTCCTGCTGGTGGCCTTCGGGCTCGCCGCGCTGGAGCTGCTGCTGCGCGCCACCTTCCTGCGGGTGTTCCCATGATGCCCACGCTGGAGGCATGGCGCTTCACGCTGCTGGGCTACCAGGTCGGTCTGGCACAGCCGCTGTTCCTGGGGCTGGCGCTGGTGGGCGTGCTGCTGGGCGTGCTCGCGCTGCTCAAGGCGCTGGGCCGCAGGACGCGGCTGTCGGCGCTCATCGCGGAGCGCCACGTGGCGACGCTCGCGCCCGGTGTGTCCGTGTGGCGGCCGGCGGTGCAGGGCAGCCTGTACGGCCTGGGGCTGATGCTGTTCGGGCTCGCGCTCGCGCAGCCCCAGTGCGGCACGAAGAGCGAGTTGACGAAGCGCCGGGGCATCGACGTGGTGGTGGCGCTGGACGCGTCCAAGTCCATGCTCGCGCGCGACGTGCAGCCCAGCCGGCTGGACCGCGCGCGGCTGGAGCTCAACACGCTGCTGGATGAGCTGAAGGGCGACCGCGCGGGCCTCGTCGTGTTCGCCGGGGATGCGTTCGTGCAGTCGCCGCTCACGTCGGACTACTCGGCGGTGAAGCTGTTCCTGCGCGCGGTGGATCCGGACGTGATGCCCCAGGGCGGCACCAACGTGGGCGCGGCGCTGAAGCTGGCCAAGCAGGTGCTGGACAACGCGGACCGGGGCTCCAAGGAGCGCGTGGTGGTGCTGCTGTCGGACGGCGAGGACCTCACGGGCGAGGTGCGCGAGGCCACGGACGCGCTCAAGGACGCGCACGTCCAGGTGCTCGCGGTGGGCGTGGGCTCGGACTCCGGTGAGCCCATCCCCGTCTACGACCGGCGCGGCGAGTTCGTGGACTACAAGAAGGACTCCAACGGCGACACGGTCATCACGCGCCTGGACCGCGCGGGGCTCACGGCCATCGCGGACGCCACGGGCGGCGCCTTCTTCTACCAGCCCAACGGCGTGGCGATGAGCCAGGTGGTGGAGCGCATCGACCAGATGCAGAAGAGCGAGCTGGAGAGCCGCGTGACGGTCCGCTACGACGAACGCTTCCAGCTCTTCGCCATCCCCGGGCTGGTGCTGCTCGCGCTGGGCATGGCGCTCATCCCCTCGCGCCGGAGGGCCGCATGAGCGCGCGTTCGATGCGGCGGCGCGCGGCGCGTGCGATGGCGGTGGGCCTGGCGGGCCTCCTGGCGCTGCCGGGGCCCGCGTGGGCGGTGGGGCCGCTGGAGAAGGACCATCCGCTGGTGCAGCGTGGGCGCGAGGCCTACGCGGCGGGGCGCTACGAGGACGCGCTCCGGGACTTCGAGGCCGCGAAGAAGGAGCGGCCGAATGATCCGACGGTGGAGTTCAACCGCGCGGACGCGCTGGCCAAGCTGGGCCGCTCCGCGGAAGCGCGCGAGGCCTTCAAGCAGGTGGCGGAGTCCTCGCGGCAGCCCGACCTGGCGCAGAAGAGCTGGTACAACCTGGGCAACCTCGCGGCCACGGCGGGCGACCGTTCGGAGGCGCTCAAGTCGTACCGCAAGGCGCTCACGCTGGACCCCACGGATCAGCTCGCCCGGCACAACTACGAGGTCGTGCTGCGCGACCTGCCCCCGCCCCAGAACGGTCCGGATGGCGGCACCGACGGAGGCCAGGACGGCGGCGATGACGGCGGCCGTCCGGACGCGGGCGAGGACGGCGGACAGAAGGGCGACGGCGGCACCCCGCAGGACGGCGGCCAGGACGGCGGTCCGGATGGCGGTGCCGACGGTGGCGCGGACGGGGGGGCGCCGGATGGCGGTCAGGACGGCGGCGCGGATGGCGGCGGTGGTGACGCCGGGCCCGGGGATGGTGGGGCGGATGGCGGCTCGGATGGCGGGCAGCAGGATCCGAACCAGAAGGGCGACGGTGGCGCGGATGGCGGCGCCGACGGCGGCCAGGACGAGGGTGAAGGCGACTCCCGCGATGGCGGCACGGACGGCGGCAGCGAGGGCGAGGAGGAGACGGAATCGAACCCTCGCGACGGCGGAAGTTCGCCGGGCGACGTCGACCGGCAGGAAGCCGAGCGGCTGCTGGATGCGATGAAGCAGAACGAGAAGAATCTCCAGCTCTGGCGTTTCCAGCAGAAGAAGAAGCAGAGGAAGCCCAATGAGAAGGACTGGTAGCGGGCGCACGGCGCTGCTCGCCGTGCTCGCCCTCCTGGCCACGGCGCCGGCGTGGGCGGCGGACATCGAGTTCTACCAGACGGTGGACCGCACCGAGGTGGGCACCGACGACACCTTCAAGCTCACCGTCGTGGTGGTGGACGCGCCGTCCAACGCCCAGGTGCGCCTGCCCGAGTCCAACGACTTCGAGGTGCTCTCCTCGTCGCGAGGCAGCCAGCGCTCCATCTCGCTGTCCGGTGGTGGCCCCGCCGTCATCCAGGACGTCACCCGGCATGAGCTGATCATGCGCCCGCTGCGCGCGGGCAAGCTCACGGTTCCGCCCTCGACGCTGACCGCGGGGGGACGCACCTACCGCACGGACGCCGTGCAGCTCACCGCGCGCGAGGGCCACGCGGGTGGCGCACCTCAAGCGCAGCAGGGCGGCCGCAACACGTTGCCGGATCCGTTCCGCAACTTCCGCAACATGCCGGACCCGTTCGGGGACGACGACCGGGACCTCAACGACGACGAGCCGGTGATTCCGCGCGGGGACTCGGACCTGTTCCTGCGCGCGAGCCTGGACCGGGACGACCTCTACGTGGGCGAGCAGGCCACGCTGTCGCTCTACATTTACTCGCGCGTGGACCTGTCCAGCGTGGACGCGGTGACGATGCCCAAGCTGGAGGGCTTCTGGACGGAGGAGGTGGAGAGCCCCACGCAGCTCACGGGCGAGCAGAAGGTGGTGGACGGCATCCCGTACCGCGCCTACCTGCTGCGCCGCCGCGCGCTGTTCCCGGTGAAGTCCGGCACGCTGCTCATCACCCCCGCGGAAGCGGACATCACCACGGGCTTCCTCTTCGCGGGCCACCGCGTGCACCGCGTCTCCAACGGCCTGAAGGTGAAGGTGCGGCCGCTGCCGTCCGGCGCGCCGCCGAACATGTCCAACGCGAACGTGGGTTCGTGGCGCATGTCCCTGGACGTGTCGCAGACGCGCGTGGAGCTGGGCCAGCCCATCACGGTGAAGGTCATCCTGGAGGGGCAGGGCAACGTGAAGAACGTCACCCCGCCGAAGCTCACCGGCCCGTCCGCGCTGAAAATCTACGAGCCGACGACGACGGACCGGCTCATGCCCAGCCGCAACCGCATCCAGGGCCGCCGCGTGGTGGAGTACCTGGTGATGCCGCAGCGCACGGGGACCTTCACGCTGCCCGAGCTGCGCTTCCCCTATTTTGATCCGTCGCGGCGCCAGTACGAGACGGCGCGCACGGACCCCATCACCATCACGGTGGAGGCGGGCGCGGGCGGCGTGTCCTCGCTGCCGTCGACGATGACGCCCTCGCAGGTGGCGGACGCGGCCAACGAGCAGAAGAACGTGCTGACCACGGGAGGGCTGCGGCCGGTGCGCGCCCAGGCCCACTTCGTGGGACCGGCGCAGCCCGTGTGGATGCGGCCCTTCTTCATCGCGGGCGTGCTGGCGCCGCTGGGCCTGCTCGTGGGTGTAGCGTTCATCGGCGGCATGCGCGGCCGGTTGGCCACCCGCTCGGAGGCGGGCAAGGGCCGTCAGCAGGCGAAGGCCGCGCGCAAGCGGCTGGCGGAGGCGGAGAAGCTCAAGGCGGGCGCGGACGCGGGAGCCTTCTACGTGGAGGTGGAGAAGGCGATGGTCGGCTTCCTGGAGGCGCAGCTGGGCTTCCCCGTGGGCGGGCTGACGCGCGAGGCGCTCGGGGAGAAGCTGGCGGCGGCGGGCGTGGACGCGGAGCGGCGTGCGCGCGTGCTCTTCGTGCTGGAGGCGTGTGACCTGGGCCGCTACGGCGGCGGGGTGGAGCCGGGCGAGCGGCGCAAGGTGCTGGCGACCGCGGCGGCGGTGATGGAAGGCTGGACCGCATGAGCGACGCGGCGACGCAGGGCTACTACACCGCCGAGGAAGCGGAGGCCGTCTTCCAGCAGGCCAACGACGCGTACGGGCGCGAGGACTACGCCACCGCGCAGTCCCACTACGAGAAGCTCATCGCCCACGGCTTCGGCGGGCCGGACGTGCTCTACAACCTGGGCACCACGCACCTGGCCCGGGGCGACCTGGGCCGCGCGGTGCTGGCGCTGGAGCAGGCCCGGAAGCAGGGCGGCCACGCCACGGACCTGGAGGCCAACCTTGCCCTGGCGCGAGCGCGGCAGGTGGACAAGGTGGTGGGCGCCGCCGCGGACGAAGCCTTCCTCCCCCGGCTGGCCGCGGCGACGGACGGCGCGGCGGTGGCGTGGGTCTTCTTCGTCGCGTGGCTGGTGGGCTTCGCGCTGCTGCTCATCCGGCGCCTCTTCCCCGCGCTGCGGCGCACGGCGGTGGCGGTGGTGGCCGGCCTCTGTCTCACGGCGGCGGTGCCGGCGGCGATGCTCCTGGCGGCGCACATCTGGGTGCACCAGAACGTGCATGAGGCGGTGGTGCTGTCGCCCACACTGGTGGCGCGGGAGCTGCCTCGCTCGGAGGGACGCTCCCTCTTCGAGGTGCACGCCGGCCTCAAGGTGCAGCTCCTGGAGGAGACGGGGAAGTACGTGCGCATCCGCCTGCCCAACGGCCTGGAGGGCTGGGCGGAGCGCGACGGCGTCGCTGAAATCTAGGCGGGGCTGGAGCGACCCCCGCCCGCGCGGAAAACCGGCGGTGGACCGCTTTCGTACAGAGGGGCGGCCGGGAGGCGTCGCTTCGCTGGACGCGGCCTGGGCAATGGCCTACGAGGGGCCCCGAGGAACCATGGCTGGCAACGCGCAGGCACCCTTCCACATCCTCCTCGTCGAGGACGAGCCCGTCATCCGCGAGCTGGTGCGCTCCATGTTGAGCGACGGCGCGGTGGACGTGGTCTGCGCGGCCAATGGTATTGAAGGCCTGAAGCTGGCCCGCGACCGCACCTTCCACCTCATCCTGATGGACGTGGTGCTGCCGCAGCTGGACGGCGTCTCCGTGTGCCGCATCCTGAAGAGCGACCCCGTCACGGCGAAGGTGCCGCTCTACATGCTCACCGCGAAGGCGAAGAAGGCGGACGTGGAGAGCGCGACGCAGGCGGGCGCGGACGGCTACATCCACAAGCCCTTCCGGGGCGCGGAGCTGATGGACCTGGTGGAGCGCCTGCGCACGGCCCGCACGGCCGCGGAGTGACGCTCCACCGGTAGGCCTTACGGCAGGTGCGGATGGAGGAAGCGGGCCAGGGCGATGAGGTCGTCCCAGTCCAGCTCGCCGAACTCCAGCGCGACGCCGTCCACTTCCCGGCGGCGGATGGTGCACATGGTGACGAGCTCGCGGTCGCCCGGCAGCGGCAGGGCGATGGTGAGCGCGCGCTGCGAGTCCGCCGGGTGGGCCTGGAGGAACAGGCCGTTCATGGAGATGTCGCGCGCCTGCGCCGTCACGGTGCGGCCCGACAGGAGCACCTTCACCTGGAGACGCGCTTCGACGCGCGGGTGGTAGCGCTCGCGCTCGTTCGGACGGGGGCCGTTGGAGGGGGTCATCATCGGAGTGCTCACCTTCAAGTGCGACAGGACGCGACAACTGTGAAGCAGGTTGGCGCGGAGGCAAGTTTTCGGGTTTTGCTTTGCCGTCCCGTGCCGTGGACCCGGCGCGAGCCCACCCGGGACGCCTGACGCGGAGGCAGTGGAGCGCGCCTCTGTCGTTTCAAGGGGTTGGGCCCTGGCACGGACGGTGGAAGGCAGCCCCGGCGAATCCCTGCCGGAGGCACCCCTTGGAAGACCGTCGCATCCCGTCGTTGAGCATCGCCCCGTCCATCGAGCGCCAGACGCCGAAGACGGAGTTCGGCCCCACGTTGGCGCGAGCGGCGCGCGAGGTGGTGCGCACGGGAGCGGGGCTCGTGGGCGGCATGCTGCCGTCGGGTGCCATCTCCAGCGCGGTGGTGTCCTCGCTGGCCGGCACGGTGTCCGCGGCGGTGCCGGCCGAGGCGGTGTCGTCGGTGCCCGCGACGGGTGGTGCCTCCGCGATGTCCGCGCGCGCGAGCACGGCGGGGACGGGGGCCGCGGCAACGGGGAAGGGGGAGGCGTGGGACCTGCTGGAGGCGCAGAAGCTGATGGCCGCGGACGGCCAGAAGTTCAACGTGGCCTACCTCTCGCTCCAGAACGAGATGCAGAAGGAGAGCCGCGAGCACAACGCCATCTCCAACATCATGAAGGTCCGCCACGACTCGGCGAAGGCCGCCATCAACAACATCCGCTGAGGCGCGTTCGCGATGGCCATCGACAAGTTGGGAGCCGTGGGCGGAGCGGGCCCTTCGCCCGCGGTGGAGTCCGGCAGGGAGACCTTCGGCAAGGTGCTGGAGGGCGTGCGCGAGCCCGCGTCGCGTCCCGTGCCGGTGACGACGGAGGGGCCGCCGAAGCCGGTGCGAACGCCCACCGAGGCCACTGCCGGAACGGAGCGGGCGAGGGCGGGCTGCGCGGAGGTGAAGCCGGGCGCTCGCGTGGATTCGGTCCACGCAGCACGGAGTCAGCAGGCGGTGGAGGTGCTGGACCGGGTGGGGCAGGCGCAGCAGCGGCTGGACCACATCCTGAAGCTCGCCGAGTCCGGCCGCACGTTCAGTCCCTCGGAGTTGCTCGCGCTCCAGGCCCACGTCTACCGCGCCAGCCAGGAGCTCGATCTCGCCGGCAAGGTCGTCGAGAAGGCCACTGGCGGAGTCAAGCAGGTCCTCCAGACCCAGGTGTGAGGAGTCCTTCCTTCCATGCGTTCCGCTCCCCTTCGTTGTCTGTGTTTCCTCCTCCTCCTGGGCGCCTCCGCGTGCCGGGAGCGTATCCAGCACGGCCTTGATGAGCGTCAGGCCAACGAGCTGCAGACGGTGCTCGTCGAGCGGGGGCTCGACGCGCGCAAGGTGCCCGAGCCGGGCAAGAAACCCACCTGGGCCATCGAGGTGTCGGACGCGCAGTCCTCGGACGCGGTGCGCATCCTGGCGGAGCTGGGCCTGCCGAGGCTCGCCGCGGAGACGGGCTGTGACGTGTTCGGCGGGAGCGGGCTCGTGCGCTCGCCGCTGGAGGAGCAGGTCTGCCGTGTCCGGGGAATGGAGCGCGAGCTGGAGAAGACGCTCCAGACGGTGGACGGCGTGCTGCTGGCGCGGGTGCACCTGGTGGTTCCACCTCCGCCCAGGCCCGGTCAGGCCGCGGCACCCTCGAAGGCCTCGGCCATGTTGCGTGCGGCGCCCGGCGGCGCGACGCGCGTGCGCAAGTCAGCGGACACGCTGCGCGAGCTCATCGCGGGAGGCGTGGAGGGGCTGTCCCCGGAGGCGGTGTCGCTGCTGGTGGATGAGGTGACGACGCACGTGGAGGCGCCGCCCCCGAAGGGAGCACCCGTGCCCCTGCGGCTGCGGTGGGTACTTGCCCTGCTGGAGGTGCTGGTGACGGGACTGTCCGGCGCGCTCGTGTGGACGACGCTGCGCTGGAGGCATTACCAGGCGCTCGCGGAACAGCCTCCGGTGGCGCCGCCTGCTCCGCCTGCGCCGCCCACGCCCGCGCGGCCGGTGGTGACTCCGGGCTCCACGCGCAAGCTGGCCTGAGCACGCCATGGAAGCCACACGCGTGGGACGGGCGATGCGCATGGCCAGGAAGCTCCTGCCATCGCGCAAGGAGGCACCCCAGGCCGCGGTGGCGGACGTCACGCTGCCCGCGCTGTCGCTGCCCCTGGAGCGCATCGCGCTGGTCGTCTGCGTCCTGTCAAGGGAGCGTGCAGCGGAGTTGCTGGGCGGTCTGGTGGACGCGGAAGCGGGAAGGGCGCTGCGGCATCTGGAGCGCTTCGCCGCCATGCCTTCCGCACAGCGGCAGGCCAAGGTGTCGGTGGAGTTCGGCGAGCGGGCGGACGCCGCGAACCGGTTGGCCCTCTTCCTGGAGTCGGCCCCCGAAGTCTTGCGCCAGGAGGCCCTGCGCGGACTTCCGCCGTATCACCGGAGCCGGTTTCCCCAATGGGAGACGACCGCATCACGGGAGGAGGCCGCACCGGGCCTGACCGCCCTGGCGGAGCGGCGCATCCGCGAAGCCCTGCGCTGAGCGTCTTGGGGCGTGGAGGGCCATCCCGATGACGGACATCCCCCTCCCGCCAACACCCTGATTCCACGAGCAGGCCCCCTGGCCATGGCCATGCACAGGGGACGTGTGTCCATCGCCGTCCCGGAGTGCCGGATGCAAACGACGAGTCCCATCAGAACTCCCAGCGCCGCGAAGAAGCCCACGCGGCCGTTCCGTCCAGGAGCGCGCCGGCTGACGCGGGCCCACCTGGTGCTGGGACAGCGGCCCCAGGTGGGGAGATGGGGTGCGGAGCTCCTGCGCGACGTGGGCGCGGCGCTGTCACGGGACTTGAGTGCGACGGTGCAGGTGGAGGGGCACCTGGTGCCGGCGGCGGTCCAGCCGGAGCGTGACCTGGCAGTGGGCATGGTGTTCGCGCTGGTGGAGCTGTCCGCGGTGGGCGGCACCGCCATCGTGGAACTGGAGATGCCGTGGGTCTTCGCGGCGCTGGCGAAGCTGGCGGGGGCGGGACTGCGGCCATCCCCCGTGACGGAGCTGACCCGGCTGGAAGAGTCCACGCTGGTGTACCTGCTGCTGTCCGCCCTGGCCGCGATGCGCGGGCAGGGTGAATGGGTGCGAAGGCTGGGACCGCGATTGTCCGCGGTGTCGATGCGGCGCAGTGACGTGCTGACGCGAGTCGACCCGAGACAGCCCTATGTCGCGGTGTTGCTGACGGCAACGGTGGAGGACGCGACGGTGGGAGGCCGGGTGCTCCTGCCCGCCCGTGCCGTGCAGACCGCGTTTCAGGAACTGCCCGTGGAGCCCGCGGGCGCCGTCGCGCCCCAGGTGCTGGCGGCATCGGTGTCCGCGCGCTGCCTCGTGGGACGCAGCCCGTTGCAGGCCTCGGCCGTGGATGCGCTGTCCGCGGGGGACGTCGTGCTCTTCGAGGGCGTGCGCCTCCGCGAAGGCCGCGTCGAGGGGACGGGACAGCTGATCACCCGGGGCTTCGCGCTCCGGGGAGAGTTTCTCGCGGACGGTTTTTCGACAGGGAGCGTGCACTCGCACGCGGCCCGACAGGAGTCGGACATGGCGACGAACAAGCGGAGCGAGGCGATGCCGCCGCTCCCGGTGGATGTGGAGATCGAGCTGACGCGGTTGCTGTTGCCCTTGTCTGAGCTGGCGACGCTGAAGCCGGGGACCTTGCTGCCCCTGCACGTGAACGCGAGCAGCCCCGTGCTGCTGCGCGTGGGCGACCGGGTGGTCGCGCGTGCGGAGTTGGTGGAGATCGAAGGCGAAGTGGGCGCCCGCATCCTGGCGTTGCTGCCGTGAGCGCCCCGATGAACACGTTGCTGTCGTCCTTCTCTCCACGCGGCCGCCTGCTGCTCGCGTCGGCCCTGCTGGTCGGGTTGGCGACGCTCGCGCCACTGGGAGGTCTGTCGCTGGTGGGCACCTCACGCCTGCTCGTCGGCTCCATGGCCGTGGCGGGGCTCGGCTGGGTTCTGCTTCGCAAGGGAGACGCGGCGGGAAGTGGCGATGCCTCTGCTCCGGAACCCCTGACCATCGTCTCCCGGAAGGGGCTCTCTCAGCGCTGTGGCCTCGCGCTCGTGGAGGCGGAGGGGCGGCGCTACCTCGTGGCCTACGGCGACACGTTCGCGGAGATCCATGAGACCCGCGCCATGGCGGTCCAGCCCGGAGCCCTGTCCAGGACCCCGGTGAAGCCTCGGGTGAACCTGGACCTGGAGCCGACGGTGCTCTTCCCCCGCGCGAGACAGCCCCAGGTCACGTGTGGTGCTTCCCGGAAGCGGGGTGGGGGATGAAGGCCCTCGGATTGGGATGCGGTGTGTTCCTTCCCGCGGTCGCGCTCGCCGCGGAGCCATCGCTGGCACAGGCCTCCTATGCCGGCAGCCCGCTGGCGATGATGGGGATGCTCGCGCTCCTGGCGCTGCTGCCGTTCGCGGTGCTGATGCTGACGAGCTTCTCGAAGATCGCCGTGGTGCTCTCCCTGGCCCGCTCTGCGATGGGCACGCAGCAGGCACCGCCGACGGTGGTGCTGACAGGGCTCGCGGTGGTGCTGACGGGGCACATCATGGCGCCAGTGATGGAGCGCATGTACGACGCGGGACAGGCGGCGTACGACGAGGTGCACTCCGGAGCGCAGGTCCTCTCCGCCGCGAAGCAGATCACGGAGCCTCTGCGCGGATTCCTCACGAAGCACGGCAGTCCTGAGGAACGGGCCCGCTTCGTGGACCTGGCCCGCGAGCTACGTCCTCCAGAGGAGGCGGAGCAGGTGAGTGAGACGGACCTGTTCGTCGTCATCCCGGCCTTCGTCATCACCGAGCTGAAGGAAGCCTTCCAGATTGGCTTCATCGTCTTCCTGCCCTTCCTGGTGCTCGACATGGTCGTCGCCAACGTGTTGCTCGCGCTGGGCATGCAGACGCTGTCGCCGGGACAGGTGAGCCTGCCCTTCAAGATCCTCCTCTTCGTCGCCGTGGATGGTTGGGCCCTGCTCGCGCGGGGACTCATCCTCGGCTACCGGTGACACCGTGAACCAGGACGTCCTGCTCACCCTGGGGCGTGAAGCCCTGCTGTTGATGGTGGTCGCCTCACTGCCGCCCATTGGCGCGAGCCTGCTGGTGGGCTTCCTGATGAGCCTCTTCCAGGCCACGACGCAGTTGCAGGAGAGCACGCTGTCGGTGGTGCCCAAGCTGTGCGCGGCGGTGCTGTCCCTGGTGCTCGCGGGTCCATGGATCGCGGGTCAGCTCACGCGCTTCACCCAGCAAGTCCTTCTGCTCATCGCGGAGGTGGCGCTGTGAATCCGGACCTCCTGGGCGAACAACTCATCACCCTGGGGCCGCACCTGGTCGCGGTGGCGCTGTGCGCGGCCCGGCTCGTGCCCATCGCGTTCCTCTGCCCGTTGCTGGGCGGCCAGGCCGCGCCCACGACGGTCCGCCTGGGGCTGGTGCTCGCGCTGTCGCTCTTCCTGCACGTCGAAGCAGGCGTGGAGTTCATCGGAACGGTGGAGACGCCGGTGGTGATGGCGGCGCTCGTGGTGCGCGAGCTGGCCTACGGTGTTTCCGTGGGGCTCGTGTCCGCGTTGCCCTTCGATGCGGCAAGGATGGGAGGCCGCTTCATCGACCTGTTCCGAGGCACCTCCGCGGAAGCGAGCCTGCCGCTGGCGGGAAGCCGTGAGTCGGCCACGGGAGACGCGCTGTACAACCTGCTGGTGGCGAGGGTGGTCTCGGGAGCGTTGTTCCCGGTGGTCCTCTCGGCCCTGCTGCGAGGCTTCGGCGTGGTTCGGCTGGGAGCCTTCGTGCCCACGGAGGCCTCTGCCCTGCACGTGGTGGTGATGGTGGGCGGTGCCATGGCCACGGGGCTCGCGGTGGGCGCGCCTGTGGCCGCTGCGTCGCTCGTGGTGGATTGCTTCCTGGGAATGGCCTCCCGTGCGGCGGCACAGGTGAATCTCCAGGAGCTGGGGGCTCCCCTGCGCATCCTCGGGGGCGGAGCGTTGCTGTGGTTGGGCGTGGGGCTGCTGTGTGAGCGGCTGCTCGCGGGCGTGGCCTCGAGCGAGGGTGCGCTGGCGCTGCTGGGCGAGGTCTCTCGATGAGCGGCGAGAAGACGGAGCAGCCCACCGCGAAACGGCTGCGGGAGGCGCGGCGCAAGGGGCAGCTTCCTCGCAGCCGGATGTTGTCCTCCAGCGCGACAACGCTGGGCGGGCTGTTGGGCTTCATCGCGTTCGCACCCGAGGGCTTCGCGCGGCTGAGGGACTGGACCGCGCGGTTGATGCTGGAGCAGACCTTCGCGGGAGCCTGGGAGGAGGGGGCCTGGATTGCCGCGTGGCTGTGCGGTCCCGCATTGGGCGGAGCACTGGTGGCATCGCTGGCGGTCTCCGTCGCCACGGTGGGCTTCGAACTGGACGCTCGCCATGTCGCGCCGAAGCTCGAGCGGATCAACCCTGCCGACGGCCTCAAGCGCCTCTTCAGCGTCCGGCCCCTGATCGAGATGGGCAAGGCGCTACTCGTGGCGGCACTGCTGGCCCTCATTGTCTGGGATGAGGTGGAGACGGTCGGCCCTGATGCCTTGCGTGCCGCGTGGCTCGATGGAACCCGGGGACTGGAGTTCCTGGTCGGCCGGCTGGCGGCGCTGGTGACGCGACTGGCGTGGGTGGTGCTGGGGTGCGGCGCCGTGGACTACGCGCTCGCCCGGCGCAGGCATCGGCGCGAGCTGATGATGTCCCGGGAGGAAATCAAGCGGGAGCACAAGGAGAGCGAGGGCGACCCGCGACACAAGGGGCAGCGGAAGGCCCTGCATCGCCAACTGGCGCAGGGCGGTCCGGCACGTGGAGTGCAGAAGGCCACCGCTGTGATCGTCAACCCCACGCACATCGCGGTCGCGCTCCGCTACGACGCGGGCGAATGCGACGCGCCCTACCTCGTGGCCAAGGGCCGCGAACAGGACGCGCTCGCCCTCAAGGAAGAGGCGCGCAGGCAGGGCATCCCCGTGCTCCGGGACGTGCCGCTGGCCCGCAGCCTCATCCACTTCGACGTCGGAGAGTCCATTCCCGAGGAGCTGTACCAGGCGGCGGCCGTCGTGCTGCGGACCGCGATGGAACTGCGCGAGCCGGACGACCGTCCACGGAGCCAGACGTGATGCCCGCACTCATGAAGGTCTTGCTGAAGGCCCGCCAGTCCTCGGACGTCGTGCTCGCGGTGGCGATGGCGGCGGTGCTTGGAGCGCTCATCATCCCGCTGCCCGCGTGGCTCCTCGACGTGGGGCTCGCGGTGAACCTGGCCGCGGCGGTGGCGCTCCTGGTCGCGGCGCTGAACGCGAGGGACGCGCTGCGGGTGACGTCGTTCCCCACGCTGCTGCTCTTCACCACGCTGTTCCGGCTGTCGCTCAACGTGTCGTCCACACGGCTGGCGCTCTCGGAGGGCCACGCGGGCGAGGTCATCCAGGCCTTCGGCGAGTTCGTGGTGCGAGGCGACTACGTCGTGGGCGCGGTGGTGTTCGCCATCCTCACGCTGGTGCAGTTGCTGGTGGTGACCAAGGGCGCCGAGCGGGTCGCGGAGGTGTCCGCCCGCTTCACGCTGGACGCGATGCCTGGCAAGCAGATGTCCATCGACGCGGACCTGCGCGCGGGCGCCATCGACCAGACGGTGGCCCGGCGGCGACGGCGCGACCTGGAGCGCGAGTCCCAGATGTTCGGCGCCATGGACGGCGCGATGAAGTTCGTGAAGGGCGACGTCGTCGCGGGCCTCGTCATCGTCGCGGTGAACCTGCTCGGCGGCACCCTCATCGGCGTGTTGCAGAACGGCCAGTCGTTCTCCGAGGCCGCCGCCACCTTCGCCCTCATCGCCATCGGTGACGGGCTCGTGTCCCAGGTGCCCTCGCTGTGCATCGCGGTGGCCGCGGGCCTCGTCGTCACGCGGGTGGCCTCGGAGAAGGAAGAGGACTCGCTCGGGACGGAGATTGGCTCCCAGTTCTTCGGCGACTTCCGCACGCTGACCACCGTCGCGGGCCTGTGCGTCGCGCTGGCCTTGATGCCGGGCATGCCGCACCTGACCTTCCTCGTCCTGGCGGCGGGCCTCGGAGGGCTCGGCCATGCGCTGCGGCGCAAGGGACAGACGCCGGAGAAGCCGCAGGTGAAGGACGGAGGGTCCACCGGAGCCGCGGTGCCGGCCGGAGCCGCGGGCAAGCCTCCCGAGAGCGCGAAGGCCCCGGTCGGCGTGACGCCCCTCACGCTGGACCTGTCCGCGCAGCTCACGCCGCTCGCGGAGGCGGAGGGAGGCGCCTTCGTGCACACGGTGCTGAACGCCGTGCGTGACGAGCTGTTCTTCGAGCTGGGCGTGCGCATCCCCGGCATCCGGGTGCGGACCCACGCCGCCTACCTGGGGCCCGGCGAGTACCGCATCCTCCTGGACGAAGTGCCCGCCGGTGGCGGCGTGGTGCAGCCCGGGGCCCTGTACGCGCTCGTTCCTCCCGGCGAGCTGGCCTTCCTGGAGGTCCAGGCGGAGGCGTCGGTGGAGCCCGCCAGCGGACGGCCCATCAGCCGGGTGGGGGAGGGGGCCCGCTCCCGGCTGGAGCTGGCCCAGGTGCCGCTGCGCAAGCCGTCGGAGCTCATCGCGGACCACCTGCGGGCCGTGCTGCGCCTGCGCGCCTCCGCGCTGCTGGGGCTCCAGGAGGTGCAGGGGCTGCTGGAAGGGCTGGAGGCCCAATCTCCCGTGCTGGTGAAGGAAGCACTGCAGAAGGTGCCGCTGCCGCTGCTGGTGGACGTGCTGCGGCGGCTCGTGCAGGAGCAGGTGAGCATCCGGGACCTGCGGGCCATCCTGGAGGCGCTCGTGGCGCCCACCACCGAAGGCGACGCTACCGCCCTGGCCGAGCGCTGCCGTCAGGCCCTGCACCGCTACCTGAGCCACCAGTTCGCGCCCACGGGCCCGCTGTACGCGTACCTCGTGGATCCGGAGGTGGAGGAGGTGCTGCGCGCCAGCGGCCCCCGAGGGCCCACGCCGGAGCCGGAGCGCATCATGGAGATATTGGAAGGGGTGCGGCAGATCGCCAACGGGGGCCGGGCGGTGCTGCTCACGGCCCCGGACATCCGCCGCCCGCTGCGCAAGCTGTGCGAGGGCCCGTTCCCGGACGTGGCGGTGCTAACCTACGGCGAGCTGGACGGGGACCTGCAGATTCGCCCCATCGGCCGGCTGGCGCCGGTCGCCGTGGGGCGGTGAGGCCTAGAGGGTGCCGGTGCCGCTGCTGCCCTTGAACTCGGAGGAGGGCGGCAGGTCCGACTGGGCCTGCAGCGGCGCGGGGCGGTTGACCCGGTCCCGCAGCTCCTTGCCGGTGCGGAAGAGCAGGCCGCGCTTGGGCTTCACCGGGATGACCTGGCCCGTCTTCGGGTTGCGGCCCTGGTAGCCCTGGTAGTTCTTCACGTGGAAGGCGCCAAGCCCGCGGATCTCGATGTTCTCCCCGCGGCAGAGGGCGTCCTTCATCGACTCGAAAATCGTCTCGATGGTCGCCTCCGCCTGCTTCTGGGTCACGCCTCGTTTGGCGACGAGGATGTTGATCAGATCGGACTTGAGCATCGGACGCTCCCGCAAACCCCGTGACCCCTTGGTGACAGGGCTCTCTGGCCCGTGGTCGAGTCCCGAATACATAACAGAACACCTCCTCCTTGCAAGCCGGGTGGGCTCCCAACCCTCTAAAAACGTTACGGATTTCCGCCACCGACCGCTGCCTTGGGGGCCTCGGGGGCGGGCGGGGCGAGCAGCCCCGGGCGCAGCGGTGTCACGAGGTCCAGCCACCGGGTGCGGCGCAGCAGGTCGACCCCGGCACAGTCGGCCGCCTGGAACAGGGGCTCGAACTGTTCGAAGCCCGGGGCCTTGGGGCCCGTCCAGGTTTCGGGGCCCCCGGTGATCATCACCCCGTGCACCGCGAGCGTGAGGTCGGCGAGCGTGAGCTCCGCGGGGTCCTTCGCCGGGCGCAGGCCGCCCCGTCGCGCCCGCTCCAGCAGGCGGGCTTCCACCATCCGGTCCACCACTTCGTGCACCAGCGACTCCGGCACGCGCAGCCGCGTGGCCAGCTCGCGCGGCAGGGGAGGCGTGAGCCCATCCACCCAGCACAGGGTGACGTCCTGGGCGACGCGCGCGCCCACCAGCTCGTGCGCGCGCGGGTGGCTGCCGAAGGCGAAGAGGGAGCCCCGGAAGGAGACGTGCTCCACCGCGTAGGACAGCCGGGCGCCGAAGAGCATCACCAGCCAGCTCACGTACACCCAGGCGAGGAACAGGGGCAGGGCGCCCAGCGACGCGTAGAGCGGGTTGTAGAGGAAGCTGCGCGCGGCGAACTCGGCGTACACCTGCTTCGCCACCATCCAGCCCAGGCCCGCCACCAGTCCACCCGCCAGCGCCGAGCGCACGCGCACGTGGGCGTAGGGCGTCCAGAGGTACAGCAGCGTCAGGCTGCCCATGGCGATGAGCATGGTGCCCACCCCGATGAAGAACGGCGCGGAGGGCGCGTAGGTCTGCAGGAGCACGCGGACGCGGCCCGTGCCCGAGAAGGAGATGGCCAGGAAGATGGGGCCCAGCAGCAGCAGCCCCGCGTAGATGGACAGGCGCGTCAGCCACGGGCGCTGGCGCCGGATGCCCCACAGCTCGTTCACCGCGCCGTCGATGTGGCGCAGCAGCGAGCCCGCCGACAGCAGCACCGCGAGGAAGCCCACGCTGCCCACCGCGATGGAGTCGCCCGGGTGCAGGAAGCGGTCGAGCAGGGCGGCGGACTCCTCGCTGACTCCCGGTGCCAGCACTTCGGAGATGACGAAGCGCAGCTTCCGCTGGAACTGCTCCTGGTGGAGCGTGCGCAGCAGCACGATGCCCACGGTCAGCAGCGGCACCAGCGAGAACATGCTGATGTACGTGAGCGCGGCGGCGCGCAGGCGCAGGTTCTCGCCCATGAAGCCGCGCGCCACGGTGCGGCCCGCGAAAAAGATGTCCGCCGCGAAGCGGCCCGCTGACGTGGCCCCGATGGGCGCCCACACGCGGGCCGCGGTCTGGAGCGCCCAGGCCCGCGCACGGACCAGGGGACGCCGGAAGCGCCGGGAGAGCTTCCGGAGCTTCAAGGCTTCCTCCTGGTGCGCAGCCATCCCGGTGCAGCCAGGTCGCGGGAGTCCAGCAACGTGCGGAGGCGCGAAGGCAAGCGGTTCATCCCTGGCGATTCAAATGGGCCGGGGCGTGGACGACATCCCCGGTGTGGAAGCGCCACCGTAGCCAAACTCGGCCCCGGCGAACCAGCCCGCCCACCCCTCCCCAGCGGACGTTGTCAGCACACGCACGACCCTCGTCCGCCTGGCTGCTCACCATGCGGGAAGACGGCTTGCGCTCGCTCCAATGCAGAAGGCCCGGCGGGGTGTGCACCCACCGGGCCTTCGCTGTCACTCACGAACCGGAATCAGGGGTTCAGGCTTCGCTGCCCCCGCCGGACGGCTCCGAGGAGCCCCCGCCGGATGCCGCAGGCGCCGAGCTGCCTCCACCGACACCCGTGCTGCCCCCGCCAGAGCCGCTGCCGCCGTTGTTGCCACCACCGGAACCGCCTCCGCGCTCGCCGCGCTCGGGCCGCTCCCCACGCTCGCCGCCGCGGTGCTCGCCGCCTCCGCGCTCACCGCCGCCACGGTTCTCGCCACCGCGGTTCTCACCGCCGCCGCGCTCGCCACGGTTCTCACCGCCACGGCCCTCACCGCCGCGACGCTCGCGGTCACCACCCCGGTTGCGGTCACCGCCGCGCTCGCCACGCTCGGGACGCCGGCCCTCGCGACGGTCTCCGCCGCCGCGCTCACCGCCACGGCCCTCACCGCCGCGCTCGCCGCCGCCCCGGTTCTCGCCGCCGCCCCGGTTCTCACCGCCGCCGCGCTCGCTACGGTCGCGGTCCCGGCCGCCGCCGCGACGGCCCTGGTCCTGACGGCCGCCGTAGTTGCTGTCCGGACGGCGCTGCTGCATCGCCAGCTCGCCGTCACCGGAGCCCGGCGACGAGGCCACCTTGTGCTCGGGGCCCGTGGCCGACCGGCCGTAGATGTCGTACTGCTCGCGGTGGTAGTTCTGCTGCGCCTTCACCTGGATGGACTTGTTGTAGCGGTCCATCAGGTGCCGCAGCTCGTTGCGCTCCTCGCCCTGCAGGAGCCGCGCGACCTCCGCGTTGCAGTTGATGACCAGCGTGGAGTCCTTGTAGCCCGGCGCCTCGCGGCGGATCTCCCGGAAGATTTCATACGCGACCGTGGTGGCCGTCTTCACGAAGCCCTTGCCGTCGCAGTACGGGCAGTCCTCGTGCAGCACGCGGCCAATGGACTCGCGCACGCGCTTGCGCGTCATCTCCACCAGGCCCAGCTCGGAAATGCGCAGCACGTTCGTCTTGGCCTTGTCGCGGCCCAGCGCTTCCTGCAGCGACTTGAAGACCTTGTCGCGGTTCTGCGCCTTCTCCATGTCGATGAAGTCGCAGATGATGATGCCGCCGATGTTGCGCAGCCGGAGCTGGTAGACGATCTCCTTTGCCGCCTCGACGTTGATCTTGGTGATGGTCTCCTCGAGGCTCTTCTTGCCGACGTAGCGGCCCGAGTTGACGTCGATGGCGGTGAGCGCCTCCGCCTGGTCGATGATCAGGTAGCCGCCGCTCTTCAGCCACACCTTGCGCTGGGTGGCGCGCTGCAGCTCCTGCTCGATGCCGTAGGCGTCGAAGACGGGCTCGTCCGTTTCGTGCAGCACCACGCGGTCGCGCAGGGCCGGGTCCTGCGCGGTGACGAAGCCCTGGATGCGCTCGTACTCCTCCGCGTCGTCCACGACGAGCTTCTCCACGTCGTGGGCGAACAGGTCGCGCGTGGCGCGCAGGATGAGGTCCAGGTCCGGGTGCAGCAGGCCCGGTCCGCCGCGCTTCTCGTTGCGGCGCACCACCTGGTTCCACACCTCGATGAGGAACCGGATGTCGCTCTCCAGCTTCTCCTGGGGAACGTTCTCCGCCACCGTGCGCACGATGAAGCCCGTGCCGGGCGGCCGCAGCCGGTCCACGATTTCACGCAGCCGGCGGCGCTCCTTCTCGTTGGAGATGCGGCGGCTGATGCCCACGTGGTCCACCGTGGGCATGAACACCAGGTGACGGCCCGGGATGGAGATGTGCGACGTGAGCCGCGCGCCCTTCGTGCCGATGGGGTCCTTGGAAATCTGGACCACCACCTCCTGGCCGACCTTCAGCAGGTCTTCAATCTTGTCCGTCTTGCGCTGCTTGGGCTTCTCCTTCTCCTCGTCGCGCTTCTCGCGGCGGGGCTGCTCCTGGCGGCGCTTGTCCTTGTCCTTCTCGCGGCCCTCCCGGTTGCGCGGCTCGCGGGCCTCGCGCGCCTCACGCGGCGTGCGGCGCTCGCCGGACACCTCGGCGGGACGCGCGGACTCGGGGGCGGGGGAGGGGATGAGCTCACCCAGGGCGGCCGCGTGCGGCGGCGGCTCGGCGGCGCCGTCCGTCACGGGCACCGCGCCGGACTCGGCGAGGGCGGCGACGGTGGCGCTCTCCGCGGGCGTCTCCTGCACCGCCGCGGCGTGCTCCTCGAAGGGCGTGCCGTTCTCCGTCAGCGGCACCGCCACGGCGGCGGTGGACACCGCGACCTCGGACTCCGGCGCGGCGCCCTCGGCCGGGGCCTCCACGGCGGCCACGGGCTCGGCGGCCTGCGCGGGCTCGTGGGACCCGGTCGAAGCCTGGGCCTCCACCGGGGCCGGGGCGGCTTCCGGGGCCGGCTTCACGGCCTCGGCAGCTTCAGGGGCGGCCGCCTGGGCCTGGACGTCCAGGGCCAGCGCGCCGTCATGGGCCAGCACCGGCTCCGGGTGGGCCGGGGACGCTTCCGTGCCCGCGGGCAGGGCGTGCTTGGTGTCCGGGACCGTGGCGGCCGCGAGCTCCACGGCATCGGCCTCGGACTCGGTGGGGACCTCCGGGGCGTCCTCGTGCTCGCCCTCGGTCAGCTCGAACTGGGCGCGGGCGAAGTCCGGGTCGTAGACGACGTCGCTGACATACAGGAAGGCGGCCTTCTCCAACCCGATGTCGACAAAGGCCGCCTGCATGCCCGGGAGGACCCGGACGACGCGCCCCTTGTAGATGTTTCCGACGACGCCCTTGTCCTTCTTACGCTCGAGGTAGAACTCCGCGATATGGCCGCCCTCGACGAGCGCCACCCGGGTCTCCCGACCCGCGGCGTTGATGACGAGCACACTGCTCATGGATGAATCCTGGTAGCGCGCGCGGTAGGGGGGACCTCACCGGACGGGAGGCGGCGAGACGCCACACCTCCGAGCACGCTGCGATGGGGGAGGCGGCCAGAGGCCCCCCGGCGTGTGCACGCCATCCGGAAGACCCGGAGGGAGAACGCATCACCTGGGTGGGGGCCGAGGACATCGCCGCCTGCTCCTCCGAGTTCACGTCGCCCCGCATTGCGACCGGCACCGTGCCGGGCGGGGCTGCTTCTCTTCACGCGCTCGAGGCCTCCACCACGCCCGTGCCGTCCGCCCCCTCTTCCACACCCGGTCGGTGCCCTTCATGTGGGTCACCTTGGGGGGGCGTCTGGGGGCCCCGGAGCAGCAGGGGCATCCGGAGGAAACCGGAAGCGCAACCCGTCGAAATTCCAGCCTGGGCCTGATGTCCCGCCAACGCGGGGCGTCACACAACCGCCCAGAAACACGGAGAGTTTTCCACGCCCCTCCAGGTGTGTAAAGGCCCGATGCGCCCGTTCATCCACTGTCGGGCAGATGGAGGGCGGGCCCGCCCGGCGGGTCCCCGGGCGCTCGGAAACGGACGTTCAGGCCTGGGCGGGGGCCTGCTTGCGCCCCTCGGGCTTGTCCAGCTTGCCGCGCGGACGGCGCACCAGCCTGAGGCCCGTCCAGGTCTCGTCGATGATGCAGATCTTGTTGTCCACCAGGCCGATGTCGAGCGCCGCCTGGCGCACGAAGTCCTCGGACAGGCGCGTCTTCACGCCCTCGCCGGCGGGCCAGCAGACCCAGATGCCGCCGTTGAGGGTGGTGGCGCGCGACAGCGCGGGCAGCCGCTGCACCAGCTCCGTGGCGTCGGAGGTGAAGAAGAGGATGACGTCCAGCCCCGTCTGCGCCGTGACGAGGAACTCCACGCCGTCCGGCAGCGGGTTGAGCTTCTGTACGAAGCCCCGCGGGGGGTTGATGACGGAGACCTTGGTGCCGGACCGGATGCCCAGCATGGACGGCAGGGAAGCCAGGGCGTAGGGCGTCATGATGTGCGCTCCACGGTGAAGGTGCGGAACTCGCCAGTGGCCCCGCCGTCGGAGCGCGCCACGTCCGTGACGCGTGCCATGCGGGGACCTGAGTGACACCAGCGGATGAAGTCTTCCAGCGCGCCCGGTTCGCCTTCCACCGTGGCCTCCACGGAGCCGTCGCTCCGGTTGCGCACCCAGCCTGACAGGCCAAGCCGCAGCGCCTCCTGGCGGGCGCTCTCCCGGTAGGAGACGCCCTGGACCGTGCCCTGGATGCGCAGGGTCACCCGGCGCTGCGTGCTCATGCCTCTGGCCTCATGCTCTTGCGTCCCCTTCTAGCAGCTTCAGGAACGCCTGCTCATCCAGGATTCTTACCCCGAGTTCCTGTGCCTTCTTCAGCTTGCTGCCCGCGTCCTCGCCCGCGACGACGAAATCGGTCTTGCGCGAGACACTTCCAGAGACCTTACCTCCGCGCCGCTCGATTTCCTCCTTGGCCTGCTCGCGCGCCAGCCCCGCCATGGTGCCGGTGAGCACCACCGTCTTGCCCACGAAGGGGCCGCCCGTGGCGACCGCCGGGGGCGCCGGCTGGACTCCCGCGTCCAGCAGGGCCTGGATGGCGGCCTGGTTCTGGGGTTCCTGGAAGAAGGTGTGGATGACCTGCGCCATCACCGGGCCCACGTCCTTCACCCGGCTGATGTCCTCCAGGGTGGCCGTGAAGAGCGTCCTCACGTCCGGGAAGGCCTCCGCCAGGGCGCGCGCCGTGGAGTCGCCCACGTGGCGGATGCCCAGCGAATACAGGAAGCGGCGCTGGGTGGTGGCCTTGCTGCCCTCGATGGAGGCCAGCAGGTTGTCCGCGCTCTTCTCCCCCATGCGCTCCAGCTTGAGCAGCGAGTCCCGGGTGAGCGCGTACACGTCCGCGAACGCCTTCACCTGCCCGGACGTGACCAGCTGCGTGGCCAGCTTGTCGCCCAGACCTTCGATGTCCAGCGCGAGGCGGCTGGCGAAGTGGCGCACCTTCTCCACCAGCTGCGCGGGGCAGGACGCGCCCGTGCAGCGGATGATGGCGCCGTCCTCGTCCTTGGCCGCCACCGCGCCGCACACCGGACAGTGGGTGGGGAAGCTGAAGGGCTGGGAGTCCTCCGGGCGCTTGGACAGCACCACGGAGACGATCTCCGGAATCACGTCGCCCGCGCGGCGCACGAAGACGGTGTCGCCCCGGCGCACGTCCTTGCGGCGCATCTCGTCTTCATTGTGCAGCGTGGCGCGCGACACCGTCACGCCGCCCACCTTCACCGGCTTCAGGTGCGCCACCGGCGTGAGCGCGCCCGTGCGGCCCACCTGGATGCCGATGTCGTCCACCGTGGTGGACTCCTCCTCCGGCGGGAACTTGTAGGCCACGGCCCAGCGGGGGCTCTTGGACACCTGGCCCAGGCGGCGGCGCAGGTCCTCGTCGTCCACCTTCACCACCATGCCGTCCACTTCGAAGGGCAGGGCGTGGCGGCCCTTCAGGGACTCGTCGTAGCGCTGGCGTACCCCGTCGGCCCCTTCCGCGCGCTCGTAGCGGTTGATGGGCAGGCCCAGCGTCTTTAGGTACTCCAGCTTCTCGATGTGGCTCTTGAAGGCGGGCACGCCGTCGCCGGGCACGCACTCGTAGAGGTAGACGGACAGGGGCCGGGCCGCGGTCTCCTTCGGGTCCAGCTGGCGCAGGCTGCCCGCGGCGGCGTTGCGCGGGTTGGCGAAGAGCGACTCGCCCTCCTCCTCGCGCTTCTCGTTGAGCTTGCGGAAGTCCTCCTTGCGGATGAAGACCTCGCCGCGCACCTCCAGCCGCTTGGGCACCTTCACGCCGTCCTGGGGGAACAGCTCCAGGGGCAGGCTCTTGATGGTGCGCAGGTTGGCCGTGACGTCCTCGCCGGTGGTGCCGTCGCCGCGCGTGGCGCCCTGGATGAAGCGGCCGCCCTCGAAGCGCAGCGAGATGGCCAGGCCGTCCAGCTTGGGCTCGCACACGTAGTCCACCCTCGGCAGGCCCGTCAGCTTGCGGACGCGCTCGTCGAACTCCACGAGCCCGGCGTCATCGAAGATGTTCGCCAGGGACAGCATCTGGGTGGTGTGCACCACCTGCCCGAAGTCCTCCACCGCCGCGCCACCCACGCGCTGGGTGGGCGAGTCCGGCGTCACGAGCTGGGGGTACTTCTCCTCCAGCGCCTGGAGCTCCCGCATCAACGTGTCGTATTGCGCGTCGCTGATCTCCGGCGCGTCCAGCACGTAGTAGCGGTGGTTGTGGTGGGCCAGCTCCTGACGGAGCGCTCGGGCGCGGGCTTCGGCTTTCGGGAAGGTGTCCACGGGGTGTGTCCTTACCCCAATTCAAGGGCGCGGCCAGTTGCGCACGCCCCGCGTTGGAGGAGCACCACTCTACCGGCCCCACCTGACAGGCCTGCCTGGCCACACGGGAAGGGGAACCCGGGGACGCGTGTTGCACGCCAGGGAGGCAGTGTTGCCGCCCCGTTAGGCCCGAATTTCAGATACATAGCGGATTCCCTGTTGGTGGGATACCGCCCTCCAGTGCAACCCCCTGAAAAACGGGACAGAGCCAGGCACGGATGCCTTGACAGCTCTGGGGGCGGTCAATAGTTTCCAGCGCGATTCCAGGCGCAGGGGTTCCCCCGGCGCCTCTCTTCCCAACCACAGGCCCACGCGCCCTCCGGTCCGTTCCCAAGGACTTGGGTGGTGCTGCCCCCCTGGAAGGTGCTTCCGAGCGCCGCGCGGACGGACCGCCGTCCCGCGTACAGCCTGCCCGAGCCTTCGGGCGATTCCCCCCTTCTTCCGTCTGCAGACCGTCATGGCCAAAGCCCGTTCCCCCCGAGAAAAGGTAGTCGAGCCCGAGTTCACCGCGGAGGAGAAGCCCCGCCGTAAGCGCGCGGCGGCGAAGGAGGCGGAGAAGCCCGCGCCCCGGTCCCGCCGTGCGCCCGCCCGTCGGGAAGAGGCTCCCGCCGAGGAGGCCGAGGCCCCCGAGGTCGCCGCGGAGGCGCCCCGTCCGGTGCTCACGCCCATCTCCCGTCCGGTGCGCGACGACGAGCTCCAGGAGCTGCGCGGCACGGAGGAGGCGCCCGCCGAGGAGGCCGCTCCGGCCGCCCCGCAGGAGCCCACCGAGGCCCCCGCCATCACGGAGGTCGAGCGCGACGGCACCCCGATGCAGGTCATCAAGCTCAATGACCTGAAGCGGATGAAGATCGTCGACCTGGCGAAGATGGCCCACGACACGGGCATCGAGGGCTACCAGGGACTGAAGAAGCAGGACCTCATCTTCGCGCTGCTGGGCGGCATCGCCGACAAGCGCTTCGAGGTCCACGCGGAGGGCGTGCTGGAGCTGCTCAGCGACGGCTTCGGCTTCCTGCGCAGCGCGGACAGCGACTACCAGCCGTCCCCGGACGACATCTACGTGTCGCCGTCGCAGGTGCGCCGCTTCAACCTGCGGCCCGGCGACACGGTGACGGGCCCCATCCGCCAGCCCCGCGAGGGCGAGCGCTTCTTCGCGCTGCAGAAGGTGGACAAGGTCAACTTCGCGGACCCCATGTCGGACGCGGCGCGCGAGCGCATCCTGTTCGACAACCTCACGCCGCTCTATCCGACGCGCAAGCTCAAGCTGGAGCACGAGTCGTCGGAGATGACCACGCGCATCATCGACATGTTCTGCCCCATCGGCCTGGGCCAGCGCTGCCTCATCGTGGCGCCCCCGAAGGCCGGCAAGACGGTGCTGCTGCAGAACATCGCGCACGCCATCAGCCGCAACCACCCGGACGTCTACCTCATCGTGCTGCTCGTGGACGAGCGCCCGGAGGAAGTGACGGACATGGAGCGCAGCGTGCGCGGCGAGGTGGTGTCCTCCACCTTCGACGAGCCCGCCACGCGCCACGTGCAGGTGGCGGAGATGGTCATCGACAAGGCCAAGCGCCTGGTCGAGCAGAAGTACGACGTCTGCATCCTGCTGGACTCCATCACCCGTCTGGCGCGCGCCTACAACACGGTGGTGCCGGCGTCCGGCAAGATCCTCTCCGGCGGCGTGGACGCCAACGCGCTCCACAAGCCCAAGCGCTTCTTCGGCGCGGCCCGCAACATCGAGGAGGGCGGCAGCCTCACCATCATCGGCACGGCGCTCATTGACACCGGCAGCCGCATGGATGAAGTGATTTTCGAAGAGTTCAAGGGCACGGGTAACTCCGAAATCGTCCTGGACCGGAAGTTGATGGAGAAGCGCATCTTCCCAACGCTCGACATCAACAAATCCGGCACCCGCAAGGAGGAGCTCCTCTTGTCTCAGGCGGACCTGGTGCGTATTACGGCGTTGCGCCAGGTGCTCCACCCGTTCACGCCCATCGACGCGATGGAGTTCGTGCTCAAGCACATGCGTCCGACGGCGGCGAACACGGAGTTCCTGGGCTCGATGAACCGGTAGTCCCCTCCGGCCCAAGGAGCCCCGTATGCGTCGTGCCCGCCTCCTCTGTCATGTCGCCCGCGCTGTCGCGGGCCTCACCCTGGGGTTCCTGGCGGGTTGCGACATCGGGGTGGAGGACCTTCCGCTGGAGGACACCCCACCGGTGCTCTCCAGCCAGGTCTGCTACGACGACTCGGACTGCGTGGCGAACAAGTGCTGCGGTAACGGCACCGCCATCACCCACCGCGACGTGGGGCCCGACTGCTCCGCCGTGCTGTGCGACGGCACGTGTCCTGCCAACAGCGTGGACTGCGGCCGCTGCATCCCGACGTGCCGCGAGGCGCGCTGCGCCGCCGCCTGCCAGTAGGCGCGCGGCCACAGCCGGTTCAGCCGGGCAGGCCGGTCATGTCCACCGGCGGCTCCCTCAAGGGCAGCGTCACGCGGAAGGTGGTGCCGCCGCCCGGCGTGTCCTCCACGTCGATGCGGCCCTGGTGCGCCTCCACCACCTGGCGCGACACCCAGAGCCCCAGGCCCAGGCCGCCGTAGTGGTGCGTGGACACGGCGCGCTCGAAGCGCTCGAAGATGCGCTCGCGGTCCTCCGGCTTGATGCCGATGCCGTGGTCCACCACGGTCAGGCGCACCACGTCCCCGTCCGGCTGGAGCGTCACGGTTACCGGCCGGCCCCGGCCGAACTTCAGCGCGTTGGCGACCAGGTTGTGCACCACCTGCGAGATGCGTGACGGGTCGAAGGGGCCCACCACCGGGCCCTTCACGTCCACGGTGAGCGGCGTGCCGTCGCGGCGCGCCTCCTCCTCCGCGAAGCGCGTCACCTCCACCAGCAGGTCGCCCAGGTCCACCTCCGAGCGGGTGAGCTTCAGCCGGCCGCTGGTGATCTGCGACACGTCCATCAGCACGTCCACCAGCATCGCCAGCCGGCGGATGAAGGACCGGGCCTGCTTCAGGCGCTCCAGCGCCTTGGGCGGCGCGTCCCGGCCCAGGCCGCGCTCCACCAGCTCCAGGTGCAGCTGGAAGGCCGCCAGCGGCGTGCGCAGCTCGTGGGCCGCCACGGAGAGGAAGTCGTCCCGGGCGCGCAGCGCTTCGGCCAGCCCCTCCGCGCGGGCGCGCTCGTTGGCCATCTCTCCGCGCATCCGCGCGAGCTTCAGGTTGGACGCGATGCGCGCGAGCAGCTCCCCGGCGGAGAAGGGCTTCACCAGGTAGTCATCCGCGCCGGACGTCAGGCCCTGCACCGTGGCCTCTTCGCCGGCCTTCGCGGACAGCAGCAGGATGGGCAGCTCGCGCGTGGTGGGCGCGGCGCGCAGGGCCTTGAGCAGGCCCATGCCGTCCAGCTTCGGCATCATCACGTCCGACAGCACCAGGTCCGGCGGCCGGGCCAGCGCGGACTCCAGGCCCTTCAGGCCGTCCGTCACGGCCTCCACGTCGTACTCGGGGGAGAGCACGCGCTGGATGTAGTCGCGCATGTCCCGGTTGTCGTCCACCAGGAGGATGCGCGCGCGCTGCGCCGGGCCCGGGTCATGGCCGTCCGCCGAGGCCGGGTGCTGGTGCGAGGACTGCGTGCGGTCCTTGGGCCTGGTGACGTTCCACAGCAGCGCTTCCTCGACGTAGGCCGACGTGGCCTCGCGCGCCGCGGAGCGCGGCCGGGCGGCGTTGCGGATGCGCTCCGGCGGCAGGTGCGCATGGCCCAGCGGCAGCTCCACGGTGAAGACGCTGCCTTCGCCCTCCGTGCTGCGCGCGGACACGGCGCCGCCGTGCAGCCGCGCGAACTCCTGCACCAGCGCGAGCCCGATGCCGCTGCCCTCCACGGTGCGCGACGGCGAGCCCTGCACGCGGTGGAAGCGCTCGAAGAGGCGGGGCAGCTCGTTCGCGGGGATGCCGGAGCCGGTGTCCTCCACCTCCAGCGTCACCCGCTGCCCGGACTCGCGCAGCCGCAGCGTGACGCCGCCCTGGAGCGTGAACTTGAACGCGTTGGACACCAGGTTGAGGACGATCTGCTCCCACAGGTCCGGGGCCACGTAGACGGGCTGGGACAGGGGCGGGCAGTCCACCGTGAGCTTCAGGCCCGCGCGCTCCATGGCGGAGCGGAAGCTGGCGGCCGCGTCCTTCGTGAGCGCGGCCAGGTCCGCGGGCACGAAGCGCTCCTCCTTGGGGCCCGCCTCCAGCTTCGACAGGTCCAGCAGCGCGTTCACCAGCTTGAGCAGGCGCCCGGCGTTGCGGTGCACCCGCTCCATCTCCTTGCGGACCTCGTCCGACAGCGGGCCCGCGCGGCCGGCGAGCAGGTCCTCCGTGGGGCCCAGCATCAGCGTCAGCGGCGTGCGGAACTCGTGGCTGACGTTGGCGAAGAACTCCGACTTGAGCCGGTCCAGCTCGCCCAGTTGCTCGTTGGCCACGCGCAGCTGCTGGTTGGCCTCTTGAATCTGCTGGGCGCGCCGGAAGATTTCGCCCTCCATTTCATCCGCGCGGGCCCGGAGCGCGGCGTGCTGGCGGCTCTGCTCGTCGTCCGGCTGCCGCTGGTGGATGAAGTCGGTGACGTCCTCCACGCGGTGGATGATGTGGCGCAGCGTGCCGTCCTCGCCGAACACCGGGCTGTTCAGCGGGCTCCAGTAGCGCAGCTCGAAGCCGCCGCCGGCCTCCGGGGGCCGGGGGATGTCGTACTTCTGGACCGCCATCGCGTCCGGGGCGCCCGTCTTCACCACGCGCTCCAGCGATGCGCGCAGGTTGGTCACCCCGGTGGCCCCCGATTCCTGGGGGTTGTCCGGGAAGACCTCGAAGATGTGTCGGCCCAGGATGTCCTCGCGCCGCGTCCGCGTGGCGCGCAGGTACGAGTCCGTCACCGCGACGATGACGAACCCCGGCGTCAGCACCAGGTACGGGTTGGGTGAGGCTTCGAACAGGCTCCGGAAGTCCGGGGCCGGCGAGGGGCTGGGGGGCATCACGCGTCCTCAGATGCGGAGGAGTGCGTGGAATTAGTCACTCGCCCCCGGGATGGCCAGGGGAGAAAGGGGGCCCCGGCCCCCGGTTTTCAACCGGTGGACGCTTCGGCTCAGGCGGCGGGGGCCGCGTCCGTGGAGGCGACCGCCTGCTGCGAGGGCGCGGCCACCAGTGGGGGCGGCTGGGCCTTGAGGCGCGCGTAGTCGAAGCAGGCCACCGCGATGGAGGCCACCGGCACCGCGAACAGCGCGCCCCAGAGGCCGAAGAGCTTCTCGCCCGCGATGAGGGAGAAGGCCACCACCACGGGGTGGATGCGCGCGGCCTCGCCCATGATCTTCGGGTTGAGGAAGTACGCCTCCAGCGCGTGGATGCCGATGATCCACAAGAGGAGCGCCACGGCCTTCTGGAAGCCGTCCGCCAGCGCGATGAGCACGATGGGCACCGAGCTGATGATGGTGCCGAAGATGGGGATGAGGCTGAAGAGCGTGGCGATGGTTGCCAGGAGGAACGCGAACTTCACGCCGAACAGCAGCAGGCCCAGCAGCGTGAGGCCTCCGTTCACCAGGCAGATGGTCACCTGGCCGCGCACCACGCCGGACAGCGACTTGTCGATGCGCGCCACCAGCGTCTTCGCGTCCGGGAGCAGCTCCGCGGGGATGAGCGTGCCGAAGTAGCGGCGGATGGCCTGCGCGTCGATGGAGAAGAACGCGGCCACCATCAGGATGAAGAACAGCATGAAGACGCCGGCCAGCACCTCCGTGACGATGCGCCTGGACACGTTGACGATGTCTCCCAGGTTCTCCCTGGCGAACGACGTCGTGCGGGCCACCGCGTCGGTGAGCATCTGCTCCAGGTCCAGCGCCAGGCTGAAGCTGCCCTGGGCCCCCGCCGCGCCCTCCATGGCCCGGTCCGACAGCGCCACGGGGATGCCGTACACGTTGAGCCACTCCTCCGCGCGCTGCGCGAGCGTCTGCACGTGCTCCGGCGTGAGCGCGCTGGCGAAGCCCGCCATCTCGCGGCTGATGCGCGCCACCTCGCGGTAGAGCTGCGGCACCAGCGCGACGAAGAAGAGGTACACGGCGAGGAAGAACCCCGCGTAGATGGCGAGGATGGCCACCCAGCGCGGCACGTAGCGGCCCGCCACCTTCAGCCGCGTGATGCGCGCCACCAGCGGCTGCACCAGGTACGCGATGAGCGCGGCGCCCGCGAAGGGCATCACCACCGAGCGCAGGGCGAAGAGCGTCACCGCGAGGGCCACCCACAACCCGGCGAGGAGGAGCAGGCGCTTGCGGCGTTCGTCGGGGGCGGTGGCTTCCACGGGCTGCGACATGCACCCGGGCTTAGGGCACCAGCCTCCCTCCTGACAAGCACCCACGGGAAAGCTTCGCCCGGCCCGGGCTCCTCTGTCCCCCAAGGGTCAGGAAATGCCTCGGGTGAGGGGGCAGGCAGGCGGGCTTCAGGCCTGGGGCAGCCCGGTCCGGTCGCCCAGGCGGGCCTCCAGCCGCTCCAGGCAGTCGCGCATGAGGCGGCGCTTGATGCGGCCCTGGGTGGCCTCGCCCAGGCCCAGCATCTGTTCGGTGAGCCAGCGGGTGAGGAAGAGCAGGGGGACGCGGTCCCCGGCGTTCAGCCCGTGCTCCAGGTAGCGCTTGTTGCGCACGTAGTCGTCGAAGGCGTCGAACTCGCGGGCCAGGTCCCACTTCGCCAGGCGCAGGGCCTCCGTGTAGACGGCCGGCTCCGGGCGCCGGGTGGCCTCCTGGAACAGCGGGGCGAACTCGCCCAGGGTGGCGGGATCCAGGTCCTGCACCGGCGGAGGCCAGGACGCCAGGTCCTTGGCGAGCAGGCGGGCCACCTCGTCCAGCAGGTGGTCCACGAGGGCGACGGGCTTGAGGTCGAAGAGGTGGTCCCAGCGCGAGGGCATGTGTCAGGGGCTGGCGGCGGCGGTCAGGGCCACCGGAAGGGGAGGGGACGGAAGCTCCGGCGCGTGGACGACGGGCGTCGGGGTGTCAGCATAACCCAGCGCCAGCTCGCGCTGGATGACCTCCCACACGGCCCGGCGCGTGAGCAACTCGCCGTGGGGCACCACGCCGGACAGCTCCACGTTGGAGACGTTGGGCTGTCCGTCCACGTCCAGCACGGAGGACGGGTAGCGCGCGATGACGTCGTCGCGCGAGTAGATGGACGTGAGCCGCACGTGGCGCGGGAAGGCGCCCATGCCCAGGTCCTTGATGAAGCGCGAGGTCGGCGTGAGCTGCCACATGCTGCGGCTGAACCAGCCCAGCGTCGCGCAGCCCAGGTAGGCCATGCGCGTGCCCCGGTGCGGCGTGCCCAGCGTGATGAGGTTCTTCACGCGCGCGTCCCCGCCCAGCCGCTTCACGTAGTACGTGCCGATGAGGCCGCCCTTGGAGTGGCCGATGATGGTGAGCGGCCCCATGCCCGGGTGGCGCTCGTAGAGCCGGTCCACCTTGCCGCGCACCTTCTGGGCCAGCTCGTCGATGCGGTGCGTGTTGAAGCGGTCCATGGTGCCGCCCAGGTGGATGGACCAGACGCAGTAGCCCTCGCGGCGCAGGCGGTGCTCCAGCACCTCCAGGACGCGGCGCGTGCTGAAGAAGCCGTGCAGCAGGAGCACCGGCTTCTGGCAGTGCTTGAAGTCCGTGCGGCGCACGACCTGGTTGCCACGCGGATCCAGGTCCACGTAGCTGGCCAGGTACTTCAGGTGGCACTTCAGCTTCCGGTACTGCATCACGAACGGATTCATCCCCAGCCCCCGTCCTGCAACACGGTGCAAGCTAGGGACCGTGGGGGCTCGCGGCCTGGATCAGCGCCCGTCCGTTCAGGTGAAGTGTTCGAGGAAGTTCATCAGCACCCGGTGCGCGAGCGGCGTCGGGGTGATGCCGGACAACAATCGGGGGACGTACTCGCCCTGGGGGATGCCCTTCTCTTGCGCGAGCGCGTCCAGCTTGTCCTCGCGGGCGAGGATGACCGCGCGCATGGCGTCCGTGGGCATCTCCGGGTGGAACTGCACGCCCCGCACGTTGGGACGGAAGGCGAGCGCCTGGTGCGCGGTGTTGGCGTTGCCCGCGAGCACCGTGGCGCCCTCTGGCAGTCGCGAGACGATGTCCTCGTGGGTGGCCTGCACGGCGAAGCGCTCCGGCAGGCCGGTGAACAGCGGATCCGCGCGGCCCTCGGGTGAGAGCGTCACCTCCACGGTGCCGGTCTCGCGGCCGTTGGGGTTGCGCGTCACCTTGCCGCCGTAGGCTTCCGCGAGGAGTTGTTGGCCAAAGCACACGCCGAGCACGGGGATGCCCTGCTCGCCCGCCTCCGCCATGAAGGCGCCCGCGCGCTCCATCCACGGCTCGCGCTGCGTCACCGACAGCGGAGAGCCCGTCATCATCACCGCGTCGTAGCCCTTCGCATCCTTCGGCAGGGGCGCGCCTTTGTGCACCGGGAGGATGTCGAAGCGCTGGCCGGACAGTCCGATGGTTTGCAGAAACCACCGCTCGTAGTCGCCCACGGAGAGCTGGACGGAGGTCGCCGCGTCGCCGGCTTTCAGCAGGAGGACGTTCTTCATGGGGGCAGCTTGCCGCGTCATGCCCTCATTCCTACCGTGTCCTGCCGTCCGTGTCCGGTGCCCGCCACTTCCAGGTCGCTCGTGCGCCGTGCTCACCCGAGGCTTCGCCATGACCGACGCTCGCTCGCTCACTCCCAAGCTCCCTGTGCTCAAGCTGCTCATCGACGGGCAGCAGGTGGATCCGATTGAAGGGGGCACCTTCGCGGTGACGAACCCCGCCACCGGTCAGAAGATCGCGGACGTGCCCGCCGGCACCGCTGCGGACGTGGACCGTGCGGTGAAGGCCGCGCGCCGCGCCTTCGAGTCCGGCCCGTGGGGGAAGATGACCGGCCGCGAGCGCGGCAAGCTCATCCGCAAGCTGGCGGACCTGCTCTTCGCGCGCCGCGAGGAGTTCGCGCTCGTCGAGTCGATGAACAACGGCAAGACGTTCCGGGACGCCATCCGGGGCGACGTGGCGCCGGGCGCCGCGACGCTCGCGAACTTCGCGGACCTGGCCAGCACCATCATGGGCGAGGTGCTGCCCGTGGACGGCCCCTTCCACACCTACGCGCTCAAGGAGCCGGTGGGCGTGGTGGGCATCATCGTGCCGTGGAACTACCCCACGTGCATGCTGGGCTGGAAGCTGGGGCCCGCGCTGGCCTCCGGCTGCACGGTGGTGGTGAAGCCGTCCGAGTACACTCCGCTCACCGCGCTGAAGCTGAGCGCGCTGGCGCTGGAGGCGGGCTTCCCGCCCGGCGTCATCAACGTGGTGACGGGCCTGGGCGACCCCGCGGGCGAGGCGATCGCCCGGCACCCGGACGTGGACAAGATTTCGTTCACCGGCTCCGGCCGCACCGCGCGCCGGCTGCTCCAGGCGTCCGCCGCGAGCAACCTGAAGAAGCTGACGCTGGAGCTGGGCGGCAAGAGCCCGCAGATCATCTTCCCGGACGCGGACTTCGACCGCGCGGTGGAGGCGTGCTTCTGGGGCATCTTCGGCAACAAGGGTGAGACGTGCAACGCGGGCAGCCGCGTGCTGGTGCACGAGCAGGCCTACGAGGCGTTCGTCGCGAAGCTGGCGCAGAAGGCCGGCACCATGAAGGTGGGCGACCCGCTGGACGCGACCACGGAGATGGGCGCGCTGGTGAGCCAGAAGCAGATGGACGTGGTGCTGGGCTACATCGAGAGCGGCAAGCAGCAGGGAGCGAAGCTGCTGGCGGGCGGCGGCCGCGACACGGACGGCTTCAAGGCGAAGGGCTGCTTCGTGAAGCCCACCATCTTCGGCGACGTGAAGCCGGACATGAAGATCGCCCAGGAGGAGATCTTCGGTCCGGTGCTCAGTTGCCTGCGCTTCCGCGACGACGCGGAGGCCATCTCGATGGCCAACAGCACGCAGTACGGCCTGGCCGCGTCCATCTGGACGGGCGACGTGGCCAAGGCGCACGCGCTGGCGAAGCAGGTGAAGAGCGGCGTGGTGTGGATCAACTGCTTCAACGAGTTCGACGACGCGGCGCCCTTCGGTGGCTACAAGGAATCCGGCTGGGGCAAGGACCTGGGCCACCACGCGCTGGACGGCTACCTCCAGACGAAGGCCGTGTGGACGAAGCTGCCGTCCCCCTGACGCGAAGCCGCGCGCGCTCCGCTTTCCATTCCACTGCTCCACCGCCGCATGACGAAGAAAAGGAAGGTCCCGATGGCATCGCGTCCCAAGGCCAAGGTGCTCACTCATCCGGCGATGGCCCGCCGGGCCCGCGCGAAGGAGCGCACCGAGGGTGGGCCGCGCGCGGTGCCCGGACAGCAGGGGGACCTGGACTCCCTGCGCCGGTGGATGGACGAGAAGGGCGTCCGCAAGGTGAAGCTGGGCGCCATCGACGTGGATGGCGTCTTCCGCGGCAAGTACGTGTCGCTGGAGAAGTTCTGGAGCGCCGCGAAGAGCAACATGGGCTTCTGCGACGTCGTCTTCGGCTGGGACCTGGGCGACGAGCTGCTGGACAACACCAAGGTCACGGGCTGGCACACGGGCTACCCGGACACGCCCGCGAAGGTGGACCTGTCCACCGCGCGCATCATCCCGTGGGAGCCGGACACCGCGGCGTTCCTGCTGGACTTCGTGAACCCGGACGGCACGCCCTTCGAGGCGAGCCCCCGCCAGCTGCTCCAGAAGATGGGCCAGCGCGCGCGCAAGCTGGGCTTCCTGCCCAAGTTCGGCGCGGAGTACGAGTTCTTCCTCTTCAAGGAGGGCCCCCAGAGCCTGCATGAGAAGGGCTTCCAGAACCTCACGCCGCTGACGCCGGGCATGTTCGGCTACTCGTGGCTGCGCACGTCCATGAACGCGCCGCTGGTGCACGCGCTCATCGACGGCTGCAACGCGTACGGGCTCAACATCGAGGGCTTCCACACGGAGACGGGCCCCGGCGTCTTCGAGGCCGCCATCCGCTACGACACGCTGGAGCTGGCGGCGGACCGCGCGGCGCTCTTCAAGACGGTGGTGAAGGAGATCTGCGCGAAGCACGGCGTGTCCGCGTGCTTCATGGCGAAGGTGGACCCCAAGCTGCCCGGCTGTTCCGGCCACGTGCACCAGTCGCTGTGGAACCTGAAGGACGAGGAGAACCTCTTCCACGACCCGTCCCAGAAGCACGGGATGAGCAAGCTGATGCGGCACTACATCGGCGGGCAGGTGGCGCTGATGCCGGAGCTGACGGCGCTCTACTGGCCCACCATCAACAGCTACAAGCGCAGCGTGGAGAACACCTGGGCGCCCACCACCGCGACGTGGGGCCTGGAGAACCGCACCTGCGCCATCCGCGTCATCGGCGACAGCCCCAAGTCCATGCGCATCGAGTACCGCCAGCTGGGCGCGGACATGAACGCGTACATCGGCATGGCGGTCAGCCTGGCCGCGGGCCTGTGGGGCATCGAGAACGAGGTCGAGCCGCCCGCGCCCGTGCTGTCCAACGCCTACGAGGCGAAGCACACCAAGCCGCTGCCCCGCAACCTGAAGGACGCGGTGGCGCTGCTCAAGAACAGCGAGCGCGCCCGCGAAATCCTGGGCGAGGGCTTCGTCGACCATTTCGTGCGCACCCGCGAGTGGGAGGTGCGCCAGTACGAGCGGGCGGTCACCTCCTGGGAGCTGGAGCGCTACCTGGAACTCATCTGATTCGGAGGAGCACGCTTCCATGAAGCATTTCGACATTCCCTCGGAGCCGCGCGTCACGGAGATGTCCTGGCCCACGCGCATCGTGTTCGGCGCGGGCGCGCTCCAGCGGCTGCCCGCGCACGCGACGCGGTTGAACATGAAGCGCCCGCTGCTGGTGACGGACGCGGGCGTGGTGAAGGCGGGCCTCGCCACGCGCGTCACGGATGTGCTCAAGGCGGCGGGCATGGACTGCGCGGTGTTCGACCGCGTGGAGCCCAACCCCACGGAGAAGGACGTGTTCGCGGGCCTGGAGGCGTACCGCGCGCACAAGGCGGACGGCATCGTCGCCCTGGGCGGTGGCAGCGCGCTGGACGCGGGCAAGCTGGTGCAGTTGCTCACCACGCACGAGCCGCCGCTCAGCCGCTACGACGACGCGAAGGGCGGCGACCAGTACGTGCGCGACGACCTGCCGCCGCTCATCGCCATCCCGACGACGGCGGGCACGGGTTCGGAAGTGGGGCGCTCCGGCGTGGTGACGCTGGCGGACACGGGCCGCAAGACGGTCATCTTCAGCCCGTACCTGCTGCCCAAGGCGGCGGTCATCGACCCTGAATTGACGCTGGGCCTGCCCCCGTCCGTCACGGCGGCCACGGGCATGGACGCGCTCACCCACTGCATCGAGGCGTACGTCGCCAACGGCTTCCATCCGCTCGCGGACGCGGTGGCCATCGACGGCGTGATGCGCGTGGGGCGCTCGCTGGTGACGGCGGTGAAGGAGGGCAAGGACCTGGCGGCGCGCACCGACATGATGGTGGCCGCGATGGAGGGCGCCATGGCCTTCCAGAAGGGCCTGGGCGCGAGCCACGCGCTGGCGCACGCGCTCACGCCCATCTCCAACGTGCCGCACGGCCTGGCGAACGCCATCGTGTTGCCCGCGGTGATGGAGTTCAACCGCGCGTCGAGCACGGCGCGGCTGGCGCGCATCGCCATCGCGCTGGGGGACACGTCCAACGCGCGCGAGGAGGTGCTCGCCGCGAATGCCATCGACCGCGTGCGCAAGCTGGCGGCGGCCGTCGGGATTCCCACGCGGCTGCGCGAGGCGGGCGTGCAGGAGAAAGACCTGGAGCACATCGCGGAGAAGGCCTTCCAGGACGCGTCCCACCAGGGCAACCCGCGCACCGTCACGCAGGCGGACCTGCTGGCCATGGCGCGCGAGGCGTACTGAGGCCGCGGCTTCATCCCGACTTGATTTCAGAGTGTTTCAGCGGGGCCTCTTCCGAGGGAAACGGGAGGGGCCCCGTGCCTTTGGCGCGCGTGAATCCAGCGGGGCCTCCTCCGTCAGAAGGTTCAGAACGCAGCACAACGCGGCTCACGGAGGCAGGTCATGAAGGCAATGCTCAAGAAGATGGTGGTGGCTGTGGCGCTCGTCGCGAGCACCCCGGTGATGGCGGCGGACTTCCACGCCGCCAGCCCTCTCGTGAGCCGCCAGGACCAGCGCCGCATGGAGCGCGAGCGTCAGGAGCGCGAGCGGCAGGCCCGGCTGGAGCGCGAGCGGCAGGAGCGGATGCGCCAGGAGCGCGAGCGTCAGGCCCGGCTGGAGCGCGAGCGTCAGGAGCGGGAGCGCCGGGAACGCGAGCGGCTGGCGAAGCTGGAGCGTGAGCGCCAGGAGCGTGAGCGTCTGGCCCGCATGGAGCGCGAGCGACAGGAACGGGCACGCCTGGCGCGGCTGGAGCGCGAGCGGCTGGCGCGGCGGGACCGGGGCTCGACGTACAACGGTGGCTGGCTGAACTAGGCAGCGTCACAGCCTGAATGCAGCACGGAGGCCCGGGGGCGGAAGCATCCACCCTCGGGCTTCTGCGCGTCTGGAGGTCAGTGGGGTGTGGACTCCGCGGACAGCATGCGGGTGCCGGCATCGCCTGTTGCTTCCGGTCTGGCTTTCTCCGGTGTGAACTCCAGCGTCTCCACGAAGATGCTCCCCGGCAGCCGCAGGTCCATGGCGGTGATGCGCTCGCGGTCGCGCAGTTCATAGAGCTGCTGCGCCACCCAGCCCGAGGGCACGGGCTCATCCGAGAAGAAGACGTAGACGCGCACCTTCCCCTCCTGCAGGGGGACGCGGAAGCTGGTGTTTGCGATGGGCTGGTTCGCGTCGCAGCGGATGGAGCGCTTCTCCCGCGTGAGCGTGAGCTGCCGGATGACGCCCTTCTCGGACGTCGTGAAGAGCAGGCAGTAGGGCAGCTGTCCCTCCATGGGGATGATCTCCATGGTCGCGGGGCCCGTCCGCTTCACCAGCGCTCGCTTCGCCTTCACGGGCGGCGGCGCGGTGTCGCAGCCCACGCCGCCCGCACCCAGCGCCATCATCATCAGCAAGCCCGTCCAGCGCGTCATGTGTTCCTTCCCGGGCAGGTGGACTGGCCGGCATCGCGAGTCTACCCCGACGCAACCCGGCTCGATTTCAGAGTGCTTCCGCGGGAAGCATCCACCCTCGGGCTTCTTCGCGTCGGGCGGTCAGTTCGCCAGGGGCTGCACGGACAGCGTGTTGGTGCCCGCGTCCGAAGCCGTGCCGCCATCGGACGTCACCACGCCGCCCGCGCCCACGACGACGCCCGTCGCTTCCGGCTCGCCCGTCTCCGGCGTGAACTCCAGCGTCTCCACGAAGATGCGCCCTGGCAGCCGCAGGTCCATGGCGGTGACGCGCTCGCGGTCGCGCAGGTCGTAGAGCTGCTGCGCCACGGAGCCCGCCGGCACGCGCTCGTCGGAGAAGAAGATGTAGACGCGCACCTTCCCCTCCTGCACCGGCACGCGGAAGCTCGTGTTGGCGACGGGGCGGCCCGGGTCGCAGCGGATGGAGCGGTTCTCCCGCGTGAGCGTGAGCTGCCGGATGACGCCCTTCTCCGACATCGTGAAGAGCATGCAGTAGGGGAGCTGTCCCTCCACCGGGATGATCTCCATCGTCGCGGGGCCCGTCCGCTTCACCTGGGCGCGCGTCACCTTCGCGGGCGGCTTCTGGTCGTCGCAGCCCATGAACCCCGCACCCAGCGCCATCACCGTCAGCAAGCCCGTCCAGCGCGTCATGTGTGTCCTCCCCCGGCAGGTGGATTGGCCGACACCGTAAGCCTACCCCGGCGCCATGCCTTTCAGTCCTGTCCGGTCTTCAAGCATGCCTCCGCGCCCGCCGAGTGCTCGGTCGTGCACATGGCCTGTTGCGTCATCCTGGACCGGGACTACTCCGGGCGCTGGTAGACGATGACCTGCGGCGTTTCGTCCAGGTACAGCCCGGTGACGGGCGTGCGCGTGCCGAAGGCCTGCCACGTGAGGAACTCGTGCTCGCGGAACTCCTGGTGGTACTGGTACGCGACGATGTCCGCGTCGAACGGGCTGTTCACCGCCCGCACGTCCTCGCGCAGCATCCCGTTGCGCTGGTAGTCGCGGAACGAGAAGCCGTTCACCTCGTGCAGGTAGATGCGCGCACCCGGCTTCGCGTGTTCGTTGATCCACGGGAGCACGCCGGTGACGTGGCTGGACCAGAACTGGCGCTGCATGCCCAGCGTCGCCGCGCCCGGCAGCCCCCCCGCCAGCTCCGAGTACGCGGCCGTGCCGTAGGGGAACACGCGCACCAGCCCCAGCAGCGCGGGCACCAGCAGCAGCGCGAACACCGGCACTGTCACCTCGAGCGGTGACACCGACGGCCGCCGCGCCTTCAGCAGCTCCCACAGCGCGAAGCACCCGCGCGCCACCGCCGCACCCGCGAGGATGCCCAGGAAGGGCATGGACGGGAACCAGTGCTTCACGCCGCCGAAGTGCGGCACCTGCGGGTGGCTGATGATGAGGATGGACGTCACCGCGTTGACGCCCACCAGCGCCTCCGAAGCGGTGGGCATCCGCACCCATTCGCGCGTGCGAGCGTTGAGGCTCAGCAGCGCCCGGCCCACGAGCGCGACGAAGCCCGTCACCATGGGCGCGAAGAGGCTGGTGGGCACGGTGAGCGCCGTCTTCACCACCACGTACGTGAGCGGGAAGGGCGGCCCGCGCATCAGCGTGCCCAGGTAGAACCAGGCGTAGTGGTTGTGCGTCGCGTGGAAGGCCAGGTACCACGCGGTGCGGTCCACCGGCGCGTGCCACAGGTAGGGCCAGTGCAGGTAGAAGAGCACGGGGCCCAGCACCGCCATCGCCGCCAGCGGCACCAGCGCGCGCGTCACCGGCAGGCTCACGGGCTTCAAGTCGCGCAGCAGCACCACGCTGCCCACCGCGAGCCCCACGAAGAACAGCGTGTGCGGGCTCAGCAGCAGGAACTTCTTCTGGAACGCGTCGGGCCCGCCCAGGAACACGACGAGCAGGCCGTACAGCACCGCCACCGCCGCGTAGAGCCCCACGAAGCGGCCCAGCCGCACGCGGGCCTCGGGCACGCCTTCGCTCGCCTGCCACGCGCGCCACAGCGCGAACGGTGACAGCACGAAGGGCATGAAGAGGGCGTTGTGCTTCGTGGCGATGGCCAGGCCGAACGCCACGCCGCACGCGATGCCCCAGCGGGTGCTCTCCAGCGCGCGCCAGAAGCAGTACACGACCAGCAGCCACATCGCGGCCACCGGCATGTCGAAGCACGCCAGCTCCGCGTTGAAGTACTGGCGGGGCACCAGCAGGAAGGAGAGGGCGGCGAACCACCCCGCGGTGCGGCCGTACAGCGCGCTGCCCAGCAGGAAGCACAGCGCGGGCACCAGCGCCGACATCGCGAACGCGGGCAGCCGGAAGGCCGTCGCGTCGCGCATGACGCCCAGCGTGTCGTGGAAGAGCAGGTGGCTCAACCCGAACAGCGTCTTCATCAGCACCGGGTGCTCGTGGTTGTAGTCCCACGCGCGCACGATGGCGCTGTCCGTGAACGCCTGCGCGGGCGAGTGCAGGAGCAGCCGGAACCACTGCGAGTAGCCCTCCGCCGCCGCGAAGTAGACGCTCTCGTCGCGCGTGAAGCCCACGGCCGCTTCCGTGGTCCACAGCGCCGCGAACCCCAGCACCCACAGCGCCAGCGCCGTGAGCTTCTCCTCGCGCGTCGCGGGGCGTCCCGTCAGCAAGGGAACCGTCATGGCTTCACCCCCGCCGCGGGCTCCAGCGCCATCACGTCCAGGCACACCTGCCGCGACTCCGCGTTGTCCGCCTGCACCCAGACCTTCACCGTGCGCGGCGGTCCGGGCGGCAGCACCACCTCCGCCTTCTGCACGCCCTCGCGGCCCGGCGGGATGGGCACGTCCAGCAGGCGCTCACCCGTGGCCGCGTCATCCACGCCCAGGGACGTGGTGGACAGGCGCGGGTCCTTCGGGTGCGCGAACTCGAAGATGATGCCGCCCTCCAGCCGCAGGCCCATGCCCGAAGGCACGTTGGCGAACTCCGCCACCAGCCGCTGCGGCCCTCCCGGCGCGTGCATCCACAGGCAATGCCGGGGCTCGTAGAAGATCTCGTGCCACTCCGGCGCCACGTACAGGTGCGGCGGGCCGGGGCAGCGGTGCGCGCGCCCGTCGAAGGGACAGTCGCGGCGCGAGCCATCCGGCTGCTCCAGGTACACGCGCGCCGCGCTCGCGGACTCGCTCGCCACCCAGTGACGGGGGCGGTAGCGGCCGTTCTCATAGAGGCGCAGCGACAGCGGGCCCATGCGCGCTTCGGGGCCCAGCGCCTTGCGTCCGGGCAGGAAGGCCGCGTCGAACGCGCCCACGTCGGAGCGGGGCAGGTCCGGCTGGCCCAGCACCCAGATGCGCGGGTGCGCGCCCAGGTCCGCGCGGTCCGACTCCAGCCACCCGTACACGGGGATGGAGGAGGGCACGAAGAGGCGGGCCCGCTCCGTCCACCAGGGGAACAGCAGCACCGCGTCCCCGGGCCGCGCGTCGCGGGCCAGCACGTCCGCCATGGCGCGCTCGTCCGCGTCCGTGGGCAGCCGGCCCGGAAGCCTCAGCTGGAAGACGAGGCACAGGAGCGCGACGAGGAGCAGCGCCCCCAGTTCCACCAGGGGCAGGGCGCGCAGGGCCTTAGGACTTGGCAAGACGGATCTTCTGCTCGCTCTTTTCGCGGCAGAAGGTGCAGAAGATGTGGTCGCCCTGGTTGAAGGACGGCGTCCAGGGTGGATACATCGAGCAGCGCGGATCCAGGCAGTGGTGCAGCTCCCAGAGCGTGCCCAGCTGGTGCAGCGCGTGGCGCGCGATGGGCTTGAAGTCCTTCTCCAGGTCCTTGAACGGCGCGATGGAGAGGATTGCCCGGTCCTTGCCGTACCGCGCGAAGCCGGACGTGGGCGCCTTGCCGCTGGGCAGGTCGCGGTCCTTGAGCTTGCGCGAGGTGAGCAGCAGCACCTTGTCGTCCTTGTAGGCCCGGATGCCCTTCACCTCGTCGAGCAGCTTCTCCGCGTCCAGGGGCTCGGACATGCCCGCGGGGATTTCCGCGGAGCCGCTGTGCTCGCTGCCCACGCCGAAGGCCGTGTAGAGCGTGCGGTTGAACTTGGCCAGTTGCTTGTCGTCGAAGGGGTCCAGCGTCACGACGCGAATCACGGGGCGTCACCTCGGCGGGAGGGCCCTCGCGCGGTGCCGGGCGCGCGCTTGCGGCGCGACGCGGGCAGCCGGGAGGGCCGTGGAGTCCTGCGGTTCACTCGTCCTCGGCGGGCTTCGCCTTGGGCGGACGGCCACGCTTCTTCGGCGCGGCGGGCTCCGCGGGCGCGGCGCCCTCGGGCGGCTTGGCCTTGGGCGGACGGCCGCGCTTCTTCGGCGCGGCGGGCTCGGCGCTCTCCGCCGTCACCTCGGGCTTCGGCTTGGGCGGACGGCCGCGCTTCTTGGGAGCGGCGGGCTCGGCGCCTTCGGCCGGCTTGGCCTTGGGCGGACGGCCGCGCTTCTTGGGTGCGTCCTCGGCCGCCTCCTCGCCGCCTTCCTCCTCGGCACCTTCCTCGGAGGACTCCTCCTCGGACTCGGACTGCGGCTCCTCGTCCGAGGGCAGGTCCAGCTCTCCGCCCTCCAGACCCATGAGGTCGCCGTCCAGGTCCATGTCGTCCTCGTCGCCACCGGGCCGCGCGAACTCCGCGGCGGTGCGCTTGGGACGCTCCTTCCCGGGCGGGAAGAGGACGATGTCGATGGAGTCCTCGGCGTTGGCCTCGGCGGTGCCCAGCGCGGCGGCGACCTCCGACACCAGCAGGTGCCGCGCGTTGTCGTAGAGCTCGCGCTCCTTGGTGGGCAGCGGCCGCAGCTCACTGAGGACCTGGAGGCCCTTGACGACCTCCGCCAGCCCCAGGATGCCGCCCTGGGTCATGCGGTCCAGGTTGGTGCGCGCGCGCTGCTTCCAGTCCAGGTCCGCCTTGTCGCTGTCCGAGCGGAGGAACGCGTAGATCTCCTCCACGTCCGCCGGGCTGGCGACCTTGCGCACGCCGATGGAGATGATTTTTCCCTGCGGCACCATTACGACCGCGCCGTCTTCCTCGCGGCGCATGGTGACGAAGGTGAGGCTCTGTCCGGCCACCTCTTTCACATCGATGGCGGCGACGCGACAGACCCCCTGGTTGGGGTAGACGACCCGGTCTCCAACCTGGAGCTGGAGTGCAGCGGACCCTTCTGGCATGGCCCCCTCGTGAGCGGGTGGATGAGCACTGAAGCGAGCGCCCGGTCGTAGCACCGTGCCCCGCCGGATGCCACGAGATTACCGGGGAAGCATTGTCATCCGGTTGGCATTGCGCTGCGCTTCCAGCAGCCGGGCCATGACCTCGTGAGCCTGCGCGTCCAGGACAGCGTCGATCTGGGCATCGGTCGGTCCCTCGTCCGCCGTGCTTCCGGGCCGCGCGTCCACGCGAGTGGAAAGTCCCACCGTGGCCGTCACCGCGATCCCCAGGCCCAGCACCGCCAGCAGCTTCTTCATTGAGCGTCCTCCGTGGCGGCCCAGGGTAGGGGCGCGTCCCGGATGATCAATTTTTCGGCTACAGGCTGGCGGCGTCCTGTAGCGGCCCGTCGCGCGCGCTACTGGTGCAGCGGCGCCACCGGGGTCACCTCCAGCGTGAGGCCCCCGGCGTTGTCGTTCACGTCGTCGTCCGGGAACGCGAGCCGCAGCCAGCTCGCGCCGCGCATCACCGTGGGCTGGTTGACCTCCAGCACCTCCAGCGTGCCCGGCGCCATGGCCGGAGAAGCGCCCGCGCCGTGCAGCGCGAGCACGCCGCCCACCTCTCCGCCGCCAAAGCCCCGCGTGCGCGCCGGCTCCTGCGCCGCGCGCACGACGACGCGGTAGGTGGTGGACGGATCCAGCTCCCGGAGCGTGAAGCCGTCATGGGGCGACAGCGAGACCGCGTGCCGGCGCGCGTCCAGGAGCAGGGTGGTGATGGCGCCGCTCGCCTGTTCGCGCACGTGGACCTGGAGCGCGCCGCGGTTGTCGTCGGGGCGGTCGTCCCAGAGGAACACGTAGAGGACGGAGGCGTCGCGCACCAGCACCTCGTCCGCGCCCACCAGGCCGAAGCTGTCGCGCGCGGCCAGGGCCGTGCCGCCCTCCAGGAAGTAGACCGCCTGGGCCACCGGCAGCGGGCCGCCCACCGACACGCGGCCCTCCACGCGCAGGCCGTAGGCGCGGGACGGATCCAACCGCATGCGCGCCGCCTGGGTCGGGGGCACGCGCAGGGCATGCGCGACGGCGCTGAGCGCGAACGGGCCTCCCGCGGAGTAGCGCGCGCCAGAGACGGGCGCGTCGTCCGGGCCCGCGCGGGGCAGGGCGCGCGCGGAGGCCGGGTGCTTGGGCGCGAGCCGCGCGTGGACCGCCAGCGTGGTGCCGCGCTCGGCGTGCACGCGCTGGCTGAAGGGCACCATGCCCGGCATCAGCACCTCCAGCACGTGCTCGCGGTCGGACGGAAGCTGGGTGATGAGCGTGGGCGTCGTCTCCCGCTGGATGCGGCCGTCCACGCGGATGGTGGCGCCCGCGGGCGAGGAGCTGAGCTCCACCGCGAACGTATTGGAGCCGCCCATGACCAGGCCCAGCCAGGTGGCCACGAGCGCGGCCACCACCACCGGCGCGCCGCGCACCGCCCAGCCGCGCAGGGAGCGGTGCCACGCGGGCGGCGGCGCGGGCGGCAGCGCCTGCGGGGGCAGGGGCTGCGTCGTCAAATCCCCCCGGGGCTCGCCGTGAGGCTCGGGCACGTGGCGGGGCAGCTCCGGCGGCGTCTGCACGGGCGGCGGCTCCGCGATGCCGCTCCAGCGGCCCACCCGCGCGATGAACTCGCGCGGCAGCTGCACCGGGCGGCCGGCCTCCACGAGCTCCGGCTCGAAGAGGTAGCCCATGAAGTGGCCCAGGTCGCTGGCGGACACGTCCGGCGCGGTGATGTGGAGCTGCCGCGCCAGCGCCTCCGCGAAGGCCTGCGCGGTGGGGTAGCGCTGCTCCGGGCTGGTGGCCATCGCGGTGAGCAGGATGCGCTCCAGCGCGGCGGGGATGCCCGGCACCCACTCGCGCGGCCGGGGGAAGTCGCCCTGCGAAATCTTGCGCAGCACGTCCTGGAGCGAGCCCTCGAAGGGGCGCCGCCCGCAGAGCATCTCGTAGAGCACCGTGCCCGCGGCGAACACGTCCGTGCGCGCGTCCAGCGCCTCGCCGCGCGCCTGCTCCGGCGCGAAGTAGACGTACTTGCCCTTCGCCACGTCCGTGTTCGTGTCGCTGCGTCCGGCAAGCCGCGCCCGCGCGATGCCGAAGTCCACCAGCTTCACCTGCCCCTCGAAGGAGAGCAGCACGTTCTGCGGGCTCACGTCCCGGTGGACGATGTGCAGCGGCCGGCCGTTGTCGTCCAGCCGCGTGTGCGCGTACGCCAGGCCGCGCAGCATGTCGATGGCCACCAGCACCGCCAGGGGCGGCGGCAGCGCGGGCAGCCCCTTCTCCCGCGCGCGGCGCAGCACGTGCGAGAGCGGATGGCCGTCCACCCACTCCATCGCGAGGAAGTACTCGCCCTCCACCTCGCCGAAGTCGAAGATCTGCGCGATGTTGCCGTGCGACAGTCCCAGCGCGATGCGCGCCTCGTTGATGAACATGGACACGAACGCGCTGTCGTCCGCGTAGCCAGGAAGGATCTTCTTGATGACCACCGGCTTCGTGACGCCCGCCACCGCCGTCATCCGCGCGCGGTAGATCTCCGCCATGCCGCCCGTCGCGATGCGCTCGAGCAGCTTGTACTTGCCGAATTGGAAGCCGGCGGAAGGCTGCGGCACGTTCGAATCGGCTCCTGTCGAGGGGAGGCCTTCGGAAAAACCGCGAGAAGCTATCATGAGGCCATTCAGACGCTCCGGGTGGAAAATTCCGCTACGCTCGCCAGCCTGTTTGCGTAACCCTGCATTCTTCCTCCTGTTCTTGAGCAGCCTGGCATCAGTTGGCTGCCGCGAATCCACGCCCGCCGGGCCGGCGCCAGCGGCGTCCTCCGCGACCCCCCTCGGCGCGGACGCGGGAGCCCCTCCGCTGGCTCCCGTCGACGCGGGCACCTGGGCGGACGCCACCGTCACGCCCGCGTCCGCGCCCGTCTATGGCGAGCCGCTCCCGGACGACGTCCTGCGGCTGGTGCTGTCAGGGGAGCAGGCGCGGCTGGGCGCGGAGGCCTTCGTGCCCGCGCGGGGACAGGACGCGGACCGGCTCGCGGAGCGGGTGCGGGGCAGGGACGTGCTCGTCACGGTCGAGGACGCGGACACGTTTCTCGCACAGACGTCTGACACGCTGGCGGTGCTGCGCACGCAGGCGCGGGCCGTGTGGCTCCAGCACCCGGACGCACCGGTGGCCTACCCGCTGGTGCTGCGCGACGAGCAGGGCTTCCGGGCGTGGCTGGAGGAGGTGGCGCCCGGCAAGCTGCGCATCATCCAGCGCGCGGACGGCTTCGAGCTGACCACCAGCGTGGGCAAGCTGCCGGGACCGGACCGCAATGGCCCGTCCGTGCCGGTGCGAGGCGGGCGCCAGGACATCGCGACGCTGCGGCGGGAGCTGGCCCGGCTCAAGGGGCGCTTCACCACGTCGGAGGACCTGTGCCTCGTGCCGTCGTTCGGCACGGAGGTGGTGCAGGTGGCGCGGGCGCTCGGCGGCACGTATGCCGCTCCGGAGGAGGGGCTCTTCGACACGCTCTGCCTCGTGTACCCCACGCCCCGGCCCGCGCTGGACGCGGGTTCCCCGTAACATGGGCCGGCCTGGCAGGCGGACACGCACCCGGGGTGGACTCTCATCCCATTGAGGTGGTGGGGCCACGCCGCTACTACCCCTGTCGGTCCGCGCGCCCTAATGTGCCGCGCGCCTTTTTTCCTGAAGGCTTCGGAGGGCACTGCTCCCTCCCCGGAGGTCGTTGATGGTCGCCGCAACCGAGCCCGCTTCGCGTCCCCAGGATGTCCTCGCTGGGGCGACGTTCCTCTTCCAGGAGGTGGGCGCCACCCGCATCCTCACGCCGGAGACGTTCTCCGAGGAGCAGCGGCTCTTCTTCAAGACGGCGCTCCAGTTCTGCCGGGAGCAGGTGCTGCCCCAGGCCGCGCGCATCGAGGCCAAGGACAATGCGCTGCTGCGCGACCTCCTGCGCCGCGCGGGTGAGCTGGGCCTCTTGAGCGTGGACATCGCGGAGACCTACGGCGGCACGGGCCTGGACAAGACGACGTCGCTGCTGCTCGCGGAGGCCATGAGCCTGCTGGGCTCCTGGTCGGTGACGTCCAGCGCGCACACCGGCATCGGGTCGCTGCCCATCGTGTGGTTCGGCAACGAGGCGCAGAAGGCGAAGTACCTGCCCAAGCTCGCCACGGGCGAGTGGGTGGCGGCGTACGCGCTGACGGAGCAGGGCAGCGGCAGCGACGCGCGCGGCGCGAAGACGAAGGCCGTGAAGTCCGCCGACGGCAAGCACTACGTGCTCAACGGCTCCAAGCTCTACATCACCAACGCGGCCTTCGCGGACGTGTTCGTCGTCTTCGCGCAGGTGGACGGTGACAAGTTCACCGGCTTCATCGTGGAGAAGGACACCCCGGGCCTCACCGTGGGCCCGGAGGAGCACAAGATGGGCATCCGCGGCTCGTCCACGTGTCCGCTCTACTTCGAGGACGCGCAGGTGCCCGTGGAGAACCTGCTGGGCGAGCTGGGCAAGGGCCACCGCATCGCCTTCAACATCCTCAACTACGGCCGGCTGAAGCTGGGCGCGGGCGTCATCGGCGGCATGAAGCTGCAGCTGCAGAGCGCGCTCAAGTTCGCGCAGGAGCGCAAGCAGTTCAAGGCGCCCATCGCCACGTTCCCGCTCATCCGCGAGAAGCTCGCGCGCATGGCCACGCTCGTCTACGCGGTGGAGAGCATGACCTACCGCACGGCGGGCCTGGTGGACGGGCGGCTGTCGTCGAAGGAGCGCTCGGACGCGGACTACGACGCGCACGTCATCGCCGCCATGGAGGAGTTCGCCTGCGAGGCCTCCATCATGAAGGTCTTCGGCTCGGAGGCCCTGGGCCACCTGGTGGATGACGCGGTGCAGGTGCACGGCGGCGCCGGCTACATCGAGGAGTACCCGGTGGAGCGCGCCTACCGCGACGCGCGCATCAACCGCATCTTCGAGGGCACCAACGAGATCAACCGCATGCTGATCACCGGCATGCTGCTCAAGCGCGCCGTGAAGGGCGACCTGCCGCTGTTCGCGCAGGCGCGCTCCGTGGCGGAGGAGCTGAGCCGCGGCGAGCGTCCCCGCGCGGGCCGCCAGGACGCGCTGGCCAATGAAGAGATCGCCGCCGAGTGCGCCAAGCACCTGGCCATCCACGGCATGCGCCTGGCCGCGGAGACCTTCGGCACGGAGCTGGACAAGCACCAGGAGGTCATGGCCGCGCTGGCGGACGTGGTGATGGACGCGTACGCCCTGGACTCCATGGTGACGCGCACCCGTCAGGCCGCCACCGGCGGTGTGCAGGACCCCGTGCGCGTGGCGCTGGTGCGGCTGTACGCGATGGAGTCCACCACGCGCGCCTTCGAGCGCACCCGCCGCGCGCTCTGCGCCACGCTCAAGGGCGACGCGCTCTCGCTGGAGCTGAAGCGTCTCACCGCCCTGGACGCCTTCACGGCGTACGACCCGGCGGAGCTGCGCGAGACGATTGTCGCGGGCCTGGAAGAGGCCGGCGGCTACCCGTACAACCCGCTGTAGCCTGTCGCGCCGCGCGGGTGCCCTGGCCGAGCGTCAGGGCATCCGCGACACGGCATCCAGGCCGAAGCTGACCCGGGCCCGCCAGGGCGCGGGCGGCAGATGCTCCAGCACCATCAGGGCCTCCAGCCGCTGGAGCATGTCCGGCCGCAGCCGGCCGAACGTCGCGCCGAAGCCCGGCGTCATCGCCTGCGTCGCGCCCTTGCGCGGCACCGACGACGTCCAGGCCACCTCGCCGTGCAGCAGGAGCGGGCCCTCCTTCATGTCCATCTCCATGAGGAAGGGCGTGCCCACCTGGACCTCGCGGGGCAGGGCGGGGGCCTCCACCTCCAGGCCCACGCCGCCGCGGGAGATGTCGCGCACGTAGAAGAACGGCGCCCGGGGGTCTGCCTCCCGCGCGCGCAGGTGCAGCGGCATGCGCGGGAAGCGGCGCAGGCCGTTCTGCTCCTCCTGGGCGAAGATGAACTGGAGCACCGCGTCCAGCGCGCTGCGATCCTCCGCGCCGTCGTAGCGCACGGTGAGCATGAAGCGCTCGCCGGGGCGCGGCTCCACCTTGACGACCTCGCCCAGCACCTCCACCGGACGCGGCATGCCGCCCGCGTGCAATTCGAAGGTGAAGCGGGTGCCCAGGGGCAGGGCCTTGCGCGTCTCCAGGGTGACGCCGCCCTGACCCACGCTGCGGGTGTACTCACCGACCAGCGACTGCGGGGTCTTGTAGGCCACCTTCAGTCGAACGTTCGTGCTCACGCGCCCAGACTCTCAGGCTGTGAGCGGAAAAACTCAAGTTTGCCCCACCCTCGAAGGTAGGCCCTCCGGCACGCGCCCTGAGTGATGTCCGGCGCCGGGCGCGGCGTGTTCCAGCCTGTTGCGCGCTTTCTTGACCCCCCTGGGGGGGGCGCGTATGTATGCCGGCCGCAGAGGGGTAAGAAGTGGGAAGGAGTGGTGGTCCGTCCCGTGCTGGGCTGAAAAGGTGGATCGTCCCGCGTGTTCCGAGGCGTCTATGAGCACCAGATCGACGCGAAGGGGCGCACCAGCCTCCCGGCCAAGCTGCGGGAGACGCTGGTGGGCGCCTACGACGAGCGGCTCATCGTCACCACGGCCCTGGACCCCTGCCTCCACGCCTATCCGGTGCGGGAGTGGGAGGCGTTGGAGACCGCGCTCGCCCGGCGCAACCCCATGGAGCCGGGGGTCAAGACGTTGATGCGGCTGTACGTGGCCAGCGCGCAGGAGTGCCCGCTGGACAAGCTGGGCCGGTTGCTCATCCCGCCGTCGCTCAGGGCGTACGCGAAGCTGGAGAAGGAAGTGGTGTGGGCGGGGATGGTGAAGGTGATTGAGCTTTGGAGCCAGGAAGGTTGGGCGAAGGCGCAGGAGGACGCGCGCCAGGAAGCCACCTCCCAGGACGTGTTGAGGGTGCTGGGCGAGCTGCGCCAGCCGTAGCCAGGAAGTCGACAGCCTCGAGTTCGCAGGAGAAGGGTGGGTCAAGCGCATGGACCAGGTGCAGGAGGTTCGTCGGAACAGGGCGGTGGTGGCGGCGTCCGAGCGCGTGGAGACGCTGATGCTCGAGGGCGAGCTGGAGGAGGCGGACCTGCTCAAGCTGTGCGAGGACCTGATGCACCGGCTGCACCGGGGCACCCGTCAGGTCGTCCTCGACTTCGCGGACGTGTCGCACCTGAACTACCGGGGCGTGCGCCCGCTGATGGCCCGCACGGAGCAGTTCCGCCGCGCCGGCGGTGACGTGAAGCTGTCCGGGCTGTCGCCGTACCTGGCCGCCATCTTCCGCGCGGCCGGCGCCCACGACACCTTCGAGCTGTACCCGCACATGAACGATGCCCGGGCCGCCTTCCAGCTCGCGCGCGCTCCCTTCGTCTGACCCGTACCCAAGGCCCCCTCCCGTGGACTTCCAGCACCAGACCGTCCTGCTCCACGAGACGGTGGAGCTGCTGAACCCGGCGGAGGGCAAGGTCATCCTCGACGGCACGCTCGGCGGCGGCGGCCACACCCAGGCGCTGCTCGCCCGGGGCGCCACCGTGGTGGGCGTGGACCGGGACCCCGTGGCCCTTGCCGCCGCGACCGCCCGCATGGGCGGCAACGCGCGCTTCCAGGCCCGGCAGGGAAACTTCGCGGACCTGCCCCGCGTGGCGCACGACCTGCTGCCTGTGGACGGCGTGCTCGTGGACCTGGGCGTGTCCTCGCCCCAACTGGACGTGGCCGAGCGCGGCTTCTCCTTCATGAAGGACGGCCCGCTGGACATGCGCATGGGCGACAGCGGCATCACCGCCGCGGAGCTCATCGCCGAGACGGACGAGCGCGACCTGGCGCGGCTGCTCAAGGACTATGGGGAAGAGCCCTTCGCCCGGCCCATCGCCCGGGAGCTGAAGAAGGCGCTGCCCCAGCGCACGCTGGAGGCCGTGGAGGTGGTGAAGCGCGCCGTGCCGCGCAAGGCGTGGCCGGACCGCATCAACGTCGCCACCCGCACCTTCCAGGCGCTGCGCATGGCGGTGAACGGGGAGCTGGAGGCGCTGGACGCGCTGCTCGCCGCGCTGCCCTCGCTGCTCAAGGTGGGCGGCCGCGCCGCGGTCATCTCCTTCCACTCCCTGGAGGACCGGAAGGTGAAGGAAGCCTTCCGCGCCCTGGTGGGCGGGTGCACCTGTCCGCCGGGCTTCCCGGTGTGCGTGTGCAACAGCCAGGGTGATTTCGCCCTCGTGTCCAAGAAGGCCGTCGCGGCTTCCGAAGCGGAAGTCGAGGCCAACCCCCGGTCTCGCAGCGCGCACCTGCGCGCGGTGGAGAAAATCCGATGAGCAAGGCCCTCTCGCGTCCCTCCGTGTCCGTGGCCGGCGTGCTGATGCACCTGCTGCCCGCCGTCATGCTCTTCACCCTCTTCGCCGGCGTGGGCATCCTCCACGTGACGAGCCGCGTGCTGGTGGTGGACATGGGCTACCGCCTGTCCAACGCGGAGGGCGAGAGCCGCTCGCTCACCCGGGAGAACGACCGGCTGAAGCTGGAGCTGGCCACGCTCAAGGCCCCCGCGCGGCTGGAGCGCGTGGCGCGTGAGCAGCTGGGCATGGCCATGCCCAAGGGCGGCGCGGTGGTGTCCATCGCGGATGACCGCGTGAAGACGTCCGGCACCGCGCAGGCCCGCTCGGCGGCCCCGGCCGTCCGCGTGGCGGAGCGGGGGACCGGGCGGTGAGGGACCTCAAGAGCGCGCGGGTTCCGGAGTCGAACACGAAGGGGCTCCGGCTGCGGGTCCAGCTCTTGTTCGGGCTGTTCCTCGCGCTTTTGGGCACCGCGTTCGGCCGCGCGGTCTACCTCCAGGTCTTCCAGCAGGAGAAGCTGCGCGGCCTGGCTCAGGACCAGTACGTCCGGCAGATCGACATCCCGGCCCGGCGCGGCGACATCTTCGACCGGCGCGGCACGCCGCTCGCGCAGAGCGTGGAGGTGGACTCCATCTGGGTGGACCCGTCCATGCTCCCCAACGTGCAGCAGGCGGCCCGGCAGCTCGCCCGCGCGGTGCACCTGGACGGCAACGACGTGGCCGCGCGCCTGTCCCGCGCCAAGCGCTTCGCGTGGGTGAAGCGCCAGGCGAAGCCCCAGGAGGTGGAGGCGGTGAAGGCGCTGGGCCTGCCCGGCCTGGGCTTCACCAAGGAGCCCAAGCGCTTCTATCCCCAGCGCGAGCTGGGCGCGCACATCGTCGGCATGGTGGGCACGGACGGCCACGGCCTGGAGGGCCTGGAGCTGGCCTTCGAGGACGAGCTGTCCGGGCAGAACTCGCGCACCTCCGGCTTCCGGGACGCCAAGGGCCGCAAGCTGATGGTCCAGGGCGCCATGGATCCGCTGGAGCGCCAGGGCGCCGCGGTGACGCTCACGCTGGACCGCCACCTCCAGTACGTCGCGGAGAAGGCGCTGGCCAAGGCCGTGGAGGACGCGAAGGCCGTGGCGGGCATGGCGGTGGTGCTGGACCCGCGCACGGGGGAGCTGCTGGCGCTGGCCAACAACCCGCGCTTCAACCCGAACACGCCCGAGGACGGCGTGAAGAACGCCATCCGCAACCGCGCCGCGCTGGACGCCTTCGAGCCCGGCTCCACGATGAAGGCCTTCGTGGTGGCCGCCGCGCTGGAGCAGAAGGCCATCACCCCGGACCAGCTGTTCTTCTGTGAGAACGGCGCCTTCCGCATCGGCCGCCACACCGTCAACGACACCCACCCGCACGGCTGGCTCAATGCCCAGGGCGTCCTCCAGGTGTCCTCCAACATCTGCGCCGCCAAGATTGCTGAAGCCCTGGGGCGGGAGAAGATGGTCGCCGCCTACCACGCCTTCGGCTTCGCGGAGCGCACCGGTCTGGCGCTCACCGGCGAGTCCCGCGGCGTCATCCCGTTTCCGAAATCGGACATCTCCCTGGCCACCCAGTCCTTCGGCCAGGGCATGACCTCCACCGCCGTCCAGCTGACGGCGGCCTACGGCGCGCTGGCCAACGACGGCGTGCTGATGCGCCCGTACCTCGTCTCCAAGGTCGTGGACCCGGACGGCGTGGTGCTGCTGGAGAACCAGCCCACGGAGCTGCGGCGGGTGGTTTCCCAGAGGGTGGCGCGGCAGGTCGTGGGCATGCTCGAGAGCGTGGTGGTCAAGGGAGGGACCGCGCCCAAGGCCGCCATGGACGACTACCGGGTGGCCGGCAAGACGGGCACGGCCCAGAAGGCGGACCCCGTCGCCCGGGGGTATTCCGACAAACGCATCGCGTCGTTCGCGGGCATGGTGCCAGCCGAGGCACCACGCGCCGTGATTCTCGTGGTGGTGGACGAACCCAAGACAGACGTATACGGGGGGAACGTGGCTGCCCCTGCCTTCAAGGAAATCGCTACCGCTGCCATGGCCCACCTGGCCGTGCCCCCGTCCCGCACGGTGGCACCCGCCGAGGTGGCCGCGGCCGCCGCGCCCGTGGTGCCCCCTCCGGCACCAAAGGCGCTGGCGAAGGCCGTGCCCGTCCGGGCCGGTCTGGAGGATGCGGTGACCGAGACCCCGGAGCCCGGCACGGTGCGTGTGCCGGACGTCCAGGGACAGGCAGGACGCGAGGCCGTGGTGAAGTTGCTCGCCGCGGCGCTGGAGCCACAGCTGCAAGGCAGTGGACGAGTCGTATCTCAGACCCCCCCCGCCGGTGCGCTGGTGGAGAAGGGGGCCCGGGTGACGCTGGAACTGGCGACGCGGCAATGAGGCCGTGTCCTTTCCAGGCCCCGCATCAGCAATGCGTGTGAAGGGGAAGAGATGAAGCTGACGGATGTCCTCGCAGGGTGTGGAGCCGAGCAGACCTCGGGCGGCCGTTCCGCGGTCGACGTCACGGGCGTGACGCAGGATTCGCGGCGCGTGAAGCCGGGGGATCTCTTCATCGCCGTGCCGGGCCTGAAGGAAGATGGGGCCCAGTTCATCGGCGAAGCCGTGTCGCGCGGTGCCGTGGCCGTGGTGTCGGAGAAGCAGGGGCAGTCCTCGCAGGTGCCGTTCTTCAAGGTGAGCAGCGCGCGCAAGGCGCTGGCCCTCATCGCGGCCAACTTCCACGGCCGCCCCGCCGACAAGCTGACGCTCCTGGGCGTCACCGGCACCAACGGCAAGACGACGACGACGTACCTCCTGGAGGCCATCCTCGCGACGGCCGCCATGTACACCGGCTCCGCCGCGCCGGGCGTCATCGGGACGCTGGGCTACAAGTTCGGCGGCAAGACGACGGAGCTGGCCAACACCACCCCGGACCCGCTGGAGCTGCACCGCATCTTCCGCGAGATGGTGGACGCGGGCGTGGAGACGGTCGTGATGGAGGTCTCCAGCCACGCGCTCGCGCAGGAGCGCGTGCACGGGCTCACCTTCAAGGCCGCGGGCTTCAGCAACCTGTCGCGCGACCACCTGGACTACCACAAGGACCTGGAGGAGTACTTCCAGGTGAAGCGCAAGCTCTTCGTGGAGAACCTGGGCGCCACCGGCACCGCCGTGGTGAACGGCGACGACACCTTCGCCAGCCGCATCTACAACGAGCTGCGCGGCCAGAAGCGCATGGCGTGGAAGTTCAGCCGCACGGGCGCGGGGGAGATCTCCGCCGCGGACGCCACGTACTCGCTCAAGGGCATCGAGGCCACCCTGAAGACGCCCGCGGGCGACATCAAGGTGAAGAGCAAGCTGCTGGGGCCCCACAACCTGGAGAACATCATGCTCGCCGCCGGCATCGCGCTGGGCGCGGGCATCTCCCGCTCGGACGTGAAGAGCGGCATCGAGCTGGTCTCCCAGGTCGCGGGCCGCATGGACCGCGCGGAGAACCACCGCGGCGGTCCCGCGCCGGCGGTGCTGGTGGACTACGCGCACACGGATGACGCGCTCAAGCGCTCCATCGAAGCGGCGCGCACGCTGGCCAAGGGCCGCGTCATCGTCGTCTTCGGCTGCGGCGGCGACCGCGACAAGGGCAAGCGCCCGCTGATGGGCACCGTGGCCGCGGAGGGCGCCGACCTGGTGATGGTGACCAGCGACAACCCGCGCACGGAGGACCCGGAGGCCATCATCGCCGAGGTCACGCCGGGCCTGGAGAAAGGCGGCCTGCGCCGCATCTCCGCGGGCAAGGCGAAGGTCGGGGAGAAGGGCTACCTCGTGGACGCGGACCGCCGCGCCGCCATCGAGCAGGTCATCAACCTGGCCAAGGACGACGACGTCGTCCTCATCGCCGGCAAGGGCCACGAGACCTACCAGACGGTGGGCACGGAGAAGCTCGCGTTCGACGACCGCGAGGTCGCCGCGCGCGCGCTGGCCAACCGCATCCCGGGCTGAAACCCCCTTCAAGGCCAACACCCCCCCTCCATGGCCGCTCGATTCTCCGATGACGAGGTGGTGCAGGCGACGGGGGCGACCCGGCGCGGGGAGCCCGTTGCCGCGGGCTTTCCCGCCGTCTGCACCGACACCCGGTCGCTCACCCCCGGGTGTCTCTTCGTGGCGCTGCAGGGCGAGCGCTTCGACGCCCACGACTTCGTGGGCGGCGCCCAGCGACAGGGCGCGGCCGGGGCGGTGGTGAAGCGGGGGAGGGCGCTGCCGGCCCTGCCCCCGGGCTTCGCCCTCTACGAGGTGGACGACACCCTGGCCGCGCTGGGCGGGCTGGGGGCGCTGCACCGCCGCCGCTTCAGCATCCCCGTGGCGGCGGTGGGGGGCTCCAACGGGAAGACGACCACCAAGGAGATGGTGGGCGCCATCCTGGCCACGCGCGGCCCCGCGCTGAAGACGGAGGGCAACTTCAACAACGAGGTGGGCGTCCCGCTCACGCTCTTCCGGCTGGAGCCGTCCCACGTGGCGGCCGTCATCGAAGTGGGGATGAACCAGCCGGGAGAAATCGAACGCCTCACCCGCAAGGTGCGGCCGGACGCCGGGGTCATCACCGTCGTCCAGCCGGAGCACCTGGAGGGGCTGGGCAGCCTGGAGGGCGTGGCGGAGGCGGAAGGAGAGATGTTCCGCGAACTGCTGCCCCAGGCCACCGCCGTGGTGAACCTGGACGACGCGCTCATCGTGCGCCAGGCCGCGCGCAGCGGCGCGAAGCACCTGACGTTCGGCCGGGCGGAAGCGGCGGACGTGCGCCTCACCGCGGTCCACACGCTGGGCCGCGACGGCATGGTGGCCACCGTGCGCTACCAGGGGAAGGACTGGCCGGTGCGCCTGCACTTCGTGGGGCCGCACAACGCGCAGAACGCGACGGCGGCGTTCGCGACGGCGCTGGCCCTGGGCTACTCGCCGGAGGAGTGCGTGAAGGGGCTGGAGTCCGCGCGGCCCTACGCGCGCCGGCTCAACATCGTGGACGGCCGCAACGGCGTCACGGTGGTGGACGACTGCTACAACGCCAACCCGGCCTCCATGGAGGCCGCGCTCGTCACGCTGGGCACGCTGGTGCCCGAGGGCGGTCGCGCGGTGGCGGTGCTGGGCGACATGCTGGAGCTGGGCGCCGGTGAAGCGCAGGAGCACGCCCGGCTGGGTGAGCTCGTCGCGCGGCACGCGGCGCTGGTCGCGTTCTTCGGCCCCCGCTCCGCGGGCGGCCATGGGAGCGCGGACATGGGAGATTCCGCCGCCCACTTCACGGAAGTGGAGCCATTGGTGGCGTGGTTGACGCCCCGGCTCTCCCCCGGTGACGTGGTGCTGGTGAAGGCCAGTCGCGGCATGCGATTGGAGCGCGTGGTGGCGGCCCTCACGGGCGCGGCACCCCCCGGAGGTGGTCACTAGTGCTGTACCTTCTGTACGAGCTCATCCAGAACACCGAGGCCGGGCGCGTCCTCAACTTCCTGCGCTACCCGACCTTCCGCATCATCGCCGCGGGCGTCTTCGCCCTGCTCCTGGGGATGCTGATTGGCCCGCGCCTCATCGCGCGGCTGCGCCTGAAGCAGCACGGGCAGAGCAACGTGCGCGAGGACACCCCGGACTCGCACCAGAAGAAGAAGGGCACGCCCACCATGGGTGGCGCGCTCATCCTCATCTGCATCGCGGCGGGCACGCTCTTGTTCGCGGACCTGAAGTCCCGCGGCGTCTGGGTGATGATCCTCCTCACCTTCGGCTACGGCTTCATCGGCTTCCTGGATGACTGGCTCAAGCTGTCCAAGCGCAACTCCAAGGGCCTGGCCGGGCGCAAGAAGATGGCGCTGCAGACGCTCTTCTACCTCATCGCCATCTTCGGCCTGATGTGCACGTGGACGAAGGCGGACGGCTCCTTCGGGCCCACGCTGCTCATCGACACGCGGCTGACGCTGCCGTTCGTGCCGTCGCACTGGTTCAACCCGGACCTGGGCTGGTTCTACGTCGTGTTCGCGTGGATCGTGATTGTCGGCACGTCCAACGCGGTGAACCTCACGGACGGCCTGGACGGCCTGGCCATCGTCCCCACCATCGTGTCGGCGGTGACCTTCTGCGTGCTCTGCTACGTGGCGGGCACCACGCTGCACATCGCGGACACGGAGACGGTGAACGGCGTCGCGAAGCTCACGGCCACGCCGCTGTACCGCTACCTGGGCATCCTCCAGGTGCCGGGCGGCGCGGAGCTGGCCGTCTTCTGCGCCAGCATCGTGGGCGCGGGCATCTCCTTCCTCTGGTTCAACACCTACCCGGCGTCCGTGTTCATGGGCGACATCGGCTCGCTGGCCCTGGGCGGCGCGCTGGGCGCGCTGGCGGTGTTCTCCAAGAACGAGGTCGTCTCCGCCATCATCCACGGCATCTTCTTCGCGGAGGCGCTCTCCGTGATGATCCAGGTGGCGTCCTTCAAGATGACGGGCAAGCGCGTCTTCAAGATGGCGCCCGTGCACCACCACTTCGAGCTCAAGGGACTGGCCGAGCCGAAGATCATCGTGCGTTTCTGGATTGTCGCCATCCTCTGTGGTGGCGTGGCCCTGCTGTCCCTGAAACTGCGCTAGTCGCTTTGCCCCATCGAGGTCGGCCCGCCCCATGAATCCCTCGCTGTCCGGTCGGAAGGTCGCGGTGTTCGGGCTGGCCAAGAGCGGCGTCGCGGCGCTCCGGCTGCTCGTCCAGCAGGGCGCGAAGGTGACGGCGCTGGACGCGCGCTCGGAGGACGCGCTCGGCGACGTGGCGAAGGAGCTGCGCGCCAAGGGCGTCGAACTCGTCACCGGCGCCACGCCCGAGGGGCTCCTCACCCGCCAGGACCTGGTGGTGGTGAGCCCGGGCGTGCCGCTGTCCCTGCCGGAATTGGAGGCCGCGCGCACGTCGGGCGTCCCCGTCTGGGGCGAGATTGAACTCGCGGGCCGCTTCCTCACGGGCACGCGCTTCCTGGGCATCACCGGCACCAACGGCAAGAGCACCACCACGGCGCTCACCGGCGAGCTGTACGCGAAGTCCGGGCTGCGCACCTTCGTGGGCGGCAACCTGGGCCGTCCGCTGGCGGAGGCCGCCATGGCCCCCGGGGACTGGGACGCGCTGGTGGTGGAGCTGTCCAGCTTCCAGTTGGAGGGCATCCACCAGCTCAAGCCCACGGGCGCGGCCATCCTCAACCTCACGCCGGACCACCTGGACCGCTACGCCAACCACGCCGAGTACGGCGCGGCCAAGGCGCGCATCTTCATGAACCAGGACGCGGGCAGCGACTTCGCCGTGGTGAACGCGGACGACGCGGCGGTGATGGGGCTGGCCGCCTCCGCGCGCGCGCCCGTGTACGGCTTCTCCATGACGGGCCGCCCGGTGGTGGACGCGCCGAAGCTGGCGGGGCTGGCCATCGCGCGGCCCGGCGGCTTCGAGCTGGAGTTCGCGGGCGAGTCCTACACGCTGACCAACCGCTCGCTCCGGGGCGCGCACAACGCGCAGAACGCGATGGCGGCGGCGCTGCTGGCGCGGCTGGGCGGCGTGGCGAAGGACGCGATCCAGGCCGGGCTGGACAGCTACCCGGGACTGGCGCACCGGCTGGAGAGCGTGCGCGTGCTGGACGGCGTGGAGTGGGTGAACGACTCCAAGGCCACCAACGTGGACTCCGTGCTGGTGGCGCTCAAGGCGTTCGCGGGCGACGTGTGGCTCATCGCGGGTGGCAAGGGCAAGGGCGCGCCGTACGCGCCCATGGTGGAGGCGGGGCAGGGGAAGGTGAAGGGCGTGCTGACCATTGGCCAGGACGCGGACGCGCTGGCGCGGGCGTACGCGAACGACGCGCCGGTGCACGCGTGCGGCACGCTGGCCCAGGCGGTGGCGAAGGCGCGTGAGGTCGCGCGGGCGGGGGACACGGTGCTCCTGTCCCCGGCGTGCGCGTCGTACGACCAGTTCAAGAACTTCGAGGACCGGGGCGACACGTTCAAGCGCCTCGTCGGGGCGCTCTGACCGTGATGAAGACCTCTCCTCCGGCCGCCCCCGTGCGGTTCGATCCGATTCTCCTGTGCGCGGTGCTGGCGCTCGTGGCGCTGGGCCTCGTGATGACGTACTCGGCCAGCGCGGTGCTCGCGCAGGACAAGCTGGGCGACAGCCTCTACTTCCTCAAGCGCCAGCTGTCCGCCGCGGGCCTGGGCCTGGTGGCCATGGCGGTGGCCATGAAGCTGGGCTGGCGGAAGCTGGCGCGGCTGGCGTATCCGCTCTTGCTCATCGCCATCGTGCTGCTCATCGCCGTGGCCATCCCCGGCATCGGCACCACGGCGGGCGGCGCGCGGCGGTGGATCCGCCTGCCGGGCTTCAGCCTCCAGCCGGCCGAAATCGCCAAGTTCGCGTGGCTCGTCTACCTGTCCTATTCGCTGGCGAAGAAGCGGGAGAAGGTGGCCACGTTCTCCATCGGCTTCCTGCCGCACCTGGCCCTGTGCGGCATCCTGGTGCTCTTGTGCATGCTCCAGCCGGACTTCGGCAGCAGCGTGCTCCTGGTGTTCATGCTCTTCGTTCTGCTGTTCGCGGCGGGCACGAAGCTCTCCTACCTCGTGGGCTCCGTGCTGCTCGCGCTGCCGCTGGCCTTCGTCGCCATCGCGACCAGCCCGTACCGCATGAAGCGCATCCTCGCGTTCCTGGACCCGTGGGCGCACCGGCACGACGTGGGCTACCAGGTCGCGGAGTCGCTCATGTCCATTGGCTCCGGCGGCATCACCGGCCTGGGGCTGGGCGACGGCCGGCAGAAGCTGTTCTTCCTGCCGGAGGCGCACACGGACTTCATCTTCTCCATCCTTGGTGAGGAGCTGGGGCTCATCGGCGTGGGGCTGCTCGTGGTGCTGTACGCCATCGTCCTGTGGCGCGGCATCCGCGCGGCCCTGGCGGCGGGGGAGACCTTCGGCACGTACCTGGGCCTGGGCATCAGCTCCATCATCGCGTTCCAGGCCACGGTGAACATGTGCGTGGCCATGGGCCTGCTGCCCACGAAGGGCCTGACGCTGCCGTTCGTGTCCTACGGCGGCACGTCGCTGGTGGTGCTGATGGGCTCCGCGGGCGTGCTGCTGTCGCTGAGCGCGAACACGCAGGGCGCGACGCGGCCGGTGCGCACGGGCACGACGGACCTGCGGGAGGTGACGGCGTGAAGGTGCTCATCGCGGGCGGCGGCACCGGTGGCCATCTGTTCCCGGGCATCGCGCTGGCGGAAGAGGTCGTCACGCGCCACCCGGCCAACGAAGTCGTTTTCGTGGGCACGGAGAAGGGCCTGGAGGCGCGCGTGGTGCCCAAGGAGGGCTACCCGCTGGAGCTCGTGAAGGTGCAGGGGCTCAAGGGCAAGGGGCTGCTCGGCCTCATCAAGGGCCTCATCGCGCTGCCCATGGCGTTCCTCGCGTCGTTCCGCATCCTGTCGCGCCAGAAGCCGGACGTGGTGGTGGGCGTGGGCGGCTACGCGAGCGGCCCGGTGGTCCTGGCCGCGTGGCTGATGGGCATTCCCACCGCCATCCAGGAGCAGAACGCGCTGCCGGGCCTCACCAACAAGGTGCTGGGCCGCATCGTGAAGGTCGTCTTCACCGCCTTCGAGGAAGCGCGCGCGTTCTTCCCCGAAGCCAAGGTGCAGATGATTGGCAACCCCATCCGCAAGAAGCTGATGGACAACTACCTGCGCAGCAGCGCCGCGCACGAGAAGTTCTCCGTCCTCATCTTCGGCGGCAGCCTGGGCGCGCGCGGCCTCAACAACCGCGTGCTGGACGCGCTGGACTCGCTGGGCGACGTGAAGGACCAGATTTCCATCGTCCACCAGACGGGGAAGCTGGACCTGGAGACGGTGCGCAAGGGCTACGCGGACAAGGGCTTCGCGGACGTGGCCCAGGTGGTGGAGTTCATCGACGACATGTCCTCCGCCTACGCGAAGGCGGACCTGGTCATCTGCCGCGCGGGCGCCACGTCGCTGGCGGAGCTGACGGTGTGCAAGAAGGCCAGCATCCTGGTGCCCTTCCCGCACGCGACGGACAACCACCAGGAGGTGAACGCCCGCGCGCTGGTGGACGCGGGCGCGGCCCTGATGTTCCGCGAGTCGGAGCTCACCGGGCAGAAGCTGGCGCACGAGCTGCGCACCCTGATGACGGACCCGGCGAAGCTCAAGCAGATGGCGAAGAAGGCGGGCATCCTGGGCCGCCCGGCCGCCGCGAAGGAGCTGGCGGACGTGTGCGTGGACCTGACCACCCAGGCCTGGGGCCCGGGTGGGCGGGACCGCGGACCCAAGGACGTGAAGAAGGCACCCGGGAGCAAGGCATGAGCAAGAGCGTCAGCAACAAGCCCGGCAGCCTCTTCAAGACGCGCCACGCGGCGCACGTGCACTTCGTGGGCGTGGGCGGCATCGGCATGAGCGGCATCGCGGAGGTGCTGCTCAACCTGGGCTACCGCGTCTCCGGTTCGGACCTGCGCGAGAGCGACATCACCCGCCGCCTGGCGAAGCTGGGCGCCACGCTCTATGAGGGCCACAAGGCGTCCAACCTGGTCCACGCGGACGTGGTGGTCATCTCCTCCGCGGTGCGCAAGGACAACCCGGAGGTGGTGACGGCGCGCCAGCGCAAGATTCCCGTCATCCCTCGCGCGGAGATGCTCGCGGAGCTGATGCGCCTGAAGTACGCGGTCGCCGTCGCCGGCAGCCACGGCAAGACGACGACGACGTCCATGGTCGCCACGGTGCTGTCCGCGGCGGGCCTGGACCCCACGGCGGTGGTGGGCGGCAAGGTGAACGTGCTCGACTCCAACGCCAAGCTGGGCAAGAGCGAGCTGATGGTGGTGGAGGCGGACGAGTCCGACGGCAGCTTCCTCAAGCTGCACCCGTCCATCGCCGTCGTCACCAACATCGACCCGGAGCACATGGACCACTACGGCAACCTGGACACGCTCCAGTCCGCCTTCGTGGAGTTCTGCAACCGGGTGCCCTTCTACGGACTCAACGTGCTGTGCCTGGACAACCCCAACGTCCAGGCGCTGCTGCCGCGCATCGAGAAGCGCTTCGTCACCTACGGCAGCTCGCACATGGCGGACTACCGGCTGGAGGGCATCGCGCTGGACGGCTTCACCACCACCTTCCGCGCCTTCCGCCGCGAGGAGGACCTGGGCGAGTTCCGCGTGCGCATGGTGGGCGCGCACAACGCCTTCAACGCGCTGGCGGTGGTGGCCATCGCGGAGGAGATGGACATTCCGCTGGAGACGGTGCGCGGGGCGCTGGCCGAGTTCGGCGGCGTGCAGCGCCGCTTCACCGTGCGCGGCGAGGTGGGCGGCATCACCGTGGTGGACGACTACGGGCACCACCCCACGGAGGTCATGGCCACGCTGTCCGGCGCGCGCCGCGCGTTCGGCCGCCGCGTCGTGGCCGCCTTCCAGCCGCACCGCTACACGCGCACGCACGACCTGATGAAGGAGTTCGCCACCGCGTTCAACGACGCGGACGTGCTCCTGGTCACCAGCGTCTACGCGGCGGGCGAGGAGCCCATCCCCGGCGCCACCGGCGACGCGCTGGCGGAGGCCATCCGCGCGCACGGCCACCGCGACGTGACGTTCGTGGAGAAGCGCGCGGACGTGGCGAAGGCGCTGCTGGAGCGCGTGCGCGAGGGCGACCTGGTGCTGACCCTGGGCGCGGGCGACATCACCCAGGTGGGCCCGGACCTGCTGAACCTGATGGGCGCGGCGAAGGGCGGGTAGGGGATGCAGCCGGGTGAGGTGACACCGCTGGCGGCGCGCGTGGCGCGTCTGCCGGGCCTGGACGTCAAGCCGGGTGAGCCCCTGGCGCCGCTCATCAGCGTGCGCGTGGGCGGACCGGCCGAAGCGCTGGTGCGTCCCCGCTCGCCGGACGCGCTGGTGGACCTGCTGCGCCTGGCCCGCGACGAGGGCATCCCCGTCACGGTGCTGGGCGGCGGCGCCAACACGCTGGTGGGCGACGGCGGCGTGCCGGGCTTCACCGTGAAGCTGCCTCCGGATTTGTTCCCGGAGACGCTGGACGTGGGCCCGGACGACGGGCGGGTGACGCTGGGCACGGGCGCGGCCATCGCCCGGCTGGTCAACGTGATGCGCGCGCAGGGCCTGGTGGGCGCGGAGTTCCTCGCGGGCATTCCCGGCACCTTGGGCGGCGCCGTGACGATGAACGCGGGCACCAAGAACGGCGAGTGCTTCCGCGTGGTGGAGGCCATTGAAGTGGCCACCGCGGACGGGGTGGGGTGGCTGACGAAAGCGCAGGTGCCGCACACCTACCGTCACGCCACGCTGCCCGCTGGAGGTATCGTCACGCGCGTGCGCTTCCATCTTCCCAAGGGCGATGTCGTGGCCAGCAAGGCGGCCATGGACGCGGACCTGGGCTACCGGAAGCGCACGCAGCCCTTGAGTCAGCCCAACTTCGGCAGCGTGTTCACCAACCCGCCGGGCGACCATGCCGGGCGGCTGATTGAACTTGTCGGCCTGAAGGGGCACACCCTGGGGCGCGCGCAGGTATCCACCCTGCACGCCAACTGGATCGTCAACCTGGGCGGCGCAACCGCTCGCGACGTGCGGGGCCTCATGACCCTGATGCAAGACCGGGTACATGAGGCCACCGGCACCGTCATGCACCCCGAAGTCAAATTCGTCGGAGTCTTCCTGCCATGACCATCGGTCCCCGAGGCTTCACCCCCGCTGAGTTGAAGGCCAAGCGCGTCGGCGTGCTGTACGGCGGCCTCTCCAGCGAGCGCGAGGTGTCCCTGCGCACGGGCGCCGCGGTGGCGGGGGCCCTCAAGGGGCTGGGCTACGACGTGGTGGAGATCGACGTGGGCAAGGACCTGCCCGCGCGCCTCGTCGCGGAGAAGGTGGACGTGGCGTGGCTCGCGCTGCACGGCCGCTTCGGCGAGGACGGCTGCGTCCAGGGCCTCCTGGAGGCCATGTTCATCCCCTACACCGGCAGCGGCGTGATGGCGTCCGCGGTGGGCATGGACAAGGTGTACGCGAAGGAGATCTTCGTCGCGCGCGGCATCCCCACGCCGCCCTACCGGGCGTTCGACTCGGCGGAGGCCGCGCTCGCGGAAGCGGACCGGCTGCCGTTCCCCTTCCCGGTGGTGGTGAAGCCCAGCCGCGAGGGCAGCAGCGTGGGCGTGCACATCTGCAAGACGCGCGAGGACTACACCGCCGCCGTCCAGGACGCGGCGAAGTACGCGGGCACGCTCCTGGTGGAGCAGTTCATCAAGGGCCGCGAAGTGCAGGGCGGCGTGCTGGACAACGAGGCGCTGGGCGTCATCGAGGTCAAGGCCGCGCGCGAGTTCTACGACTACGAGGCCAAGTACAAGGCCGGCAGCGGTACTCAGTATCTCTTCCCCGCGCCGCTGCCCCCGGACCTGTACGCGCGCGTCAACGAGGTCTCCCTCGCCGCGCACAAGGCGCTGGGGTGCTCGGGCGGCTCGCGCTCGGACGTCATCGTCACCGAGTCCGGTGACGTGTTCCTGCTGGAAATCAACACGCTGCCCGGAATGACGGCCTCCAGCCTCCTGCCCAAAATCGCGGCGGGGCGGGGCATCGACTTCCCGGCCCTCTGTGAGCGGCTGCTCCAGGGCGCTTCGCTCAAGGCCTGAGCCGCTCCGCGTTCTTTCCTGGAGTTCCAGACCCTTGCACGGGAGGGGTGTCCCCTCGTGCCGCTACAGCGACGTGCCTGTAGCCAAAAACTGGCGTGGTTCGACGTCCGCACGCAGCATGCGCCTCCCTAGTCATGGCCTTCGGAAAATCCAAGAACCGCCGCCGCCTGGACGCCGCACCGCGCAACGACGCGGTGAAGGGCGCGGTCCGTTCGCACGGGCCGACGGTGGCGAAGGCGCTGGGGCTGGCCGTCGCGACGGCGGGGCTCATCTGGGGCGGCATCGAGCTGCGTGCGTGGGCGCTGGTGTCGCCGCGCTTCGCGCTGGAGTCGGTGAACTTCTCCGGGCTGGAGCGGGCCTCGCGCCCGGAGCTCTTGAAGCTGTCGGGGCTGACGGCGGGGCAGAACCTGTGGACGCTGGACCCGGCCGCGCTGGCGAAGGCCATGGGTCAGCACCCCTGGGTGCGCACGGTGGAGGTGACGCGGCGGTTTCCGCGCGGCGTGTCCGTGGAGGTGACGGAGCACGCACCCGCGGCGCTGGCGGTGCTGGGCGACCTGTACGTGCTGGACGAGGAGGGCGAGCCCTTCAAGCGCGTCACCCCGGGGGACGGGCTGGACCTGCCGCTCGTCACCGGCATGGAGCGCGACGCGTACGTGGCGGACCCGGACGGGGTGCGCGCGAAGTTCCGTGAGGCGCTGGATGTAACCCGTGCTTATGCGCGGCTGTTGCCCGGACGATCGGAGCGGCTTTCTGAAGTGCGCCTGGAGAACACCGGGCTTGCGCTGGTGACGGCGACGGGGCAGGAGGTGCGCCTCGGCGCGGGCGATACGGAAGTCAAGCTCCAGCGGCTGGCGCGCGTTCGACGCGAGCTCAGCACAAGGGGGCTTGCAGCCGCGATCATTCGCCTGGATAACCGTGCCCGACCGGGTTGGGTGGCGGTGAGGCTTTCGAGTGGGTCCGACTCCGTGCGGAGCGGGGACTCGACGCAGTGAGGATGCTTCCTTCACGAAAGTGAGGGAGCCTGGGAGGAGTCACATGGCGAAGCAGAAGTCGGGGGAGATCATCGTCGGCCTCGACATCGGCACGACGAAGATCTGCGCCATCGTCGGCGAGCTGACCGATAGCGGTATCGACATCATCGGTATCGGTACGCATCCGTCGAAGGGATTGCGCAAGGGCGTCGTGGTCAACATCGAGGCCACGGTGTCGTCCATCCGGCGCGCCGTGGAGGAAGCCGAGCTGATGGCCGGGGCGGAGATCTCCCACGTCTACACGGGGATCGCCGGCGGCCACATCAAGGGCTTCAACTCCCAGGGCATCGTCGCGGTGAAGGACAAGGAGGTCCGCGACGCGGACATCGCGCGCGTCATCGACGCCGCGAAGGCGGTGGCCATCCCGCTGGACCGGGAGGTCATCCACGTCCTGCCGCAGGAGTTCATCATCGACGACCAGGGCGGCATCAAGGAGCCCCTGGGCATGGCCGGCGTGCGCCTGGAGGCCAAGGTGCACATCGTCACGGGCGCCGTCTCCAGCGCGCAGAACATCGTCAAGTGCGCCAACCGCACGGGCCTGAACGTCTCCGACATCGTGCTCCAGCCGCTCGCCTCCGCTGAAGCCGTGCTGAGCGAGGACGAGAAGGAGCTGGGCGTGTGCCTCGTCGACATCGGCGGCGGCACGACGGACATCGCCATCTTCTCCGGCGGCTCCATCGTCCACACGGCGGTGATTGCCCTGGGCGGCAACAACCTGACGAGCGACATCGCCATCGGCCTGCGCACCCCCGCGCACGAGGCCGAGCGCATCAAGCAGAAGTACGGCTGCGCGCTCGCGTCCATGATCAACAAGGACGAGACGATCGAAGTGCCGAGCGTGGGCGGCCGTCAGCCGCGCGTCCTGGGCCGGCAGATCCTCTCGGAGATTCTCGAGCCGCGCGTGGAGGAGATCTTCCAGCTCGTGCACCGGGAGATCCAGAAGTGCGGCTACGAGGACCTGCTCGCGTCGGGCATCGTCATCACGGGCGGCAGCACGCTGCTCGCGGGCATGCCGGAGCTGGCGGAAGAGGTGCTGGGCCTGCCGGTGCGCCGGGGCATGCCGCGCGGCATCGGTGGCCTGGTGGACGTGGTGAAGAGCCCCATGTACGCCACGGGTGTGGGTCTGGTCGTCTACGGCGCCAAGCACATGGACCGCCGCATGTTCCGCATCCGCGAGGACGGCAACGTCTACAAGAAGGTGAAGGGCCGGATGCGCGAGTGGCTGGAAGAGATTTTCTAAGCGGTCCCGGTGCGGCAACGCGCTGAGTCAGGGCTCCCTTCGGGGGGCCCTTTCGCGTTTCGGGGGCTCGTGTCCGAGGGCTCGTTTGACGCGTCAGGGGGCGACGCTGACGCGTCAGTCCGGGAAGCAGCGAGTTTCCAGATTCCAGAATCCGGATCCGGCTTTCGGACGGCCGCCTTAGGCACGGGCGGCCAGCCGTGCAAGTTCCAGGATTTGGACGGATCGGGAATTCGACAGAGGATGGCGCCCGGCTTGCTAGGGGGGCCTGTGGCTCCCGGAGCGGATTCCTCCGTGTTCCCGGTGAGCCTCTGAACCTATGACACCACACAAGACTTCGCGGTTGCTGACGCCCCTACTGGGAGTACGCGGCTCTGCCGCGGCGCTGTTGGCCCTGCTGTGCGCCGTATTCGCGGCGCCCCCGGCCTTCGCTGAGCCGGACTCGTTCGGCCTGGGCAATGGCCACGATGGCCCGGAGGTCATTACCGCTCCCGGCACGGTCGTGAACATCTACACGCGGTTGACGCAGCCCGCGGGCGTGAATGCGACGACCGTGACCGTCACGGACACCACGGGCTTCAACGTGGGCGACCTGGTGATGCTCTACCAGTCCACGGGCTTCACAGGGGCAGTGACCTCCGGCGCCCCGGGCCCGTTCAACTTCTCGGCGACCCCGGTAGGCAACTGGCAGTTCGTTCGGCTCACGGATGTGACGGATGAGGAGCTGACCTTCACGGGCATGCCGCTCACGACGGCGTTTACGGGCGGCAATGGTGACGTGGAGGCCATCCGGGCTTCGGCTCAGGCCATCCGGGTGCCCGAGTACACGACCGTGACCATCAACCCGGGCGCGAGCATCGTTGCCAAGCCGTGGTCCAACGACGGTGACTTCACGGACAGCCTGGGCGGCATCGTCGTCTTCCTGGCGAACGGGACGGTGACGAACAACGGCACCATTTCCGCCAGCGGCGCCGGCTTCCGAGGTGGCGAGGAGTTCAACGGGAGTGGCGACAATTGTCCGGAGACGGATCTGGACGTCGAGCATCCGCGCGGTGCCATCAAGGGCGAGAGCCTGGTTCCCACCCGCTACAAGCAGGACTTGGCATTCCCGGCCCCTGCCGGGACCTCGGGCCGGGGCAATGTTCTTCACGGCGGTGGTGGCGGTGTCTGCCACAACTCCGGCGGTGGTGGTGGTGGCAACGGCGGCGAGGGCGGTATCGGCGGCAGGACCTGGAGCGGTGATGACGAAGGAAACGCGCCCTCACGGCCCGTCGGAGGGTTGGGCGGCGGTCGGCTGACGTTCTCACCCGCGACCCGACTCCTGTTTGGTGGCGGTGGTGGCGCAGGTCACAGCAATGATGATGAGGGCGGCGGTGGCGGAAACGCCGGCGGCATCGTCTTCATTCGCGGTCAGGCCCTGGCTGGTAACGGAAGCATCACGTCGGATGGCGACCCGGGTGAGGACTCGCTGAATGATGCCGCGGGTGGCGGTGGCGCTGGCGGCACCCTCTCGCTGAACTTCACCGAAGCCCTCTCCTGTGGTGCGGGCACGCTGTCCGCCAATGGCGGCAAGGGCGGCGACAGCCATTTCGAGGAGCCGCACGGCACGGGCGGTGGCGGCGGTGGCGGCAACATCTTCCTGCAGGGCACGAGCCTCTCGTGCGGCACGTCGGTCGCGGGCGGCGTGGCGGGCCTCCAGGACACGACTGAGGCCGTGGATGGTCGGCCTTACGGCTCTGCTCCGGGCAACCCGGGTGTCATCACCCAGAACCTGCCGCCGACGGTGGCCATCACGACGCCGGCCAATGGCTCGACGGTGACGAACCCGAACGTGACGGTGACGGGCACGGCCACGAACGCCACCAGCGTCGTGGTGAGCTTCAACAATACGAACTACCCGGCGACGCTGACAGGCAACACCTGGAGCGTGGCGCTGCCCGGTCCGCTGCCCAACGGCCAGTACACGGTGACGGCGGTGTCCTCGAATGGGACGACCACGAGCACGCAGGCTTCTTCCACCTTCACGGTGCAGGCTGCCACGACGCCGACGGTGGCCATCACGACGCCGGCCAATGGCTCGACGGTGACGAACCCGAACGTGACGGTGACGGGCACGGCCACGAACGCCACCAGCGTCGTGGTGAGCTTCAACAATACGAACTACCCGGCGACGCTGACGGGCAACACCTGGAGCGTGGCGCTGCCCGGTCCGCTGCCCAATGGCCAGTACACGGTGACGGCAGTGTCCTCGGACGGGACGACCACGAGCACGCAGGCTTCTTCCACCTTCACGGTGGCGGTGCCGGCGCCGACGCCGACGGTGGCCATCACCACGCCGGCCAACGGTTCGACGGTGACGAACCCGAACGTGACGGTGACGGGCACGGCCACGAACGCGACCAGCGTGACGGTGACGTTCCAGGGCACGGACTACCCGGCGACGCTGACGGGCAACACCTGGACGGTGGACCTGCCCAGTTCGTTGCCCAACGGTCAGTACACGGTGACGGCGGTGTCCTCGAATGGGACGACCACGAGCACGCAGGCTTCTTCCACCTTCACGGTGGCGGTGCCGGCGCCGACACCGACGGTGGCCATCACGACGCCGGCCAACGGTTCGACGGTGACGAACCCGAACGTGACGGTGACGGGCACGGCCACGAATGCCACCAGCGTGACGGTGACCTTCCAGGGCACGAACTACCCGGCGACGCTGACGGGCAATACCTGGAGCGTGGCGCTGCCCGGCCCGCTGTCCAATGGCCAGTACACGGTGACGGCGGTGTCCTCGAACGGGACGACCACGAGCACGCAGGCTTCTTCCACCTTCACGGTGGCGGTGCCGACGCCGACGCCGACGGTGGCCATCACCACGCCGGCCAATGGCTCGACGGTGACGAACCCGAACGTGACGGTGACGGGCACGGCCACGAACGCGACCAGCGTGACGGTGACGTTCCAGGACACGGACTACCCGGCGACGCTGACGGGCAACACCTGGAGCGTGGCGCTGCCCGGCCCGCTGGCCAACGGCACGTACACCGTCACGGCGGTGTCCACCAACGGCACCACCAACAGCACGACCGCGACCTCTACCTTCACCGTCGACCCGGCGGGCACGGTGGACTCGGACAACGACGGCCTGACGGACGAGGAGGAGGTCGACCTGGGCACCAACCCGAACGACCCGGACTCCGACGACGACGGCATCCCCGACGGCATCGAGGTCAAGGTGGGCGGCACGGATCCGCTCGACGACGACTCGGATGACGACGGCATCCTCGACGGCAACGAGGACAAGGACCACGACGGCATCGTCGATGCCGACGAGACCGACCCGAAGAACATCGACACGGACGGCGACGGCCTGACCGACGGCGTCGAGACGGGCCTCACCGAGCCCCAGGGCGACGACACCGACCCGTCCAAGTTCGTGGCGGACAAGGACCCGTCGACCAAGACGAACCCGCTGGACGGCGACACGGATGACGACGGTCTGCTCGACGGCAACGAGGACGCCAACCACGACGGCAAGGTGGATCCGACGGAGACCGATCCGAACAACATCGACACGGACGGCGACGGCCTGACGGACGGCCTGGAGCTGGGCCTCACCCAGCCCCAGGGCGAGGACACCGACCCGACGAAGTTCGTCGCGGATCAGGACCCCGACACCAAGACGAACCCGCTCAACAAGGACACCGACGGCGGCAGCGTGCTCGACGGCATCGAGGACGCGAACCACAACGGCCGCGTGGACGTGCTGGAGACGGACCCGAACAACGCCGCGGACGACAAGGACGCGGACGGCGACGGCATCGACAACGCCACGGAGCTGGAGAAGGGGACGGATCCGTTCGACCCCGACACCGACGACGACGGCGTGCCGGACGGCATCGACGGGCTGACCGACACGGACGGGGACGGCACCATCGACGCGCTCGACCCCGACAGCGACAACGACGGCATCCTCGATGGCACCGAGCTGGGTGTCACCCTGGAGACCGCGCCCCCGGGCACGGACACGTCGTCCCCGAACTTCAAGCCGGACGCGGACCCGTCGACAAAGACGGATCCGAAGAAGGCGGACACGGACGGTGACGGCCTGAAGGACGGCGAAGAGGACGCCAACCACGACGGCCGCCGTGACGCGACGGAGACGGATCCGACGATGAAGGACACCGACCAGGGCGGCATCGATGACGGCACGGAGGTGAACGGCGGCTCCAACCCGCTCGACGCCAACGATGACTACCTGGTGGTGGGCCACGGCTGCAGCACGGGCGGCTCCGGTTCGCTGGCGCCCTTCGCGCTCATGCTGATGGCGCTGCCCCTGGTGGGCCGCCGCTTCCGCCGCGCCGGGAACCTCCTGGCGCGCGCGGGTGGGGCGCTGACCGTGTTCATCACGGCCCTGTTCGCGGGCTCCACTGCCCACGCGCAGGCCACGGCCGTGTCGCAGGCCATCGACGTGCAGCAGTACAAGCCGGGCCCGGGCATCGCGGACGTGCTCGCGGTGCACGGCGCGAAGGTGCAGCGGCACCTGGGGTGGAACGTGGGGCTGTCGGTCAACTACGCCGACAAGCCGCTCAACTTCTTCGACCCCCGCTCGGACACGTACATCACCTCCGTGGTGAAGAGTCAGGTCGGCGTGGACCTGATGGGCGCCATCGGTCTCTACGACCGGTTCGAGATCGGCGTCGTGCTGCCCATCACCATCCAGAGCTCGGAGGCTTCGCCGGGCGTGGACGCGTCCTTCTCCAACGGGGTGAGCGGGGGCGGCATCGGCGACCTGCGCCTCATCCCGAAGGCGCGCCTGCTGGACGGTGACAACTACGGCCTGTCCGTGGTGGTGCCCGTGTCGCTGCCCACCGGCGGCGCCTCGGACTTCCTCGGCGGGTCGGGCGTGTCCGTCAACCCGCGCGTGGTGGCGGAGTACGGCCGGCGCTTCCGCGTACTGGCCAACGTGGGTGTGGACATCCGCAAGGCGGAGCAGCTGCGCAACCTGAACGTCGGCAGCGCGCTGGCGTACGGGGTGGGCGCGGAGGCGCCGCTGGGTGACCTGCCGCTGGCCGTCCAGGCCTCGCTGGTGGGCGCGGTGGGCTTCAAGCAGCAGAACGAGGAGGAGCGTCCGCTGGAGCTGCTCGCGGCCCTGAAGTACCGCGGCCTCACCGGTCTGTCCGCGCAGGTGGGCGCGGGCCCGGGCCTCACCCACGGCTACGGCACGCCGACGTTCCGCGTGCTCGCGTCCGTGGGCTACAGCACCCCGGAGCGCGCCCCGGCGCAGCCCCGGCCGGTGTGCCCGGAGGGCCCGGAGGACTTCGACGGCTTCCAGGACCAGGACGGCTGCGCGGACCCGGACAACGACGGCGACGGCATCGTGGACACGCAGGACAAGTGCCCCAACGAGCCGGAGACCGTGAACGAGTTCGAGGACGCCGACGGCTGCCCCGACACGAAGCCCGCGCCGCCTCCGCCCGCACCGGTGGACTCCGACGGCGACGGCCTGATGGACCCGGACGACAAGTGCCCCAACGCGCCCGAGGACAAGGACGGCTTCCAGGACGAGGACGGCTGCCCGGACCCGGACAACGACAAGGACGGCATCCTGGACACGGCGGACAAGTGCCCGCTGGAGCCGGAGACCATCAACGGCGTGGCTGACGAGGACGGCTGCCCCGACAAGGGCAAGGTCAAGGTGCTCGTCGAGGGCGAGCGCATCCTCATCCTGGAGAAGGTCTACTTCGCCACGAACAAGGACGTCATCCTGCCGCGCTCGTTCCCCATCCTGAAGCAGGTGGCGGCCGTGCTGCGCGCCAACCCGCAGGTGGAGCTGCTGCGCGTCGAGGGACACACGGACAGCCAGGGCAGCGACGTCGCCAACCTGGACCTGTCCAAGCGCCGCGCCGCCAGCGTGAAGACGTTCCTCGTCAACGAGGGCATCGCCGCGGAGCGCCTGGAGTCCGAGGGCTACGGCGAGACGAAGCCCGTGGACACCAACAAGACGTCCGCTGGCCGTGAGAACAACCGCCGCGTGGAGTTCAACATCACGCGGATGGGCAAGGTGGAAGTGGAGAAGCCCGCCCCGTAGCACCCGCTCCAGGGAATGAAACACGGAAGGCCCGGTTCCCCCGAGGGAGCCGGGCCTTTTCGTCATCCGCGTCCCGTCCTGTCACGTCGCGCGTGCGTGGAGCGCGTGGACGACTGACCACGGCGAGTCACCGGACGCGAGTCAAGAGGGTGTTTGCATGCGCGCGATGTCCGCATGCCCACCGCCGCCACACGCGTAAGTGGGCGTCAGGACTCGGGCGCGCAGCAGGGCGCTACAGGCTGGTAGCGGAATACTTGCCAAAGCGCCCGACTTCCTGATGATTGTCGACGGTGGGTGTTTCCGCGGACGGCGCCGCGGTGCTTCCGCCACGAGGACGACATGGACCAGTTCGAGCAGAACAAGCAGGCCGCGAAGATTCGTGTCGTGGGCGCGGGCGGGGCGGGCTGCAACGCGGTCAACACGATGATTCTGTCGAAGCTCGACCGCGTCGACTTCATCGCCGCCAACACCGATGTCCAGGCGCTCGCCGCGAGCAAGGCGCCCACCCGGCTGCAGCTGGGTCAGGCCCTCACCAAGGGCCTGGGCGCGGGCGCCAACCCGGAGATGGGCCGCGAGGCCGCCCTGGAGTCGCGCGATCAGATCGCCGCGGTGCTGGAAGGCGCCGACATGGTCTTCGTCACCGCAGGCATGGGCGGTGGCACCGGCACGGGCGCCGCGCCCATCATCGCGGACATCGCCAAGAGCCTGGGCTGCCTCACGGTGGGCGTCGTCACCAAGCCGTTCCTCTTCGAGGGCAACAAGCGCCGCAAGCAGGCCGAGCAGGGCATCGTGGAGCTCAAGGCCGCGGTGGACACGCTCATCACCATCCCCAACCAGCGCCTGCTGTCGCTCTCCAACGAGCCCATGCCGCTCTTGGAGACCTTCAAGCGCGCGGACGAGGTCCTGCTCAACGCCGTGCAGGGCATCAGCGACCTCATCCAGTACCACGGCTACATCAACGTGGACTTCGCGGATGTGAAGACCATCATGAGCGACAAGGGCCTGGCGCTCATGGGCACGGGCCACGCGTGCGGCGACCGCCGCGCCATCACCGCCATGCAGCAGGCCATCTCCAGCCCGCTGCTGGAGGACGTCTCCATCGACGGCGCCACGGGCCTGCTCATCAACATCACCGGCGGCCGCGACATGACCCTGCAGGAGGTCAACGAGGCGCTGACGCTGGTGCACGACGCGGCGGACGGCGAGGCGGAGATCATCTTCGGGTCGCTCATCGACGAGCAGATCCAGGACGAGGTGAAGATCACCATCATCGCCACGGGCTTCGTGCACCGGGACGCGCCCAAGGCGCGCCCCATGGCGCAGGTGGTCCAGGTGCCGCTCGTCGGCCGTCCCTCCTCGCCGCCCATGGCCCTGTCCTCGCCGCGCGAGGAGGTGGCCAGCCTGGTGCCCGCGAAGACCACGCCGCGTCCGACCATGTCCACCGTGGAGACGCCCAAGTCCTCCATGCAGAGCGCGCGCACGGCCGTGGTGAAGGACGCGGCGCTGCCCCTGGACGAGGATCAGTTCGACATCCCCACGTTCCTGCGCCGCCAGGGCCAGACGGAGCTGCCGTAGTCAGGCAGCAGCGGGGTCGCTAGCGGGGGAGGCGGGCGACGCTCGCCGTGCCCCTGCCGGTGAGGCGGTCGCACCTGGTGAACAGTCCGTCCACCTCGTCGTAGAGCGCGTCGATGCGCTCCGACAGGCTGGGGGCGGGAAGCAGTCCGTCACCGGACAGCTCCTCCAGGCGGGTGCCGGCGCGCTGCAACAGCTGCAGGGCCTTGAGCAGCGAGCGGCCCTGCTGCGTGCCGTCCGGCGTGAAGAGGGTGCCGCCCTCGTAGAGCGTCACCAGATTGGCGCGGGTGTCCTGCTGCCGCTGGTTGAGCCGGTTCCGGTACAAGTCCAGACGGCGGGCGCGGCGGGCACCATGCAGGTCCACGACGCTGTGCGTTCCTGTCGAGGGAGGCTTCACGTCGGGCAAGGTACGCCAGGGGTTCGCAAGTCCGCAAATTTACGGGACTGTACGGACCTGTTGCGCGCCTGCCCGAACGCTTGTCAGTCAAGGGGGTGGGGGTTAGTTTGGCCGCCCTTCGTAAAGCCAGGGTGCCTGCCATGTTCCAGAAGCTGCTCATCGCCAACCGGGGTGAAATCGCGCGTCGCATCGGGGCCGTGGCCCGGAGCATGGGCGTGAAGACGGTGGCGGTGTACTCGGACGCGGACGTGAACCTGCCCTTCGTGAAGGAGGCGGACGAGGCCGTGCGCATCGGCCCCGCGCCCGCGAAGGACAGCTACCTGAGCATCCCCGCCATCCTGGAGGCCGCGAAGAAGACGGGCGCCCAGGCGGTGCACCCCGGCTACGGCTTCCTGTCGGAGAACGGCGAGTTCGCGCAGGCGTGCGCGGACGCGGGGCTCGTCTTCGTGGGTCCGCCGCCGGAGGCCATGGCGCGGATGAAGGACAAGAGCCAGGCGCGCAAGCTGGTGTCCGCCGCGGGCGTGCCGGTGGTGCCGGGCAGCGACGGCGTACTGCCGGACGTGCAGAGCGCCCTGGAGGCCGCGGAGCGCATCGGCTACCCGGTGCTGTGCAAGGCCGCCAGCGGCGGTGGCGGCATCGGCATGGCGGCGGCGAAGGACCCGGCGGAGCTGGAGAAGGTGTACCGCCAGTGCACGGACCGCGCGAAGGCCGCCTTCGGCCGCGAGGGCGTGTACCTGGAGCGCTACTTCCCGGCGCCCCGCCACATCGAGGTCCAAATCCTGGGCGACACCCACGGCCACCTCATCCACGGCCTGGAGCGCGAGTGCTCCATCCAGCGCCGGCACCAGAAGGTGGTGGAGGAGGCCCCGTCGGTGCTGTTCGCCAACGGACGCAACGCCGCGCTGGCGGACACGCTCTTCACGGCGGCCGTGAAGGCGGCGAAGGCCTTCGGCTACGCGAACGCGGGCACGGTGGAGTTCCTGTACTCGGACGGGCAGGTGTACTTCATCGAGATGAACGCCCGGCTCCAGGTGGAGCACCCGGTGACGGAGCTGACCACGGGCCTGGACCTCATCGGCTGGCAGCTGCGCATCGCCTCGGGTGAGAAGCTGACCGTCAAGCAGGAGGACGTGAAGCGCAAGGGCGCGGCGCTGGAGTTCCGCATCTACGCGGAGGACCCGGTGAAGTACTTCCCGTCCCCCGGTCCGCTGAAGGTCTTCCAGCCGCCCACGGGCGAGGGCGTGCGCCTGGACTCCGGCTACGCGGAAGGGGACGTGGTGACGCCGAACTACGACCCGATGATCGCCAAGCTCATCATCAGCGGTGCGACGCGCGACGAGGCCATTGCCCGCGCGGTGAAGGCGCTGGAGTCCTTCCGCATCGAAGGCATCAAGACGAACATCCCGCTCCACCTGCGCATCCTGAAGGACCCTGCCTTCAGCGCCGGCGAGCTGGACACGCACTTCCTGGATCATCACGCGAAGCCTTGAGTATTCCCACCTGAGGAGGACGGTTCATGGCGGACGTTGCGGCGCACATCACGGGCACGGTGTGGAAGATTGAAGTGAAGGTCGGCGACACGGTGGATGCCGGCCAGACGCTGGTCATCCTCGAGTCCATGAAGATGGAGATGCCCGTGGAGGCCGAGGAGGGCGGCACGGTGAAGGAGATCCGCTGCAAGGAAGCGCAGCCGGTCAACGAGGGCGACGTCCTCGTGGTGCTCGGGTAGTCACGAGCGTCACCGGATGGAGCCCACGCTGGAGGTGGAGGATCGCGAGGGCGGGGTCCGGGTGCTCACCGTCTCCAACCCGTCGCGGCGCAACGCGCTGAATGACGCGTTGCTGGCCCGGCTGGACGCGGCGCTGGAGCCGGCCGCCCACGTGCGCGCGCTGCTGGTGCGCGGCCAGGGCGGGCACTTCTGCGCGGGCTACGATTTGACGCACCTGGGGCCCCCGGGCGCGGACGGGCGGCTGCCGGATGACCCGCTGGTGGCGTGCCTGCTGAAGCTGGAGCGGCACCCTGCGCCGTCGGTGGCGCTGGTGCAGGGCGGCGCGGTGGGGGCGGGCTTCGACCTGGCGGCCTCCTGCGACTTCCGCGTGGGGGCCTCCGACGCGTTCTTCCTCATGCCTCCGGCGCGGCTGGGCATCGTGTACTCGCCGGAGGGGCTGGCGCGGGCGGTGCGGCTGGTGGGGCTGTCACGCGCCAAGCAGCTGTTCCTCACCGCGCGGCGGCTGCCGGCGGCGGAGGCGCTCGCGTGGGGGCTGCTGGATGAATGCCCCGAGGACGCGGAGGCGCGCGCGCTGGCGCTGTGCGCGACGCTGGCCGCGGGGGCGCCGAAGGCGGTGTCGGGGATGAAGGAGGCGTTCGGGCTGCTGGCGCGCTCCGGGTTGTCCCCGGAGGACGTCGCGCACCTGCGTCAGGTGCGCGGCGAGGCGTTTGGCAGCGAGGACGCGAAGGAGGGGCGCGCGGCCTTCCTGGAGAAGCGCGCGCCCCGGTTCAACGGCCGCTAGGTGTCGCCGAACAGCTCGCCCATGCGCAGCTGGAGCGCGGAGGCGATCTTGTAGAGCGACGAGATGGACGCGGAGGACTCCGCGCGTTCAATCTGGGACAGCAGGGACACGGACAGGCCGGTGCGGCGGGCCAGCTGCTTGAGCGTGAGCTCCTGCGTCTTGCGCGCGTCGCGGATGGTGCGGCCGATGGCGCGGTGCAGGTCGGCTTCCGGGTCCTGGGACAAGCCCTTCTTCTGCAGCGCGTTGCGCACGGCGGCCGTGAACTGCTCCGGCTCCATGGGCTTCTTCACGTAGTCGGACGCCTGCGCCTTGAGCGACGCGACGGCCGTGTCCACGGTGGGGTAGGCCGTGGCGACGATGACCGCGATGTCCGTGTCGTACTTGCGGATGAGCTCCAGCACTTCGGTGCCGGACATCTGCGGCATCATCATGTCGAGGATGACGAGGTGGAAGTCGGAGCCTCGGAGGATGTCCACCGTCTGCGTAGGGTCCGTGGTGGTGACGACCTCGTAGCCTTCACGGGTCAGCACCAGCTTGAGGTAGTCGCAGTTGTCCTGCTCGTCATCAACTACCAGGATGCGAATCTGCACAGCGTCTCCTCGCTGCAGGGTTGAGGGAAGTGCTGCGGGGGGGACTACTCGCCGTTCTACGGGGCGGGGGGACTCTGAGCCTGGCGCGCTTTGGTCATCTGGCTCAACGCCTTCATGACCAGGTCTCGCTTGGGATAGCCCTCGGGCGTGAGCGTGAGGAACGTCTCGTAATGCAGCTCACTCGACTTGAAGTCCTTGAGGGTGGCGTACACCCCGCCGAGCATCAGGTGGCACTCGGGAACCTTGGGTGCGCGCGCCGCGCATTCCTGGGCGATTGACAGGGCCTCGTTGGGTTCCGTCTTGGCCAGCTTGAGGACCCTGGCCTTGATCTGATCAATGTTCCTGGTGACCTCTCCCGGCTTCAGCGTCTTCAGGCTGTCGACCGTCACGTCCTCGGCCGTCATGGTGGGAGGGCCGACTGCTTCGGTGGCCGGCGGCGGCGCCTGGGCCTCGAGCCCTTGCTTCACGCTGTCGTAGCGGGACTTGAAGACCGTCTCCGGGGAGACCTTGGCCAGGGTGCTGCCTGCTTCCTTGAGCTTGCCGGCGTCCAGGGCTTCCTGGGCGGCCGTGAGGTTCTTGTCGGCCTCGATCTCCTGGGTCAGCAGGCGCTCCCGCGCGGTCTGCGCCTTGAGGGCCGGACCGCCCCGGGCGGACTCGCCCAGGCTCTTCAGGATGGTGGCCGCGACCTCGAAGTTGGCCGACTTGAGCGCGGTGTCGAAGTCCGCTTCGGTGACCTTCTGTGCCGGAGGGGCCGGCGTCTTCACCGTCTCCGGAGGCGTCAGCGCTTCAGGAGGCTTCTTCTCCGGCGTCGCGGGCGGATTCGCGGCCACGGTCTCCGCGGGCTTCGTCGTGGGCGGCGTCTCCGGGACCGGCTGCGGATCCGCGGCGACCACGGGGGGCGGCGCGTCCGGCGGCTTGGGCAGCAGGTCCTGCCCCTTCACCACGAAGAGGGCCGCGCCCGCTCCAATGGAGAGGAACACGATGACCGCGGCCACCCACATCTTCTTGGAACCGCTGCGCTCCTGCGCCGCGATGTCCTCCGCCAGCGAGCCCGGCCCCACGAAGCGCAGCTTCACGTGGCCCATCTCGATGACGTCTCCGTGCGCGAGCGTCGCCTGGGCGTAGCTCTCACCGTTGACCGTCATCCCGTTGGCGGACTGCATGTCGATGACGCGCCACTCGCCGGTCTCCTCGCGCACGATCTTCGCGTGCGTGCGGGACAGCGAGCGGTGGTCCAGCGCCACGTCGTTCTCCGACGTGCGGCCAATCCGCAGTTCCGTGCGGTTGCAGTCGTACTCCTGGCCCTTGAACTCGTTGGGGGCGAGCACCAGCAGCCGGGGCTGCTCGTCCTCCGGCACGCGCTCCACGCGCCGGGGCCGGTCCGCCTCCATCTGGTCCATGCGGATGATGGACGTGGCGTTGCGGCGCGCCTCCGCGGAGACCGGCGTGTGGCCCGGCTCGTCGCCGTCCTCCTCGTCGGGGTCCTCCGCCTCGTCCTCGCCGTCCACCATGGTGTCGCGAGGGGCGGGGCCGCCGCGCTCGTCGTCGTCCTCCTCCGGTTCCGGCTCCGGCCGGCGGGAGGCGGGCACCTTGGCGGTGATGGCGCCAGCGGGGGCGCCAGCGTTGGCCGCGCCCTCGACCTGCAAGGCCAGATCGTAGTCGCCAATCTGGATGAGGTCGCCCTCCTTGAGAGGGAGCTGGCCTGCGACGCGTTCACCGTTGATCCGGGTGCCGTTGTAGCTCCCCAGGTCTTCGAGCACGACGTGTCCATTGAGGCGCACCAGGCGGGCGTGTCGACGTGACACGTTCCGCTCGGTCAGGCGGATCGTGTTGCCCTCCTGACGGCCAATGGTGATTTCGTCGCGCACGAAGGGAACAACGGTCTTGCGCCCCTCGTCGTCTTCGATGATGAGCTTCAGCACGGGTCCGGTCCGAGTACAGCTATAGCAGAATGCCCTTCACCGAGACAAGCCATGTATCCCCCGAGAACAACAGGGTTTTTCGCCCATCCCAGGGTCAGGGAGGCACTGTTGTCCATCGGTCGATTGGCCGGAAAGGGTGGGGAGCGCAGGATACCGGGGCTCACGATAGCGCTGATCGCGGCCCAGGCCATTCTGTACGCAGTGGTGGCGTCCGGCGGGTCGCCCGGGGTGGACGCGCTGATCCGCTGGGGAGCCAAGTCGGGCCCCCTGGTGACGGACGTGGGGCAGGGCTGGCGGCTCCTGTCGGCCAACCTCCTGCACCGGGACGCGCTGCACCTGGGGCTCAACCTCCTGGTGTTCGCGGGGGTGGGGACGGCGGTGGAGCGCTCGTGCCGGTGGTGGGAGTACGTGGCGCTGCTGGCCGTGTCGGGGCTGGCGACGATGACGGGCTCGCTCTGGTGGTCTCCGGCGGTGAGCGTGGGCGCGTCAGGGTGGGTGTTTGGCTGTGTGGGTGCGCTGCTGGTGCTGGGGCGGCGCGCCCGGAGCGGCCCGGGGGCGCGCTTCCGGTGGTTCTCCGGGGAGAACGCGCTGCCCACCGTGCTCGTCTTCCTGTGGCTCGGGTGGACGAGCGTGGGCGTGGACAACGCGGGGCACCTGGGCGGGCTGCTGTCCGGGGTGCTCGTGGGTGTCCTCCTGCGCTCGCGGGCGTGGGGGGCCGGGCTTCCGCGAGCGGTGGCGCTGGTGGGGTTCGCGGGGCTGGGCGCGGCGGTGGTGGTGGCGGAGCGGTCGGCGTGGCGGGTGGAGCGGGATGACGGCTTCGGGGTGGCGGTGTCGCTGCCGGAGGGGTGGCGCCGCGAGGAGGATGGCCAGGGGCGGCGGGCCTTCTCCAACGGGCTGACGGGCCTGGGGCGGGCCACGCTCACGGCGGAGGCCATCGAGGCGGGTGAGCCGGGGGACGGCTCCGCGCAGGCCCGGCACTTCCTGGATGAGTCGCTGGTGCCCGGCAGGGCAGGGCCCGAGGGGCGCACGGTGTCGGTGGGCGCCGTGGAGCCCGCGTCGCTGGGCGGCCGGCCCGCGCAGCGGATCCGCGCGGAGCTGGAAGGGGCGGGCAGGCGGACGCACCTGGTGGCGTGGTTCGTGCCACGCGGAGAGTGGGTGTACCGGCTCGTCTTCACCTGGCCGCAGGCCTACCCGGCCTATGCGCGCGTGGTGGAGCGGATGACGGCGGACGTCCGCTTCGACGAGCCCGCGAGCCTGCGGGTCGCCCGCGCCCGGGCGCTGCTGGTGCCGGGCGTCGCGGGGCCGCTGCGGGAGCTGGGGCATTCGCTGCGGCGGTGGGGGCTGCCGGCGGATGCCGTGGAGCCCCTGGCGTCGGCGGTGCGGCTGGCGCCGACGCAGGTGGACACCCGCGTGGAGCTGGCCCGCGCGTACTTCGAGTCCGGGCAGGTGGAGGAGGGCTGCCACGCGGCGGCGGAGGCGCGGGTGTACGGGCCGTCCGACACGGGCGCGCTGGAGGCAGGCGTGCGCTGCGCGCTGGCGCGAGGGGACACCGCCGGGGCCCTGCTGCGCCTGGAGGAGGCCCGCCGCGTGGATCCGCGGGATGCGAGGCTGCGCGCGGCCGAGGGCGCCTTGAAGGCCGCGCTCGAACCGCACGGGCCTTAGCCGGAGGTCGCCGCTTCAGCGCTCTCCGAACGGGCGCACCGCGAGCCCCACGCCCAGCATCGCTTCGTCGCGCCGGAAGAGCCCCGCGTCGTTCTTCACCCCCGTGGCCGTGAGCCGCGCGAACACCGGCGCGTCGTTGACCGCGAGGAGCACGTGCTCCAGCGCGACCTCTCCGCGCGCCCGGAAGTGCGCGCCCCCCTCGAACTCGAAGCTCCAGCCCGCCACCCCCGTCGCGCGCAACGCCCACCGCCCGTCCCGCGTCTCCCAGCCCGCGTCGAGCAGCAGGGACGTGAAGGGGGACACCTCATGCCGGGTCCCGTCCGGCGCGTGGCGCAGGGCATGGCTCGCGGCGGGGCCCACGGCCAGCCAGCCCCACTCGGCATTCGTGCGGAGCGGATCCAACAGCAGCCCCACGCGGCCCGTCTCCAACGTCCAGCCCGCACCCTCCCAGGTGCGCCGCTCCAGGTGCGCCGCGCGCGCGGCGAGCGCCACGTCGAACGGGAAGGGGATGCGCCGGGGCCGCCCGATGGAGACGAGGATGGAGCCCTCCTCCACGTGCCTGCGCAGCAGGCCCTCGTAGGCGGTGAAGGTCAGCCCCCGCTTCTCGCCGCCCCAGGCCTCCGTCATGAGCAGCCGGTGCGAGTCGAACCACAGCGAGTCCGCCTTGCTGCCGCTCGAGCGGTCCGCGCGCACCAGGAACCCCGTCCGCACGGCGAGGCTCTGCGCGTCGTCCTGCACGCGCAGCGCGGTGCCCAGCACCCAGCCGGTGCCGGGGTCGAAGCAGGTGGGGAACGTCTCCCCGGCGGCCGTCCGGCCCTCACACGACAGGCCGGGCACGCTGCCCAGGAGCAATGCCAGCGCGAGCGCCACCATGCCGGCCTAGCCCTTCCCGGGGGACGACGTCGGCGCGGACCTTCTCGCCGGAGCCCACAGCGAGAAGCGCAGCCCCGCCTGCGCGGACCACTCCCAGCCCGCGGGTGCGTTCGCCACGTCGTCGCGCCACGTCCCGCGTCCGTCCAGCGTCAGGCTCACGGGCTGGTCGTTGATGGCCAGCAGGATGACCTCGTAGCCCGCGCGCAGCCGCAGCCGCTCCGGGCGCAGGGGCCGGCCCTCCACTTGTTCGCCGAGCAGCACCTTCTGGGCCTCCGCGCCGAAGCGCACGTGGTGGAAGCCGTCCCGGTCCAGCGTGAGGTCCCCCTCCAGCGCCGCCGAGGGAACGAGCGTGAAGAAGCCGTTCGTCCGGTCGCGCTCCACGGCGGGACCGGCCCGCACGCGCACGTAGGACACCAGGTCGCTCGAGTGCCACAGGTCCAGCGTCACGTGGGTCGCGGCCAGGGAGAGGAAGTCCGCGTGCACGTCCTCGCGGCGCACCTGCTCTCCGTGGAGCACCTCCATCCAGAAGCCCAGGTTGGCGTAGACGTCGAAGCGCCGGGGACGGCCGTAGAAGGTCGTCACCCGGAAGAGCGGCGCGTCGTTCTGGCTGCGGAAGTCGTAGCGCAGGAGCGTGGCCTCGTAGGACGCCGCGTCGCCCAGGTAGAACTCCGTGTCCAGGAGCGTCATCCGGTGCAGCCGGTCGGAGTCGCCGGGCCACTCCAGGTCCACGCCGAAGTCCACGCGCACGCGCTCGTCCATGCGGTCCGTTTCGCGCAGCCATCGCGGCGCCCACGCTCCACCCAGGTAGACGCGCCGGTGCAGGTCGAAGTTGTACTGCAGCACCCGTCCGCGCTCGTCGCGGTACCAGCCCGGCGGCGCCTCCGCGATGGCGGGCACCAGGCGGTACTCGCGCGCCTTCTCCGGGGGCATCACGCCCGACACGCACGGGTTCACCCGGTCCAGGGGCTGGTCGCTCTCATGTCCCTGCGAGTCCAGCACCTGGGCGGGCGACACCAGGCACTCCTTCTTCGCCTCGTCGCAGCGGACACGCCACTGCCCGGATGGCACGGCGGGCGTGGGCGGCAGGCGCAGGCACAGCGGATATCCGTTGGGAGATTGCTGGGGAGACTCCGCGCCAGGCACGGCCATCTGGAAGTCCCACGGCTCGGGTTCCACGGGCGGCTCCGGCTCCGCGGCCTGCGTCGACTCCACAGGAGCTTCGGGCTCCTTCACCTCCGGCACCTCCACCTGTCCGAGCAGGAGGGCACACCCCAGGGTCACCGCTGAGACCAGCATCACTGCTCCTCATGAGCGGCCTTCCGCGCACCGGCCACGCGGTCAGGCTTCGTGATGGGACGCCCTTACAAGGCCCGTGCCCCTTACGGGAGGACGGGCTTTCGCGGACATGGCCGTGCGGCTGTGCAAGCGTCTGCACAGCCCCTGTGCACGCGGAGGCGCACGCGGTGGCGCGAGAACGACGCACCTCCTTCCAGGTCGGTCGACCGGAGGGGAGGGTGGGGGTATAAGCGCCCCGGCCCCATGTGGTGCACGGTGGGCCCGTCCCGGACGACGAAGGAGCACGCGCGCGTGGCAAGCGACGGCGAAAAGAACTCGCAGGGGGAACCCACCTTCACCCAGGCCATCCTCGGTGAGGACACCCTGACGTCTTCATGGGGCAGGCGGTGGCTGGCCCTGTCCTTCAGCGCGCGTGTGGTCCTGGCGACCGCGGGCTTCGCGGCGCTGCTCTTCGTGCCCTACCTGGGCGCCGTGGGCCTGTGGGACCCCTGGGAGACGCACTACGGCGAAGTGGGCCGGGAGATGATCCAGCGCAGCGACTACGTCTATCCCTTCTGGGAGAACGCGTGGTTCTTCTCCAAGCCGCCGCTCACCATGTGGATGCAGGCGCTGGGGATGAACCTCGTCGGCGCGCTCAAGGGCGACGGCGCCATGGGCCTCTACACGGAGTGGGGCATGCGCATGCCCTTCGCCATCCTCAGCATCACCGCCGTGGCGCTGCTGTCGCTGGCGGTGGCGCGGGTGGTGAGCATGCGCGCGGGCCTGGCCACGGGCTTCGTGCTGGCCACCATGCCGCTGTACTTCCTGCTCACCCGGCAGACCGTCACGGACACGCCCTTCGTCACCACGTTCGTGTGCGCCATGGCGTGCGCGCTCATCGGGCAGTTGGATGACACCACGAAGCACCGCGCGGGCTGGTGGTACGCGTTCTACGTCTTCGCGGGCCTGGCCACGCTGGCCAAGGGCCTGCTGGGCGTGGGTCTGCCCGCGGTCATCCTGGTGCTGTACGCGGCCGCCGCCGTCATCCCGTGGAGCCGCGAGAGCCTGGAGGCGCACCTGCGCTGGCTCACCAGCGGCGAGGTCCGCGCCCAGGTGCGCGCGGGCACGCGGGCCATGCCGGTGCTGTGGGCGCAGATGTACCGGATGAAGCTGGGCACGGGCATCCTCGTGTTCGCGGCGGTGGCGGTGCCCTGGTACCTGACGCTGTGCCTCTTCGACGGCGTGGACGACGAGGGCAAGCTGTTCTGGTACCGCTTCTTCATCCACGACCACCTCAACCGCCTCACCGCGGGCGTGCACACCACCACGCCGGGCGGGTCGTTCACCTACTTCATCGAGCAGGGCGGCTTCGCCATCTTCCCGTGGGTGGCGCTCGTGCCCGGCGCGTTCGCGGTCGTGTCGCGCCTGAAGCTGCGCTCGCGGGACAAGGCGGACCACCTGGCGCTCATCGCCGTGCTGTGGGTGGCGTTCGCGTTCTACCTGCTGGCCTCCAGCGCGACGAAGTTCCACCACTACGTGTTCCCGGTGCTGCCGGGCCTGGCCATCCTCTGCGCGCTGTTCGTGGACCGGCTGTGGAAGGACGGCATCTCCGAGCACGCCGTGAGCCTCATCTTCGGCCTGGTGCTCTTCATCCTGGTGGGCAAGGACCTGGCGGAGAACCCCAAGGACTTCACCGACCTGTTCGTCTACAACTACGACCGGCCCTACCCGCAGGACCTGGTCAACCGGCCCATCGCGTTCTTCTCCTCGCGCCCGCTGTGGATGGGCGACCTGGTGACGCTGGTGCTGCTGGCCTTCGGCGTGTACCTGGCCTTCGACGCGTTCTCCTCCAAGGCGAAGCAGGAGCGTCCGGCCGCCGGGCGCGCCATCGCGCTGGGGCTGCTGCTCACCGGCGGGGCCACGCTGGCCGCGGTGGCCACGCAGGGGCAGGTGTCCGCGATGGGGCTGTGGGGCGTGGCGCTGCTGGCGCTCGCGGGCTTCCTCGTCTGGCAGGCGTCGCGGCCGGAGGAGGCGCCGGGGCGCACGGTGCTCCAGGCCGTGGGCTTCGGCCTGGCGCTGGTGGGCGTGGCGCTGGCGGTGCGCGGCTTCCGGGGCCCTCCCGCGTCGGACGCGATGTTCAAGGCCCTGTCCGGCACCATCAACGTGAAGGTGGGCATGGGTTTCGCGTTCGGCGTGGCCGGCGTGCTGGCGGTGGTGGCCGCGCTGCAGCGCTCGCGCGTGCTCCTGTTCAGCACGTTCTGGGGTCTGGCCGCGGCGTTCGCGCTCTGGTTCAACTGGGGCCACTGGGTGGACCTGTCCCACCACTGGACGCAGCGCGACCTGTTCTGGCGCTACTACAACCAGCGCCAGGCGGGAGAGCCCATCGCCGCGTACATGATGAACTGGCGCGGGGAGACGTTCTACTCGCGCAACACGGTGGAGCAGTTCCGCGCCAGCGACTCCGCCACGCGCATGCGCCAGTTCGCCGCGCGGCCCGGCCGCGAGTGGGCGCTGGTGGAGCACAACCGCGTGAACCTGCTGAGGAGCGCGGTGGGCGCCGACAAGACCGTCACCCTCGTGGACCGGGACATCAACAACAAGTTCGTGCTGGTGACCATCGAGTGAGGCTCCCCCTGTCCGCTGCTCGCGTGGAGTCCCCCGGCGAGGGAGGCCTGCGCGTGCGCGGGCTGGCGAAGCGCTTCGGTGAGCGCACCGCCGTGGAGGACCTCACCTTCGACGTGCGGCCCGGGGAGGTGTTCGGCCTGCTGGGGCCCAACGGCGCCGGCAAGACGACGACGGTGCGCATGCTGACGGGGCTGCTCAAGCCCTCCGGCGGCGACGCGGAGGTGTGGGGCCACTCCGTCACGCGCGACGGTGAGTCGCTGCGCAAGGTGGTGGGGCTGCTCACCGAACAGCCCGGGCTCTACGACCGGCTCACCGCTCGGGAGAACCTGCGCTTCTTCATGAAGCTGCATGAGCTGGACGAGTCCACCGCGTGGCCCCGGGCGAAGCACTACCTCGACCGCTTCGGGCTGGGCGGCCGCGAGGACGACCCGTGCGGCGGCTTCAGCAAGGGCATGCGCCAGAAGCTGGCCATCGTGCGCACGCTGGTGCACGACCCGCGCGTCATCTTCCTGGACGAGCCCACCAGCGGCCTGGACCCGGAGTCCGCGCGCACCGTGCGCGACGCGGTGGCGGAGCTGGCCTCCGAGGGGCGCACCATCGTCCTGTGCTCGCACAACCTGGCGGAGGTGGAGCGGCTGTGCGAGCGCGTGGCCGTGGTGCGCCGCCGCCTGCTGGCGCTGGGCCCGGTGCGCGAGCTGCGCCGCGCGGGACAGGCGCTGGACGTGCGCGTGGAGGGTGACGCGGAGGCCTTCCGGCCCGCGCTGGCGGCGCTGCCCTTCACGCCCAACGTGCTGGTGGAGGGCGGCCGCCTGCGGGTGATGGTGGCGGACGAGGCGCAGGCGCCGGACGTGGTGGCGTGCCTGGTGGGCGCGGGCGCGCGCGTGCACAGCGTGGTGCCCGCGCAGCGGCCGCTGGAAGAGGTGTACCTGGACCTGCTGCGGGAAGAGGAGACGTGAGCATGGCCTTCCGGCCTCGACGCGCGTTGGCGGTGTTCTGGAAGGACTCGCTGGACCTGCGCAAGAACGTGGGGCTGCTCCTGTCCATGACGGTGCTGCCGCTGGTGATGGTGACGGTGCCCATTGGCGTGGTGTGGACGTACGTGCGGCAGCCGGACCACTCCGACCTGCGCACCGTGGCGCTCTTCTACGACCCCACGCTGCCGCTGGGCGCGAGCGCGGCGCGCTTCCTCATCGACAAGTCGCTCACCGACTGGTTCGGCATGTTCCTGGTGATGCCCGTCTTCATCCCCATCCTCATCGCGTCCCAGAGCGTGGCGGGGGAGAAGGAGCGGCGCACGCTGGAGCCGCTGCTCGCGTCGCCCGTGTCCGCGGCGGAGCTGGTGGCCGGCAAGAGCCTGGCGGCGCTGGTGCCCGCGGTGATGATGACCTGGACCGCCTTCATCCTGTTCTGCGTGGGCGTGGACTGGGTGGCGTGGCCGCTGGTGGGCGCGCCGCTGATGCCCAATGCGCTGTGGGGCTTTGGCGTGTTCGTGCTCGCGCCGCTGTTCGCCTTCTTCGGCAACGGCGTCGCGGTGCTCATCTCCGCCCGGGTGAGCGAGGCGCGCATGGCGCAGCAGCTCTCCGCGCTGGTGGTGCTGCCGCTGGTGGGGCTGGTGGGCGGGCAGGTGGCGGGCGTGCTCAAGGCGGGCCTGGGCTACTACGCCATCCAGGGCGCGGTGGTGCTGGTGCTGGACCTCGTCCTGCTGGCGGCCAGCATCCGGCTGCTGGACCGGGAACGTCTGGTCAGCCGCTGGGGTTGAGTCACTGGCGGGTTGGAGAGTGGACTGCCAGGGGGCCGGGCGGACGGGCAGGCGCCCGTGAAGCTGTTATGTTCCGACGCAGGATGCCAGAGGGAAGCGCGGTGGCGTTTTCGCGCTGGCGGCCCCGCATTTAGGGGTTGGGGTTACGGAAGCTTTGAAGACCTGCCGCCCAGGCGGCCACGGAGGCGCTGAAACAGACATGGGGATCTTCGACAGCATCAAGGGCGAGGCGCAGCGGAACTTCATCGCCCGCGCGGACAGCGCGAAGGGTGAGATCGTCTACAAGTATCCGGAGAAGAACGTCCGGATGAAGACGCAGCTCACCGTGGACGCGGATGAGGTGGCGCTGTTCGTCAAGGACGGCAAGGTGGAGGGGAAGCTGGGGCCCGGCCGTCACACGCTGGACACCAACAACATCCCGTTCCTGTCGCGCCTGCTGGAGGGCTTCACCGGCGGCAACATGTTCATGGCGGAGATCTTCTTCGTCTCCAACCGCGAGCACACGGGCGTGAAGTTCGGCGGCCCCATCGGTGACGTGCGCGACCCGGAGACGGGCCTGGGCATCGGCACCATGGTGTACGGCGACTTCTCCATCCGCGTGACGGAGCCGGAGAAGCTCGTGGTGGGCCTCGTCGGCATGGGCCGCGCCTCCAACGAGGAGTTCCTGGGCTGGTTCAAGGGCCAGGTGCTCAAGGTGACGCGCGACCGCACCGCCGAGCTGCTGGTGAAGAAGAAGTGGCCGCTCCTGGACGTGACGAGCGGCGCCTACGTGGAGGAGATGGAGCAGGAGATCCTCGCCGGCCTCAAGCCGCACGTGGACACCTACGGCCTCACCATCGTCCGCATGGGCAACTTCGTCGTCAGCATCAAGCCCGAGGACGAAGTCACGCTGAAGAAGCTGTCCAAGGACGTGGCGTACTCGCGGCTGGCCGGTGGCTTCCAGCAGTACGCGCAGGGCCAGGCGATGCTCGGCGCGTCCGAGGGCATGGCCAAGGGCGGTGGCGGAAGTGACGGCGCCATGCAGGGCATGGGCATGGGCATGGGGTTCGGCATGGCGCAGATGTTCGCCAACCAGCAGCATCAGCAGCGCCCCGCGGAGCCCGCGCAGGCGGCCGCTCCGGCGGACACGCGCAGCCCGGCGCAGCGGCTCAAGGAGATCAAGGAGCTGAAGGACGCGGGCGTGCTCTCCGACGAGGAGTACAACGCCAAGCGCGCGGAGCTGATGAAGCTGCTGTAGTCGCCGCGCTCGGCTTGAAGTGACGTGAGGGCCCTGTCTCCCGAGTGTGGGAGGCGGGGCCTTCGCGCGTCTTCAGGGGGCGGGCGTGCCGGGCACGGCGAGGCGCAGGTGCTGGTGCAGCGTCTCCGCGCGCAGGTAGAGGAACTGCACGTCGCCGAAGGCCAGCGTGGCGCCGTCGTGGAGCATCACCTGGGCCTTGAAACCCAGCGGCGCGCCGTTGATGAAGGTGCCGTTCATGGACTGCGCGTCGCGCACGGAGAAGTCCCCGGCGCCCGCGTTCCAGCGCAGGGTGGCGTGGTGCTGGGAGACGGAGGGCTCCGGCACCACGAGGTCGCACGTGTCGGCGCGGCCCACGGTGAACTCCTCGCCGTCCTGGTTCGGCTGGAGGAAGTGCACCTCCAGGTTGTCGAAGTCGCGCAGCATCGCGAGCAGCCGCTCCCCCATGCGCGAGCGGTGCGCCATGCCCACTGTGCGCATGCCCACCATGGCCGGAATCACGGCCTTGAAGGCGGCCTCCACGGGCTGCTGGATGAGGGCCACGGAGCCGGACGCGGACCGGAAGGACTCCAGCGAGGCCCCCGCGAAGGGACGGAGCTGTTTCACGGACACCATGGCGTTGGACCCTATGTGCAACCAGCGTGGACGGGAAGGGCCCGAGAGGGCCCGGACAGTGGGCCTGGGACTAGGACGGCAGCGGCGTCGCCTGAGCGCGGGGCATCTGCTGCGGCCCCGAGGTGGGCGTCGTCGCGGGGGACGGGGGCGCGGACGGCGCGGGCGTGTCGTCCAGCCGGCGCAGGTCCAGCTTCATGGGCACCTGGAGCGTGGTGCCCAGGCGCAAGAGCAGCACGTCCGGCGCGAGGCCGTTCTCGCCAAGCGCCTGCGTCAGCTCGCGCGCGGAGGGCGCGGTGCCCCGGGCCCAGAGCTCCTTGAGGAACGCGCCCGCCTCCGGCGCGTGCCACCACGCCGGGCCGAAGCGCGCCTTCAGTTGCCCCTGGAGCTGCCCGGCCAGGAACCACGCCCGGAAGCTGTCGGCGGACTGGTAGAAGTCCTCCTGGTCCACGAGGTAGCGCTCCACGTCGTCCGCCGTCATCGGCATGGCGCCGGTGCGCGCCATCAGCGCGCGGTACAGCTCGCGCGGATCCACGTCCGTGCGGCGGTGCAGCTCCAACTGGTAGAGCAGCCGGCCCGCCGCGTGGCGGATGAGGTACAGCTTGTGCGCGCTGGACGTCGCCAGGTACTGGGCGCGCTTGTCCGCGTCCCCCAGCACGCCCGCGTTCTCCTCCAGCCACACCGGGTCCTCCAGCAGGTCCTCGAAGAGGGCGGAGTAGGCCTCGCCCACGGTGGGGTTGCCCAGCCGCGCCAGCTCGAAGCGCGCCTCCTGCGTGAAGGCCGTGTGCAGCAGGTGCCCCACCTCGTGCAGCACGCGGCCCTGGTGCAGCACGCCCGTGCCGGGCTTGAAGGACAGCCGCACGTCGGATGGGACCTTCACCGCCATGGCCAGCGGACGCGGGTTCTTCTGGGGCAGGTCGCGCGCGTCCACCTTCACGTTGGGCAGCGCGTTCAGGTCGATGCCCAGGCCCGCCACGGTGGCCTGCGCCTTCGCCAGCGACTCGCCCTTGGGGAACGCGTCCTCCACCTCGCGCGAGCGGAACAGGCGCGGGATGTCCGCGCGGGTAATCTGCGCGAAGGGCAGCCCCAGCTCGCGCTGGGAGAGCCGCTCCATCACCAGGCGGTACGGCTCCTGCGTGGCCTGGAGGATCTCCTCCGCCAGCTGCGCCAGCCGCTCCAGGTCCGCTTGCCTGAGCTCACTTCCAAAGGCCTCGTACGACTCGAAGCCCATCTGCTTCACCAGCTCATTGGTCCTGGCCTCGCGGCGCAGGAGCGTCTGGTTGAGGCGGGTGAGCGCGGGTGTGGCCGCCGCATAGAGCGCCTTGCGCTTGAGGGCGCTCTTCTCGTTGGCGAGCAGCCGCTCCAGCTCGTGGTAGCGCACCTCGCGCCCGTCCACGCTCAGCTTGAGCGACGCCTCCAGGTTGGCGGTCGCGTCGTTGTGCTCGGCCAGCTCGCGCGCCAGGAACTCTCCGGCGAAGTGGCCGTGGAGCGCGGTGAGGGCGCGCAGCTCGCGCGGGTCCTTCGTCAGGTGCCTCAGCCGGTCGATGCGCCGCAGGTTCTCCAGGCTGAAGAGCGCCTGCTTGCCGCTGTAGGTGGCGGCGATGTCCACCGCCTTGCCTTCCGTCCAGTAGTCCCAGACGAGCCGGTGCTGCTCCTCCAGGAGGAGGGCCGCCTCCGCGGAAAGGGCGTTCACCTCCCCGGTCAGTTGCTCTTCCTCGCTGGGAGGGGGGGCCACCACCGGAGGCGGCGCCTTGTGACAGGCGCTCAGCAGACACACGGCGGCGGCGAGGAGGGACGGAATCCTTGGGGACATGGGCCGCCCATGTTACTTCCGACCCGCCGATGCCCAACGTAAACCCATGGCGGGCGGCCCGAGGACGCCAGGGCCTCTACTCCGCCCTGCGCCAGTTCTTCGCAAGCCAGGGATACCTGGAAGTGGAGACGCCGCTGCTCGTGCCCACCCCCGGCATGGAGCCGTACATCTCCGCCTTCGAGACGCCCTTCGTCCCGGAGACGGACCTGGGCCGGGCGCGCACGCTCTACCTGCACACCAGCCCCGAGTACGCGATGAAGCGCCTGCTGGCGCAAGGCGCGGGGCCGCTGTTCCAGATCTGCAAGGTCTTCCGCAACGGCGAGGTGTCCCAGACGCACAACCCGGAGTTCACGCTGCTGGAGTTCTACCGGCCGCACGCGGACTACCACGCCATCATGGACGACCTGGAGGGCGCGCTGGCCCGGGCGGGCCAGGCGGCGGCGGACGCGAAGGACGGCGAGCCCGGCGCGGACCCTGGCTTCTTCACGCGCACGCCGTACGAGCGCGTGACGGTGCGCGACGCGGTGCTGCGCGCCACGGGCGTGGACATCCACGTGCACTCGGACGGCGCGTCGCTCAAGCGGGCGGCGGACGCCGTGGGCGTGCACACCGGGAACTCGACGTCCTTCGACGACGTCTTCTTCCACCTCTTCCTGGAGCGGGTGGAGCGGGGCCTGGGCCACGAGCGGCCCACCTTCCTCATCGAGTACCCCGCGTCCATGGCGGCGCTGTCCCGGCTGAAGCCCGGCGACCCGCGCGTCGCGGAGCGCGTGGAGCTGTACGCGAAGGGGCTGGAGCTGGCGAACGGCTTCTCCGAATTGACGGACGCGGCGGAGCAGCGCGCGCGGCTGGTGGAGGAGCAGGAGCTGCGCCGCAAGCTGGGCCGCGCCGTGTATCCCCTGGACGAGCGCTTCCTGGAGGCGGTGGGCCGCATGCCGCCGTCCGCGGGCATCGCCGTGGGGCTCGACCGAATCCTCATGCTGCTGCTCGGGGTCCAGCGCATCGAGGACGTCCTCCTGTTCCCCGCGCACGGGTTCGTCTGATGCTCAAGGTGCTCCAGACGGTGTTCGCTGGCACGGCCACGGTGGGCCTCACGGGCGTCACGTCCGCGACGGTGACGGTGCTGTCCGGGCTGCATCAGCACCCGGCGGCGGACAAGGTGCTGGGGGCCTGGGGGCGCTCGGCGCTCGCGGCCGCGGGCGTGCGGCATGAAGCCTTCGGCCTGGAGAACATCCCGAAGGACGGCAACGTCGTCTTCGTGAGCAACCACCAGTCGCACTTCGACGCGATGGTGAACTTCGCGCACATCGAAAAGCACACGCGCTACGTCGCCAAGGCGGAACTCTTCAAGGTGCCCGTGTTCGGCCGGGCCATGCGCGTGGCGGGCAACATCCCCGTGCAGCGCACGGGCGGCGCGGACGACCGGGCCCGGCTCCAGGAGGCCGTCACGGCGCTGCGCGAGCGCGTCAGCGTGCTGTTCTACGCCGAGGGCACCCGCAGCCCGGATGGCGAGCTGAAGCCCTTCAAGAAGGGCGCCGCCACGCTGGCCATCCAGGCGCAGGTCCCCGTCGTCCCCATGGCCATCTCCGGCACCCGGCTCATCCTCCCCAAGGGGGGCAGGGCCATCCGGTGGGGCCAGCGCGTGGCGTTGGTGGTGGGCAAGCCCGTGCCTACGCAGGGGCTGACGCTGGATGACCGGGATACCCTCACCCGCCGCCTGGAAGAGGCGGTGGCCGGCCTGTACGCCGAGGCGCGCCAGCGCTCGGGAGACACTCCATGAAGAAGAGCACCCAGACCACGTCGCAGGCCCACCCCTGGCATGGCATCGCGCCCGGGCCCGAGGCCCCTGAAGTCGTCACCGCGTACATCGAGATCGTCCCCACGGACGCGGTGAAGTACGAGATGGACAAGGAGTCCGGCATCCTGATGCTGGACCGGCCCCAGCGCTTCAGCAGCCAGTGCCCCACGCTCTACGGCTTCATCCCGCGCACGTACTGCGGCGAGCAGGTGGCGAAGCGCTGCGCGGAGCGCACCGGCGTGAAGGACATCCGCGGCGACGGGGACCCCATCGACATCTGCGTGCTGACGGAGAAGGTCGTCTCCAACGGCAACCTGCTGGTGCACGCGGTGCCCGTAGGCGGCTTCCGGATGATCGACGGCAACGAGGCCGACGATAAAATCATCGCGGTGCTGGAGTCGGACCTCGTGTACGGCGAGCTCCAGTACATCGCGCAGCTGCCGCGCCCGCTGCTGGACCGCCTGAAGCACTACTTCCTCACCTACAAGCAGATTCCCGGTGAGGGAAAGCGCAGCGTGGAGATCGCCGAGGTCTACGACCGGCAGGAGGCCATGGAGGTCATCCGCCGCAGCATGCGCGACTACGACAAGCTCTTCGTGGAGCCGGAGGCGAAGCCGGCGAAGAAGGCCGCGCGCAAGGCCCCCGCTTCGAAGGCGCCGGCCGGCAAGGCGTCCCGTGGAGCGCGGGGCGGGAAGTAGCCCGTCGTCCCCAGCGGTCCTGAAGTGCTCCTGACGCGCGGGAAGGGAAGGGCGGTGGCGCCCCTCACTTTTTCCGCGCGTTCTCTTTTTCGCGCGCCCCTACGAGCGGCGGGCGCGCTTGGGCGCGGAGGCCGCGGGGCGCTTGCCTCGGGCCGGGGCGGCGGGCTTGCGCGCGACCTTGGCCTTGGCGGCGGGGGCGACCTTGGCGGCCTTCTTGGCGGCCTTCTTCGCCACGGTCTTCACGCGGGCGGCGGCCTTCTTGGCCACGGTCTTCACCTTCGCCACGACCTTCTTGGCGGCCTTGCCCGCGGAGGCCTTCTTGCCCGCGGCGGACCTGGCCGGCTTCGAGGCCGGCTTCGAGGCCGGCTTGGACGCGGGGCCGGGGACGGCGGTGCCCCGGGCGGGGAGCTGATCCACGAGCTTCTTCGGCGCGATGGCGCGGTAGCTCTCGTCGATCCACGCCTTGATGACGGGCACCGGCACCTGCGAGGCCTCGTCGAAGTGGGCGGTCACCCAGCCGCTCTTTCCCAGGCCGTACTCGGTGGGCTCCGTGAAGGGCAGCGTGAGGGCGGCGTCCTTGGAGTCGGGAAGCTTGGCGGAGAGGTTCAGCTTCTCTCCGTCCACGGTCATGAAGAGGAAGGTCTTGTCGTTGACCTTCATCGCGCGGTGGCCCCAGGGAAAGTCCTCGTGGGCGCCGGGGTAGCTCATCGCATGTTCGCGCAGTACGGCTTCGACCTTCTGCGTCTCGTTCTCTGCGGGCATGGGCACCTTGCTTCGTTGTGTGTCGTGACAGCTTAACCGGACCTGTCGCGTCCGGCGTATTCCCCAATGTGTCTGTTCTAGGAGGAAAGGCGGGTGACAGGCCACCCGTGGTTTCCCGCATGCGTCGGAACCCTTGGAACTAGGTGCCGGATGGGGGGCACGCATAGTCTCGGGGTCAACGATAAGGAGTCACTTCCCGATGCCCCAGTCTCTGCTCGCCACGGATGGCTACAAGTTCAGCATGGCGGAGGCCGGCTGGCCCCTGCGGAAGGAAACGTTCTACTACTCGCACCGCAAGGGCGGGCCGCAGGTGATGCCGCTGGACCTGGAGGCCTGGGTCCGCAACCTCCTGCCGGAGCCGCAGCCGGACGACTACGCGTTCCTCGCCCGGCACGACTACGAGATGGGCGTGGGCTTCAAGGCCGCCATCCTCCGCAAGGAGCGGCTGTCCGTGCGCGCCATCCCGCGGGGCGCGGTGTTCCTGCCGCGCGAGCCCATCCTCACCCTCACCGGCCCCTCCGCGCTGGTGTCCTGGCTGGAGCCGGTGCTGTTGCAGCTCAACTACCGCGTCCAGGTGGCCACGCAGGCCCTGCAGGACCGCGAGGCCCTGGCGCGGACGCTGGCCACGGTGTCGTGCGAGGAGGAGAAGAGAATCGCCCTGGAGACGCTGGACCAGGTGGGCGTGCGGGCCGTGGCCATCCGCGTGGACTCGGAGGGCTACGTGCAGCGCGTGCGGGCGCAGGTGAAGGAGCTGGTGGACATCGTGGAGGACCCCTCGCGCATCTTCGAGGTGGGCCTGCGCGCGGCGACCTGCCTGGAGCAGCACGAGCTGGCCCTGCGCGCGTGCCAGGAGGCGGGCGTGCAGCGCACCAGCAACGTGGAGGGCGCGCGGGTGCTGAACATGATTCCCGTGGGCACCATGGGCCACGAGCACGTGCAGCGCTACGGCTCCGACGACGCGGCCTACCGCGCGATGCATGAGCGCCGGCCGCAGCGCTCCAGCTACCTGCTGGACACCTTCGACACGCTGACGTCGGGCATCCCGGCCGCGTTCAAGCTCATCTCCGAGGAGCCGCAGGGCGGGGACTCCATCCGCTTCGACTCCGGGAACAAGAAGCTCCAGTACCTGTACGCGGTGACGCGCGCGCGCGATTTGGGCATCAAGCCGGTCATCATCCTGGAGGACGGCCTGGACGCGCAGATGACGCGCGAGTTCGAGGAGCTGCGCAAGCAGGTGGGCTGGGAGCCGACGACGCAGTTCTACGGCTACGGCGGCCACATCGTGGCGCGCACCATGTCCCATGCGCTGACGCGCGACCGGGTGGCGGCCATCTACAAGCTGTCGTGCTCGGGCGCGACGCCGGTGATGAAGTTCGGCAACGAGCTGGCGGAGGGCAAGCAGAGCGTGCCGGGCACGCCCGTCCTGTTCCGCCGCCGCACGGGCACCGGGCCGCTGGGGCTGGTGGGGCAGGCGGGGGAGGCGACGCCCCAGGGCTACTTCCCGCTGATGGAGTCCGCCGCGTCCACGCCGTCGCTGGTGGGGGCGGAGGGCCTGACGCCGGAAGAACAGCGCATCGGGTACACTGCCACCACGCAGGCGCTGGTGGAGTCCATCACCCGGCGCCACTTCCCGCAGGGCCGCTGACGTCAGGCGCGGCGGCCGCTGGCGGGTCTGGAGAGGACGTCATGCCGCTGCCCGCACCCCGGTTCCACGACGACGCACGCGCTGGTCAGCTCTACCTGGAGCGCGTGGCGGAGGTCTCCCAGGAGGCCCACCGCTACGCCGCCGAGCACCGCGTGCGTCCGGCCCGCGAGGACAAAGTCCGCATCGCGGCGTTCGGCATCGACGCGCAGGTGGCCTTCTGCACGCCGGGCGCGAGCCTCTTCGTCCCGGGCGCCGTGGAGGACACGCAGCGCACCCTGCGCTGGCTGTATGCGCACCTGGACCGGCTGACGGGGCTCGTGTTCTCGCTGGACACGCACCGGGCCTTTCAAATCTTCCATCCGGCGTGGTGGAAGGACGCGGAAGGGCGTCCGCCCGCGCCCATGACGGTCATCACCGCGAAGGACGTGCGGGAGGGCCGCTGGCGGGCGACGCGCCATCCCGAGGAGAGCCTGGCGTACTGCGAGGGGCTGGAGGCGAGCGGCCGGTACGTGCTGACCATCTGGCCGTACCACGCGCTCCTGGGCGGGCAGAGCCACGCGCTGGTGCCGGCGATGTACGAGGCCAGCCTCTTCCACGCGCTGGTGCGGGACACGCCCACGCACTTCGAACTGAAGGGCGAGCACCCGCTGACGGAGAACTACTCCGTGATGGCGCCGGAGGTGACGGAGGTGAAGGGCCAGCGCGTGGGCGAGTTCAACGCGCGGCTGATGGAGCACCTGATGACGTTCGACCGCGTGTACGTCTTCGGGCAGGCCAGCTCGCACTGCGTGCTGTCCACGCTGCGCGACCTGCAGCAGTACCTGGAGCGCACGGACAGGTCGAAGCTCCAGCGCATCCACATCCTGGAGGACGCGATGAGCCCCGTGCCCGCGCCCCCGCTGCAGCCGCTGCCCCCGGGCCTGGACTTCCCGCGCGTGGCGAAGGAGGCCCTGGAGGGCTTCCGCGCCGCCGGGATGCGCGTGGTGCGGACGACGGACCCGATGGCGCCGTAGACGGAACTACCGGCCCAGGCGCGCGAGGGCCCACTTCGCGGTGGCTTCGCGCAGTGTCTCCCGCGCGCTGGCACCGGGGCGGGCCTGGCCGCTCAGCTCCACCACCTCGCGGAAGAGGGACAGCTCGGGGCCGTTGTCCCGCTGCACGATGCCCGCGAAGAGCACCACGTGCGTGCCCTGCGCGCGCGCAAGCCTCGCGAGCGCCACCGGGCCCTTGCCCATGGACGTCTGCCGGTCGAAGCGCCCCTCGCCCGTGAGCACCAGGTCCGCGAGCAGCACGCGCCGCTCCATCCCCAGCGCCCGCGCCACCAGGTCGTAGCCGGACGTCAGCTTCCCGCCCGCGAGCGCCGCCAGGCCGTAGCCCAGGCCTCCCGCCGCGCCCGCGCCCGGCAGGTTCGCCGTGGCCTCGTCCACGATGCGGCAGAACGTGGCCAGCGCCGCCTCCAGCTCCTCCACCGCCGCGGCGTCCGCGCCCTTCTGCGGACCGAAGAGCCGCGCGGAGCCGTCGTTGCCCAGGAGCGGCGTCGTCACGTCCGTGGCGATGAGCAGCTCCACCTGCTCCAGGCGCGGGTGCTTCCCGGTCGCGTCCACGCGCGAAAGCCTCGCGAGGCTCGCGCCACCTGGAGGCAGCGGTGCCCCGTCCGCGTCGAGGAAACGGAAGCCCAGCGCCTCCAGCGCGCCCTTGCCGCCGTCCGTGGTGGCGCTGCCGCCCAGCCCGACGATGAGCCGCTCACAGCCCGCGTCCAGCGCCGCGCGCAGCAGCTGCCCCGTGCCGTGCGTGCACGCGGCCCGCGCATCCCGCTGCTCCGGCGGCACCAGGCTGAGCCCCGAGGCCTGCGCCATCTCCACCACCGCCGTGCGCCCGTCGTCCAGCCGCGCCCAGCTGGCCTCCACCGGCGCGCCCAGCGGGCCTTGCACCGTGAGCTTGCGGCGCTCGCCCTTCGGCATGCCCACGAGCAGCGCGTCCAGCGTACCCGGGCCTCCGTCCGCGAGCGGCGCCACGTCCAGCACCACTTCCAGCGAGGCCTCCCGCAGCCCCTCCGCCATGGCATCCGCGGCCTCCGCCGCGCTCAACGTGCCCTTGAACTCCTGGGGCGCGAGCAACCAACGCGGGCGGATCATTCGTGGACACCCACGGGCGTGGACCCCGCGCACACGGGGGGACTCCGGTGGGCACTCCGCCACCGCGTCTGCAGCATGGACTTCATCGTTCCTCCCGGGCCGGGGCGGTACTGACCCCGGCATACCATTCCAGGAGGGGGCGTGGCCCCTGGAGCGAGGGCATCACGCGCTGTGAAATCCGCTCCAACCGCTGGAGCAGCCGGGCCACCTCTTCGGACGGCTGCCGCGCGGGGCCCTGGATGCGCTGGCAGAAGAACGTGCGGCAGCCGAACGGCCGGTCCGCGTACACCGTGCAGCGCAGGCCCGCCGCGTCCAGGTAGGGGCACGCACCGTCGGCCCGGGCCGGGGGGAGGGGCTTGCTGCGCTTGAGCAGCTCCCACTCCGGGAGCCACAGCCACGGCTGGCGCTTCGTCACCGCCAACTGGCAGCACTCACCGCTCGCCGGACACGAGTACGGGGCGTACGCCGCATCCGCCTGGCGGTACACGGTGCGCGTCTCCTGGAGGGCGCGCTCCAGTGCCCGCGTACCCGACGCGGGGGCTTCGTCGTCTGCGTCGTCCCAATCCCGGCGTGCCATGCCCTGAACCATTCCCGCACGTCGGAGCCCATTGGATGGACCCCTTGGATGGGTCCTACCCTATCTCACAGCATGCGCAGCACGAAACATTTGAGGTACCGCGTCTCGCGCAGGTTGAGGAGGACGGGGTGGTCGCGGCCGGCGCCCCGGCGCTCGATGATCTGCACCCGGCGCTTCGCGTCCGAGGCCGCGGAGGCGAGCATCTCCTCGAAGGCCTGCTCGTCCACATGGTACGTGCAACTCGCGGTCACCAGGATGCCGCCGGGCCGCAGGAGCTGGAAGGCGCGCAGGTTGAGTTCCTTATAGCCGCGCACCGCCGCCGGGATCGCGTCCTTGTTCTTCGCGAAGGAGGGCGGATCCAACACGATGGTGTCGTAGCGCTTGCCCTCGTCCACCGCGTCGCGCAGGAAGTCGAACGCGTTGGCCGTCACGACCTCCAGGTTGGTGAGCTTGTTGGCCTGGGCGTTGTCGCGCAGTTGCGCGGAGGCGGACTCGGAAATCTCCACCGCCGTGACGTGCTTCGCGCGCGTGGCCAGCTGGAGCGCGAACCCGCCCACGTAGCTGAAGCAGTCCAGCGCCTCGCCAAAGGCGTACTGCGCCGCCATCACGTGGTTCTCACGCTGGTCCAGGAACGCGCCCGTCTTCTGGCCCTCGAGCAGGTCCGCGCGCACGCGCACCAGGCCCTCGTCGAAGGGCACCGGGCCCGGCGGCAGCGAGCCTCGCAGGAGGCCCTTCTCCGGGAGGAGTCCCTCCAGGTGGCGCACGCTCACGTCGGAGCGGTTGACGATGCCCTTGGGGCGCAGCAGTTCCTCCAGCAGGTCCGCGATGAGCGCCTTGCGCTGCTCCATGGCGGGGACCAGGAACTGCACGCTGAGGTAGTCGCCGTAGCGGTCCACCACCAGCCCGGGCAGGCCGTCCGCCTCGCCGTGCACCAGCCGGTACGTCGTCTCGCCGGGCAGCGCCAGCTTGCGCAGCGCCTCGGCGGACTGGAGGCGCTGGCGGAAGAAGTCCGCGTCCACCGCGACGTCGTCGTTGGTGAGCCAGCGCAGGGAGATCTTGGACTGCTTCGAATAGAAGGCCTTGCCCAGGAACCAGCCGCGGCCGTCCACCACGCGGACGACCTCACCGCCCTGGAGGCCGGGGTCGCCATTGAGGTCCGCGCGGTAGATCCACGGCGGGCCCGCGAGCCACCGGTCGGAGCCGCGGCGCAGCAGCATCACCTGGGGCGTGCCGTCCGGGCCCAGCTCCGGGGACGTGCGGTCCGGCCGCATCTTCTCGGGGCGCTGGCCGTGCTTCTCCGGACGCGCGCCGGGCTTGCCACCGCGTCCGGGGGGAGGGGCGCCGGGACGGCCGGAGCGGGGGGGAGAGGAGGGCGTCATCGGAGGCGTCTCGGAGGCAAAGAGGCGGAGGGGAACGGGCGGCGTATACTCGCAACCCGCGTGAGTTACGAGTTGGTCCTTCAGGCGCGGGCCCCGGGCGCCCCCTACGACGAGACCCGGGTGGAGGCCCTGCTGGCGGCACGCCCGGGGACCGTCCGCCCGGACGGCGTGCGGGAGTGGGACCTGGGGGTGGGCGTCGTGGAGGTGCTGCCCCTGCGCGACGGCAAGCGGGTGGTGGGCACGGAGCTGCGCGTGCCGCTGGTGGACCACGAGGAGCTCATCCGCGAGGTCCTGACCGAAGCCGCCGGGCTGGCCCACAAGGCCCAGCTCCGGCTGTTCGACCCGCAGCTGGGAGAGGTCCTCACCGGCTCCGCCACGGAGCGGGTGGTGGAGCAGTACCTGCGCACGGAGCACTACCGGCGCACCGCCAAGCCCATGGAGATCACCCCCGGCCTGGAGGAGGCGATGAACCGGGCGGAGCGGGCGGAGTCGCTGGGCCTGCGGTCCGAGCCGATGGCGCTGTCCACGCGGCTGGTGCTCTTCGCGGTGGGCGGCTTCGCCATCCTCTTCTTCGTGATGCGCTTCCTGATGGCGCAGCTCAACGGGGAGTAGGCCCGGGTCGGCGCGGCTCCTGGCAGTCCTCCGGGGAGCACGGGTTGTCCGGCTGGAGATGAGCGCGGGAGTGAATCTGGCGTTAACGTGCCGGCGTGCTCAAGGTCCTCGTCATCGTCTGCATCCTGTTGCCCCTGGTGGAGCTCTACCTGCTCATCACGCTGGGGCACCACATCGGCTTGGGGTCCACGCTCGCGCTGCTGGCCGGCTCCGCCGTGCTGGGGAGCCTCATCGCCCGGAAACAGGGCGAGAAGGTGTTCCGCAACTGGCGCGAGGCCATGGCGGGCGGCGGCGTGCCCGAGGAGGGCCTGCTCAACGGCGTGCTGGTGCTGGTGGGCGGAGCGCTGCTCATCGCGCCGGGGTTCATCTCGGACGTGATGGGGCTGGCGCTGATGGTGCCGCCGGTGCGCCGCTGGGTGACGGCGCGGGTGCGGCGCTCGCTGGAGCAGACGCTGCGGTCGGGCACCGTGCGCTTCACGCACATCGGCGGCATGGGGCCCATGCCGGGCGAGGACCCGTTCCAGGACGCCCGGCGCTTCGACGCGCAGGAGACGCCCTCGAAGACGGAGCCCTCGGAGGGCCCCGCGACCTTCCGTCGCCCCCGGAGCGAAGGGGGCGAGGTGGACGCGGAGCTCACCAGCGACGAGGAACCCCGGGGCTGACGGGCACCCGCTGCGGCGAGCCGTTCCACCGCGGCGTCACGGGCGTGGGGACGGGCATGGGCGCGGGGGCCTGCGCGGGTGCGCCGGGCTGCGGCTCGGCGGACATGCCCAGGGCGATGCGGGCCTCGGTGGCGTAGCGGCCGTTGGGGAACTCGCGGAGGTACTGGCGGAACTCGTCCTCCGCGTCCGACGGCTGGTGCTGCTTGTTGAAGCAGCGGCCGCGCAGGATGCGGGCCTCTTCGCGGTGGCCCGTGCGCGGGCTGGCGACGGCGATTTCTCCAAGGCCCATGAGGAAGCGCCCGCACGTGGTGGCGGCGGTCTGCACCTTCGCGTAGCCGAGGAAGCGCTCATCGGAGTCGTCCGACAGGAGCCCGCCCGGAACGAGCGCGCCCAGCGTCTTGCGCTTGCGCGGCTCCGAGGACGCGGCCGGGCCCATGGACGGAGCCTGCACGGCGCCCGGCGTCGGCAGAGGCGCGGAGGACGCGAGCGAGCCCGCCGGTGAGCCGGGGTAGGGCACGAAGTCATCGGACGGAGAGGTTTCGTTCGGAGTCACGGGCCGGGGGATCTCCGTGTTGGACGCGTGCGCCGGGTCCGGAGCGCTCTCCAAGGGGTTGGAGGCGGTGGCAACGGATTGGCGCGGCGCTTCCGGAGCAGGAGCTTCCGGCGTCGTGGTGGCGACGGCCTGCGACGGTGCTGCGGAGTCCTGCACGGTCGGGGTACCGGCAGCGGGCGCATCCGGGGGCTTGGCAGCCGTGGCAGGTCGTGAAGGGGACTTCTTCGTGGGCAGGAGGCTCGCGACCGCGGCGCCCGGTTCGGCGGCGCGCAGGTCCCGGAACGCCTGACGGTCTCCGGCGGAGAGCGCGCGAGGCTTCAGCGCTTCACCGGTGCCCGCGAGCTCCACGCGCTGGCCCGCGTCCACGAAGCGCGGAGGCTGGCCTTCCGCGTCCACGCGCACGCGGCCTTCGAGGACCGCCACCGCGGCACCGGCCGCCGTGCGCTCCACCGAGAAGACCGTCCCCACGACGGACACGCGCAGGCCGGCGGACTCCACGAGGAACGCCTCGCGCTTCGCATGCGACGCATTCACGGAGAGCCGTCCCTGCTGGACGGTCAGGTGCACGGCGTTCGACTCCGCGCGAGCGAACACCACGTCCGAGCCCGCCGACAGCCGCACCCGGCTCTCGTCCGGAAGCCGCAGCACCGCCGAGGCCTTCGGAGGCGTCCGCACCGCCATGCCCGAGCGCAGCCGCATCCCGGCCGCCAGCGCATGCTCAAGGCCAGTGGCCTCCCGCAGCACCGCGCCCGTGACGCGCTCCGCCTCCGTCGTGGACGCAGCCTCCGGCCGCACCGCGACCGCCTCTTGCTTCTCGGAAGCCAGCTCCGGCCGGGCCGCGACGGCTTCTTCTGCGGTGGGCCCCGGTTGACCGACGGCCTTCTCTCCAACCGGCGCGGTCTGCTGCGCGCCGGTCGCGATGACCGACGGGGCCTGCGCTCCGTCCTTCTTCCAGAGCGCACCGCCCAGCCACAGCACCAGCGCGACGGCACAGGCCCCCGCGAGCGTCATCGTCCAGGGCGACAGGAAGCGCGGCTCGCGCCGGGCCATCCGCTTCGCCGCCTCGGCCTTCAGCCGCGCCCCGGTCTCCTCCCACCGCACGGACGGCTCCACCGCGCGCGCCGTGTGCAGCAGCTCCCGGGTCTGCACCACGCGCTTCCACTCCGCCTCGCACGCGGCGCACTCCGTCAGGTGTGCCTCCACGCGGGCCTTCGCGGCCGCATCCAGCTCGCCGGCGGCCAGCGCCCACAGGGACTCGGTCTCATGGCCGGCCATGGGAACCTCCCACCGGCCGGGCGACGACCAGACGCTGCATGGCCTCGGTGAACTCCAATCTCGCGTGGTGCAGGCGGCTGCGCACGGTGTTGGCGGAGCTTCCCACGGCGAGGGCAATCTCGTCCGGGCTCATGCCGCACAGCTCGTGGTAGACGAAGACGATGCGCTTCTTGGGCTTGAGCTTCTCCAGCGCGGCCTCCACCAGCCGGGCCGCCTGACGACGCTCCGCGGCACGCTCCGGGTCCTCGCCCGTCGCCACCACCTCCGGCGGGTCCGCGAACGGGTCCTCCGGCCGGCGCCGCTTCCACCTCAGATGGCTGAGCGCCACGTTGGCGCACACCCGGTAGAGGAACGTCTTGAAGCGCGACTCGCCCCGGAAGCCCTTCACCGCCGTGAGCAGCCGCAGGTACGTCTCCTGGAGCAGGTCGTCCACCTCCACGCGGTTGCCCACCAGGTGGCGCAACGTGCGCGCCGCGTCCAGCTTCGTGGCTTCGTAGAGCTGCTCGAAGGCGGCGAGGTCCCCCTCCTGGACCCGCTGGACCAGCAGCCGCAGGTGGGCCTCGTCGGAGGAGGCCGGACCGCGCGCGCCCACCGCGCCCACGCCGGACTCCGGCGGGACCGCGGCCGCCCACGTGCGCGCTCCTCGGCTGAACACCAGGGCCTCTCCTTCAGGGCGACGCCGGACGTCCCCCGCCTCCAGGAACGCCCTCCAGTCTGTATCGGTGGTCCAGACGAGCACACTGCCTCCGTGCCCCTGGGTCTCCGGAGAGACGAAAAAAGATCAAAATTATTTGATCAATACGGCCCCTACTTGCGTCGAAGGCTCTCGAAATCGGATGACCCCCCCGGTGGCCGGTCCGGACCCATCCCATTCCTTTGGAGCCCCCACTCATGAGGAACACCACGCTTCGCGGCATGCTGTCCGTGCCGTTCCTTGCGCTGTTAGGCCTGCTGTCGGGTTGCATCCTCGAGACGAACGGCAACGGGTACTGGCCCGATGACGACTACGATTCCAGCTACGGCTGCTCCACCACGTCCGACTGTGGCTCCAACCAGTACTGTCACTCCGGCAGCTGCTGGGACCTGAGCTCGGACTCCCAGAACTGCGTCTACTCCAGCGAGTGTCCCGGCACGCAGATGTGCATCAACGGCTGGTGCGCCCAGTCGTGCTACCGCGACTCGGAATGTGGCGCGGGCGGCCGCTGCAAGGACAACTTCTGCACCACCACCGGCGGCACCGGCACGTCCGACGGCGGCACCAAGACGGACGGCGGCACCAAGACGGATGGCGGCACCAAGCCGGACGCGGGCACGTCTGACGGCGGCACGAAGCCGGACGCGGGCACGGACGGCGGCTCCGGCCCGGTCTGCCGGGTCAATACTGACTGCGGCACGGGCAGCTTCTGCGTCAACGGCACCTGCCGTCAGCAGTGCGATAGCGACGACAAGTGCGGCCCCGGCGGCGTGTGCTTCAACGGCCTGTGCCAGAAGCCGCAGACGGACCCGAACGCGTGCACCACGGAGGCCCAGTGCCCCAACGGCCGCGACTGCGTGAACGGCCAGTGCCGCGCGCCCTGCACCTCCACGACGGAGTGCTCGGCGGACACCAAGTGCGAGGTGGGCTACTGCCTGCCCATCCCGACGGGTGGCCAGTGCAAGGCCAACTGCGAGTGCCCGGCGGGCCAGGTCTGCACCAGCGGCCAGTGCAAGTCGCCGCAGCCGGACCCGGGCCAGTCGTGCCAGGCCAACTGCGACTGCCCCTCCGGCCAGGTCTGCAACAGCGGCTACTGCAAGACGCCGGTGCCGGACGCGGGCACGGGCAGCAACCTGTCCTGCACGGTGAACTGCGAGTGCCCGTCCGGTGAGGTCTGCACCAGCGGCAAGTGCAAGCTGCCCCCGGCGCAGCCGTCGCAGGACGCGGGGACCTCCGGCACGGTGTGCCGCGCCAACTGCGAGTGCCCGGCCGGCCAGATGTGCTCCAGCGGCCAGTGCAAGCCGGTGAACCACGGCTCCGGCAAGGTCTGCCAGGCCAACTGCGAGTGCCCGTCCGGCGAGCGCTGCCAGGACAACGTCTGCTGGCTGTAGCCGTCAGCGGCTGACGCTCACCGCGAGGGGGCCACCATGCGCCAGCAGCGGTGGATCTCCTTGCGGTGGAAGTCCTCGGGGATGGAGCGGGGGGTGAGCTCCTCCACCTGCTCCATGCCCCGGGTGGCGGAGTCCTTCAGTTCGAAGCCCAGGAAGTTGGTGGAGAAGTAGAGGACGCCTCCGGGGGCCATGAGCGCCCGGAGGTGTTCCAGCATGCGCACGTGGTCGCGCTGCACGTCGAAGGTCCCCGACATCTTCTTCGACGTGGAGAACGAAGGCGGGTCGCAGACGATGAGGTCGTACGTGTCCTCGCCGTGCTTCGCCTGGTCCTCCAGCCACGCCTTCGCGTCCGCGCGGATGAGCACGTGGCGCGGGTCCGCCAGGCCGTTGAGCACCAGGTTGTCCTCGGCCCAGTCCAGGTACGTGTTGGACAGGTCCACGCTCACGCTGCTCGCCGCGCCGCCCGCCGCCGCGTAGACGGTGAACGCGCCGGTGTACGCGAAGAGGTTGAGGAAGTGCTTCCCCTTCGCCTCGGTGCGCACGCGCGCGCGGGTGTTGCGGTGGTCCATGAAGAGGCCGGTGTCCAGGTAGTCGCCCAGGTTCACCCAGAACTTGAGGCCCTGCTCCTCCACCACCAGCCGCTCGCTGCCCTGGCCCACGCGCTGGTACTGCGAGCGGCCCCAGGGCTGGGGCGTATGCGTCTTCACGGAGATGCGCTCGGCGGGCACGCCCAGCACCGCGGTGACGGCGGCGAGCACCTCGTCGCGCTCCGCGCTCTCCGTGGAGCCCTTCGCGTGGGCCTTGCGGCGGGGGAACTCCACGACGTGGGCGTGGTCGCCGTAGACGTCCACGGCGTAGGGGTACTCGGGGATGTCCCGGTCGTAGACGCGGAAGGCGGTGAGCCCCTGCGCGCGGGCCCACTTGCGCAGGCGCTTCGCGTTCTTGCGCAGGCGGTTCTCGAACATGCCACCCGCGCCCTGCGGCTGCTGCGTGTCTTCGTCCGACATGGCTCCCCTCATATTGCAGGCCGCCCCGGGGGCGGGGGAAAACCGAGGCCCATGAGCGTGCGCGTCGAGAAGAACGGCCCCGTCACCACCGTCATCCTCCACCGGCCGGAGGTCCGCAACGCGGTGGACGCGGACTCGGCCCGGGAGCTGGCGGACGCCTTCCGTGCCTTCGACGCGGACCCCGACGCGCGCGTGGGCGTCCTGTACGGCGACGCGGGGACGTTCTGCGCGGGCGCGGACCTGAAGGCCGTCTCCGAAGGGCGCCTCCTGCGCCTGGAGCCGGACGGGGACGGGCCCATGGGGCCTTCGCGCATGCGGCTGTCCAAGCCGGTGGTCGCGGCCATCAGCGGACACGCGGTGGCGGGCGGGCTGGAGCTGGCCCTGTGGTGTGACTTGCGCGTGGCGGAGGAGGACGCGGTGCTGGGCGTCTTCTGCCGCCGCTGGGGCGTGCCCCTCATCGACGGAGGCACCGTGCGGCTGCCCCGGCTGATTGGCCTGTCACGCGCGCTGGACCTCATCCTCACCGGCCGTGCGGTCTCCGCTGGCGAGGCGCTGGGCATGGGGCTGGTCAACCGTGTGGTGCCGAAGGGTGGGGCCCGGGCCGCGGCGGAGGGACTGGCCGCTCAAATCGCCGCCTTTCCCCAGGCCTGCATGAACGCGGACCGGGCCTCCGCCTACGCCCAGGCCGACCTGGCGTTCGAAGACGCGATGCGCCAGGAGTTCGGGGGCGGGGTGGAGGTGCTCCAGACGGAGTCCATCCCCGGGGCCACCCGGTTCGCGAAGGGGGCGGGGCGGCACGGCACGTTCGACTAGGACGGCGCCGGAACAGGACGGGAGCGCTGCGCGGCCGGTGGGACTGTGTTAGTTCGCGGAGCCATGCGCTTCGACACGCTCGCCATCCACGCCGGCCAGGAGCCGGACCCCACCACCGGCGCCATCATGACGCCCGTGTACCTGACCTCCACCTACGTCCAGGACGGGCCGGGGGAGCACAAGGGCTACGAGTACAGCCGCACGCAGAACCCCACGCGCAAGGCGCTGCAGGACTGCCTGGCCGCGCTGGAAGGCGCGAAGTACGGCGCCGCGTTCGCGTCCGGCCTCGCCGGCACGGACATGCTGATGCACATGCTGGAGGCCGGTGACCACGTCATCGTCTCCGACGACGTGTACGGCGGCACCTTCCGCATCTTCGACAAGGTGTTCAAGCGCTCCGGCCTGAGCTTCTCCTTCGTGGACCTCTCCAAGCCGGAGAACTTCGAGGCGGCCATCACCCCGAAGACCAAGATGGTCTGGGTGGAGACGCCGACGAACCCGATGCTCAAGCTCATCGACCTGGGCCGCATCGCGGAGATCGCCAAGAAGCGCGGCATCCTGTCCGTCGCGGACAACACGTTCATGACGCCGTACTTCCAGAAGCCGCTGTCGCTGGGCTTCGACGTCGTGGCGCACTCCACGACGAAGTACCTCAACGGCCACAGCGACGTGGTGGGCGGCTTCGTCTGCACCAGCCGTGACGACATCGCGGAGCGGATGTACTTCCTGCAGAACGCGGTGGGCGGCGTGTCCGGCGCCTTCGACAGCTTCCTCGTGCTGCGCGGCGTGAAGACGCTGCACGTGCGCATGGACCGCCACGCGCAGAACGCGATGAAGGTGGCCCAGTACCTCTCCACGCACAAGCAGGTGAAGAAGGTCACCTACCCGGGCCTGGAGACGCATCCCCAGCACTCGCTGGCCAAGCAGCAGATGACCGGCTTCGGCGGCATGCTGACGTTCGACATCCACGGCGGCCTGGAGGCGGCGCGCACCTTCCTCAAGACGGTGAAGGTCTTCGCCTGCGCCGAGTCCCTGGGCGGCGTCGAGTCCCTCATCGAGCACCCGGCCATCATGACCCACGCCTCCATCCCCCGGGAGACGCGGGAGAAGCTGGGCATCGCGGACGGCTTCATCCGCCTGTCCGTCGGCATCGAGGACGCGCAGGACCTCATCGACGACCTCGCGAACGCGCTGGAGCGCGTGAAGTAGTCAGGCGCTCGCTCGCGCTCCAGGCAGCCTGGCCTGCCCTCCGGGGCAGGGGGAATGTTGGTTTGTACACAACGTTCTCGGCGCGATGCGTAACCGACTGCTTGTCTCCACCTGCCTCCTGGGCGCGTGGCTCGTAAGTGGCTGCGAGTCACCGCCTGCTCCCACCGACTCCGACTTCCCTCCGGCCGCCGCGCAGCCGGAGGAGCTCGCCGCGTCCAACTGCAACCAGCTCGTCACGAAGGCGGTGACGGCCAGCGGCGACGACGGCAACGTGCCCGCCAACACGCAGGACGACGACCTGTCCACGCGCTGGAGCGCGCAGGGCACGACGGGCGTCTGGCTCCAACTGGACCTGGGCTCCGCGCAGACGCTCACGGGCACCACCATCGCGTGGCACCGGGGCAACGAGCGCCAGAACCACTTCGTCGTCTCCACGTCCACCGACGGCGGCAGCTTCACCCAGGCGTACGCGGGTGACAGCGCGCTCAACGCGGCCGCGCAGACGGTGACGTTCTCCTCGCGCAGCGCGCGCTACGTGCGCATCACCGTCAACGGCAACACGGTGAACGACTGGAACTCCATCGCGGAGGCGCGGGCGTGCTCGGCCTCCGCGCCGCCGTCCACCACCGACTCCGGCGCCGCGCTGCCACGGCTGCCTTATCTCCAAAGCGTGAAGCAGACGTCCGCCATCGTGGCCTTCCGCACCGCCAGCAGCTGCAACCCCACGGTGCGCTACGGCGAGGGCACCAACCTCACGTCCTCCGTCAGCGCGAGCGTGACGGGCACGCGCCACGCGGTGAAGCTGTCCGGCCTGTCCGCGGGCCGCACCTACGGCTACGTGGTGGAAGCGTGCGGCAGCAGGACGGGCCTGCGCAGCTTCCAGACGTCCACGATGTCCACCGCCACCCAGGCGCACTTCACCGCGATGGGGGACTTCGGCACCGGCGGCAGCATGCAGGCGAAGGTGATGGCGGTGATGAACACGCCCGCGTGGCGCTCGGAGCTGCTGCTGGCGCTGGGTGACAACGCCTACCCGGACGGCACGGACGCGGAGTTCCAGGAGCACCTCTTCACGCCCATGGCCGGCCTGCTGCGCGAGGTGCCCATGTTCGCCACGCCCGGCAATCACGAGTACGTGACGAACCAGGCGCAGCCGTACCTGGACAACATGTACCTGCCGGCCAACAACCCCGCGGGCACCGAGCGCTACTACTCGTTCGACTGGGGCCCGGTGCACTTCCTCTCCCTGGACTCCAACTGCGCGGTGGGCCTGGCGTCCGCGGACCGGTGCACGCTCGCGGCGCAGAAGGCCTGGGCGGAGGCGGACCTGGCCGCGAACACGCGCCCGTGGACGGTGGCCTTCTTCCACCACCCGTCGTGGTCCAGCGGTGAGCACGGCTCGCAGCTCACCATGCGCCGCCAGTTCGGCCCGCTGTTCGAGAAGTACGGCGTGGACCTGGTCCTCACCGGCCATGACCACAACTACGAGCGCAGCAAGCCCATGTTCGGCGACGCCCTGGCCTCCAGCACCCAGCGCGGCATCCCGTACCTCGTCGTGGGCAGCGGCGGCGCCACGCTGCGGCCCTTTCCCTCCAGCCAGCCCGCGTGGACCGCGCTGCGCGACAACCAGTCCTATGGCTTCCTCGACGTCATGGTGGACGGCGGCACGCTCACGGCGCGGCTCATCACCTCCAGCAACACCGTGCGCGACACGCTGGTCCTCAGGAAGACGCTGCTGAAGGCCGCCACCCGCGTCCAGGCCAGCGCGCTCGAGGCCGAAGCCGAGGAGGCCCAGGACACGCCGCCGGGACCCACGGACGACCGCGCCGAGCCGAGGCAGCGCGGCCCCGTGCCGCCCGCGGACACCCTTGAGTCCGTGGCCGACCCGGAAGAGCCGCTTCCGCAGTAGCCGCGAGGCCCGCCGGAGGGTAGGGAAGGGCGGACTGAACCGCCGGCGGGCCCGGCACCCACAGAAGGGACACCATGCGCTACTTCGAGGACTTCCCCGTCGGCGAGATCATGGAGCGGGGGCCGTACGTGGTGACGCGCGAGGAGATCCTCGCGTTCGCGCGCCAGTTCGACCCGCAGCCCTTCCACATCGACGAAGAGGCCGCCGGCAAGAGCATCTACGGCGGCATCATCGCCAGCGGCTGGCACACCGCCGCCATCTGCCACAAGCTCCTGGTGGAGGGCCTGCTGGGGAAGGCCGCCGGCATGGGGTCCCCCGGTCTGGACGAACTGCGCTGGAAGAAGCCGGTGCGCCCGGGCGACACGCTCTCCGTGCGCATCACGACGCTGGAGGCGAAGCCTTCCGCGAGCAAGCCGGACCGCGGCGCGCTCAAGCTGGGCCTGGAGGTCGTGAACCAGCACGGCGAGGTGGTGATGACGGAGGTGGCCAACGCCCTCTTCGCCCGCCGCCCTCCGGCGACCTGAAGCTCGGTCGACGCTCAGCCGAGCTCCACGACACGGTCCGCCAGCTCCAGCCGCAGCCCCTCCTGCATGGGGACCCGCCACGTCTCACCGGGAGCGGGGCCTTCCAGCACCTCCACGACGTAGCAGGGGTGATGGCCGCCGCCCAACCTCACGCGCACGTGGTGGGGCGCCACGCCGGGCCGGTCCACGACGACCTTGTTGTCCGGGGCGCTCCCCACGGTGAGCCCCCCGTTCCAGACCTCGCGCCTGCCGCCGAGCAGCAGGCTCTCGAGGACCGTCCCGTCGTCCTTCGCGCGGATCGTCACCGGCACCCGGTACTGCTCCACGCGCCAGTAGACGATCGACGGGTCGAACGGCCGCGCATCCCCCCAGGCGAGCGTGCCCGCTTCCGCGTCCAGGCGGACCGTCGCGAAGTGCTCCGGGGAGCGCAGCCACTCGCGCAGCTCCGGGGTGAGGCCGGGGACGCGCTTCGGGTCCCAGTCGAAGAGGCAGGGCTCCAGGCTGGCCTCGCCCTCCATCCCGTCGCTGAAGCGGACGCGGACGACGTACGGCGCGACACAGCGGGCTTCGAGGATTATCGCGGCCATTTTGAGTTCCGGGGCTGACCTGGGTTAGCAATACGCCCAAAGGAGACTCCCATGTCCAAGCCCAACGAGGTGGTTCCTCCCCCGCCGGCGCCCAGCCGGCTGAAGCGTCCCGTGGAAGTGGTGCGCGCGGAGCTGCTGGCCGACGCGGACGTGAAGCAGCAGGCGGAGATGCTGAAGATTCCCGTCGCGCAGTACGTGGAGAAGATCCTCGACTACGCCATCCACCCGGACAAGCCGCCCCAGCTGGAGATCATCCCGGACGAGGAGCTGAAGGCGCGCGACCCGAAGATCGCCACGGTGGAGGAGATCGGCACCCACCTGCAGAAGATCATCGACGGGGAGATCGTCATCAGCCCCGCCCAGCAGCGCGACGGCTTCAGCAGCGACAAGGGCCATGATCGCTACGGCGCCGCGCTGGGGTCCTCCAGCAAGGGCGGCCAGACCGTGGCCCCCAAGCCGGGCGCCGCCGTGAACCCGGCCGACGCCAAGAAGGGCCCCATCCGGGGCTAAGCCGTTCCGCCAAGGCCCCGGAACTCCGGGGCTTTTTCTGGCAGGGGCCGGATAATCCGGGAACCGGAAACTTCTCCGGCGTCCTTCCGAGAATCCTACTGTCAGTCTCACTTCGAGGGCCCGCGCGGTCCTCCCCGAAAAGGATCAGACCATGGGTGGCATCGGCAAGGCTCTCGGCAAGGTGATGGACGTCGTCAAGCCGTTCGTGACGATGGTGAACCCGCTCCTCGGCGCGGCGATGTCGTTCGCCAGCGGCCTGATGCAGGGCAAGAACCCCCTCCAGTCGCTGCTGGGCGCGGCCACCGACCTCATCCCGGGCGGCGGCGTGTTCAAGAACGCGCTGGGCGCGTTCGCCAACTCCGGCCTGATGGACGGCGCGGGCGGCAACAGCCTGCTGTCCGGCGCGCTGAACCTGGCGACGGGCAAGAGCAAGGTCACGGACATCGTGGGCGACCTGCTCAAGTCCAACAAGAACCCGCTCACCAGCCTGGGCATGGGCAACGCGACGGAGCTCGCCGCCCAGAAGATGTCGACGTTCCTCTCCTAGTCCATGAAGCCCGTCCGCTTCGACCCCAAGGTCCACCACGAGCTGCTCAACCTGTGGCGCAAGCCGTGGGAAGAGACGATGACCCCGGATGCCCTTCCGGAGTACGGCTTCGTGGTGCCGGACAAGGCGGCGGGTTTCCTGTACCGCACGGACAGCTCGGTGGCGCTGATTGAAGGCATCATCGCCGCGCCCGGGTTGTCCAAGGAGGACCGCAACGAAGCGGTCAACGCCATCGTCGCCGCCGTCCGCGACGAGGCCCGGCGCCAGGGCTTCAAGCTGCTCCTGGGCTACTCGCAGCTGGACGCCATCAAGAACCGCGCGGAGCGCTTCGGCTTCATCCACGTAGGGCCGGGCTTCCACATGGTGGCCCTGGACCTGACGAAGCCGGACCCCGAAGGTCTCTGAGCACATCGCACCGCTGAAGCACGACGGGCCCGAAGGGAGGATTCGCTCCTCCTTCCGGGCCCGCGGTGTTTCCGGCCTCCGGCCGCTGCTCTTTAGGCGGCGGTGCGGTGCAGGTGATCGATGAGGTCGATCTTCGTGACGATGGCGATGACCGTCTCGCCGTCCTTCACCACGGCCACGTTGTCGCGCGCGAAGATTTCGCGCAGCCGGTCGATGCTGGCCTCGGCGGACACCGCGCCCTGGAGCGGGGCGACGATGGGGTCGATGGCGTCCTGGAACTTCACCTTGTTGGCGACCAGGGCGTTGAGCAGGTCGTACTCGTGCACCATGCCCACGGCGCGACCGTCGTCGGACACCACCGGCATCTGGCTGATGCCGTGGCTGCGCATCGTCTCCACCACGCGGTCCACGCGGTCACCGCGCTTGGCCGTCTTCAGCTCGCGGGGCTTCGCGCCGATGATGTCGCGCACGGTGCCGGCGCCCTTCTCCTGCATGAAGCCGTTGTCGCGCATCCACTCGTCGGAGTGGAACTTGCTGATGTAGCTGCTGCCGGAGTCCGGCAGGACGACCACGATGGTCTTCCCCTTGCCGACTTCCTTCGCCAGCTGCACCGCCACGTGCACCGCCGCGCCGGAGGAGCCACCCGCGAAGATGCCCTCCTCGCGAGCGAGCCGGCGCGCGGCGTTGAAGCACATGCGGTCATCCACCTGGCGCACGTCGTCCACGACCTTGAAGTCCATGGCGCCGCAGAGCATGTCCTCGCCGATGCCCTCGACCTTGTAGACGTGCGGCTCGGTGAGCTTGCCCGTCTTGAAGTAGCCCTCGTAGACGGAGCCTTCCGGATCCACGCCGATGTTCTTCAGGCCGGGGATCTTCTCCTTGAGGTACTTGCCGGCGCCGCTCATGGTGCCGCCGGTGCCCAGGCCGGACACGAAGTAGTCGAACTTGCCCTCGGTCTGCTGGAAGATCTCCGGACCCGTCGTGTGGTAGTGCGCCTCGATGTTGTCCGGGTTGTGGTACTGGTTCAGCATGAAGGCGCCGGGCGTCTCCTTGGCCAGCCGCTTGGACGTCTCGTAGTAGCTGCGAGGGTCCTCCGCCGGAACGTTCGTCGGCGTGACGACGACCTGGGCGCCCATGGCCTTCAGGCGGTTGATCTTCTCCAGGGACATCTTGTCCGGCATGGTGAAGATGCACTTGTAGCCCTTCACCGCCGCGGCCAGCGCCACGCCCATGCCGGTGTTGCCGGACGTGTTCTCCACGATGGTGCCGCCGGGCTTGAGCCTCCCCTCCCGTTCGGCCTTTTCGATGATGTAGAGCGCCATGCGGTCCTTGATGGACGCGCCGGGGTTCATGAACTCGCACTTCACGAGCACGGTGGCGTCGTTCGGACCGACGAGCTTGTTGAGCTTCACCAGCGGCGTGTGGCCAATGGCGGTGAGGATGTTCTGTTGGATGTCCATCGTGCGTGGCTTCCCGAAAAGATGTGGGGGTCGGGGCCTTATATGTGCTCCGCCCCGTCAGGGGGAACATGCCCGAGGGCACGGCCCTTCCTGACGCAGGATGCCGCGACCGGGCGGGGGTTTCTCCTGGGGGCTCCTCGTCGCGTAGGCGACAGGGCAGGCGTCCGCCGGGCATGTGGCCCACGCGGGCTTTGACCCGCCGCGCCGTGCCCCCGATACTCGCGGGCGCCGTTCCTTCCCCCTCTGGAGCACCCGCCCCCCATGGAACTTGAGGCCGCCCTTCGCGACCAGGTGGGACAGGCCATTGGCCGTCCCGTCCCCGATGCCCCCATCAAGAAGTTGAAGGGCGACGCGAGCAACCGCTCCTACTACCGCGTCGGCACCGCCCCGGACAGCTGGGTGCTGATGGTGATGCCGCCGGACGCGACGAAGAAGAGCGAAGAGGCCACGAAGGGCGAGCCCCCGAAGGAGCTGCCCTTCATCAACGTGCACCGCTACCTGGAGAAGCTGGGCGTGCGGGTGCCGCGCATCCTCCGCTACGACGAGCCCGCCGGCATCATGGTGCTGGAGGACCTGAGCGACATCACCTTCGAGTCCGCGCTGGAGGGCGGCCGCCACAACCAGGCGCTCTACACGCGCGCGGTGGACCTGCTGGCGAAGCTGCGCGTGCAGGCGGAGAAGCAGCGCGACCCGGAGTGCCTGGCCTTCACGCGCGCCTTCGACGAGGACCTGTACGACTGGGAGCTGCACCACTTCCGCGAGTGGGGCCTGGAGGCCTGGAGCGGCAAGCAGCCCACCGACGCCGAGCGCGCGGAGCTGGACGCCACGTTCCGGGACATCGCGAAGAAGCTGGCCGCCGCGCCGCGCGGCTTCACGCACCGCGACTACCAGAGCCGCAACATCATGGTGAAGGAGGGCGAGCTGGTCGTCATCGACTTCCAGGACGCGCTCCAGGGCCCTCGCCAGTACGACCTGGTGGCGCTCCTGCGCGACAGCTACGTGGAGCTGGACCGCGACTTCGTGGACACGATGCTGGACCGCTACATCGCCACGTTCGAGCAGGAGAGCGGGGAGAAGATCGACGCGAAGGAGTTCAAGGCGTTCTTCGACCTGCTCACCATCCAGCGCAAGCTCAAGGACGCGGGCCGCTTCGAGTTCATCAACCGCGTGAAGGGCAACCCGGGCTTCCTCGTCTCCATCCCCGCGTCGCTGCGCTACGTGAAGGCCGCGTTCGCGCGCCGGCCGGAGCTGTCCGGACTGCAGAAGCTGATCGCGAAGTACGTGCCCGAGCTGGCGGCCTGAAGCCATGAAAGCGATGGTCCTTTGCGCGGGCTTGGGCACGCGCCTGCGCCCGCTCACGGAGCGCTGGCCCAAGCCGGCCATGCCGTTCCTCGGCCAGCCGCTCCTGCGCTACCACCTGGCGGTGCTGAAAACCGCGGGGGTGACGGCGGTGGGCATCAACACGCACCACCTGCCGGACACGATGGCGGCGGTGGCCCGCGCGGAGTGCGAGCGCGCGGGGCTGCCCTTGCACGTCGTGCACGAGCCCGTCATCCAGGGCACGGGCGGCGGCATCCGCGGCCTGCGCGACTTCCTCTCCGGCGAGGACTTCCTCGTGTTCAACGGGGACATCCTCTTCCCGGTGGACCTGAAGCCCGTGGTCGCCGCGCACCGCGAGTCCGGAGCGGTGGCGACGATGGTGCTCTTGCCCATGCCGGAAGGGGAGAAGTACGCGGCGGTGGAGGCGGATGCGGGCGGGCAGGTGCGCCGCATCGCGGGCTACGGGCCGGGCGGTGAGGGCCTGAAGCCGTGGCACTTCACCGGCGTGCACGTGATGTCCCCCAGCGTGTTCGACTTCATGACCGCGGAAGGCCCCGAGGACATCAACCGCGAGGTCTACGTGCGGGTGATGCAGGCGGGGCTCGCCGTGCGAGGGCACGCGGTGGACGCGTACTGGTCCGACCTGGGCATGCCGTCGCGCTACCTGGCCACGGTGCGGGACGTGCTCGAGGGGCGCGTGCCGTTGCAGGCGCTGGGGAAGGACTCACCGCTGCACGGGCTGAAGGCCGGCGCGGCTGGGGCGTGGGTGCACCCGGAGGCCCGCGTCTCGGGCTCCGTGCGGGGGCCCGCGTTCGTGGGCGCGGGCAGCGCGGTGGACGAAGGCGCCACCGTGGGCCCGAACGTGTCCGTGGGCCCGGGCGCGCGGGTGGGGCAGGGCGCGCGGCTGGAGCGCTGCGCCGTGTTCGAGGAGACGCAGGTGGCGCCCGGTGAGGCGCTCACCGAGGTGCTCGCGTGGGGCCCGCACCGGGTGCCCGCGCCGCTCTCCGGCCGCTGACCGCGCGGGGCGCTGGCGTCAGGCGTTGTGCCAGCGCGCCAGCACGCAGGTGACGTTGTCGTTGCCGCCCGCCGCGTTGGCCAGGTCGATGAGCTGGCCGCAGGCCTTCTCCAGCTCCGGCGTGCGCGACAGGATGTCCTGCATCTGCGCGTCGGTGATCATGCCGCTCAGGCCGTCCGAGCACAGCAGGAAGACGTCGTTCTCCAGCGGATCCACGCGGGTGACGTCCACCTGCACCTGCTCCTTCATCCCCAGCGCGCGGACAATCACGTTCTTGTGGGGGAAGTTCTCAATCTCCTCCGGCGTGAGCTTCTTCGCCTTGAGGTAGTCGTTGAGCAGCGAGTGGTCCTCCGTCACCTGCTGGAGGATGCCGCCGCGGAAGAAGTACACGCGGCTGTCGCCCACGTGGCCCACGTAGGCCGCGCTGTCGGCGAAGTGCACGGACACGATGGTGGTGCCCATGCCCTTGTACTTGGAGTCCGTCGTGGCGCGCTCGAAGATGCGCGCGTTGGCCAGCTTGATGCCGGTGGACAGCCGGTTCTCATCGTAGTTGCGCTGCTTGTCCATCTTGAAGGGCCAGGTGGCGTCCTGGTCCTTGGACGTCATGCGGAAGAACTCACCCAGCTCGTCCACCGCGATGCGGCTGGCGATTTCACCGGACGAGTGACCGCCCATGCCGTCCGCCACGCACACGAGGTTCTCCTCGGTGAGCACGAGGTAGTTGTCCTCGTTGTGGTTCCGCTTCATCCCGACGTGGGTGCTGCCGGCGACCTCGATGCGCATGCGAAGGGACTCTTCCGGGGGGAGATGCGTGAAAATCGGGGCGCGACGTTAACAAAGCGCTCCAAAAGGGGTCAAAAACCTCTCTCAGGCCCCTGGGATTTCGCCCGGGGTGAAGACCAGGCGGTCGCCCTCCTGGGTGCCACTGGCCCCGAGGACGCCCGCGGGCAGCTCCAGCACGGAGCGGGCCTTGAAGTAGATGGACGAGGTGCGCCAGGGAGGCATGGCGGACAGTTGCTTGACGATGCGCCCTTCCGCGTCCAGGAAGGCGACGTCGATGGGGATGCGCATGAAGAAGGTGTGGATGGAGTTGCAGGGCTCGATGTGCATCCCGCCCCCCATGGGCAGCGAGGCGCGGCCCATGAGCCCCTGGAAGCGCTGGACGAAGGACTCGGCGCGCTCCGCGCGGTCCGCGAGCAGCCGCTGCCGTGTTTCGTTGGTCACCCTCCAGTGCATGTCCGGTGTTCTATCCCATGCTTGAGCCCCTGGCGTCCCCCCTGCACCTGGTCCTCGTGTCCCCTCAGATTCCGCCCAACACCGGCAACGTGGCCCGGCTGTGCGCGGTGACGGGCTGCCGGCTCATCCTGGTGGAGCCGCTGGGGTTCTCCATCGACGACCGGAACCTGAAGCGGGCGGGGCTGGACTACTGGGACAAGGTCTTCCTGAAGCTCTACCCGACCTACGACGCCTACGTGGCGGAGTACCCCCAGGCGCGCCGGTGGCTGTTCTCCGCCCGGGCGGAGACGTCGCTGTACGCGGCGCGGTTCGAGGCGGGGGACCACCTGGTGTTCGGCTCGGAGGTGACGGGGCTGTTGCCGGAGGTGATGGAGGGGGGGACGGGGACGCCGGTGACCATCCCGATGCTGCCGGAGCGCCGCAGCTTGAATCTTTCGACGTCGGTGGGGATTGGCGCCTACGAGGCGCTGCGTCAGGTGCAGCTGGGCACAGCGGCCAGGCAGGCACCGCCGTCGAATTGAGGGGCGGGCGGGACGGGCTACACTCCGGGGCAGAATGTCCGCCTCGCAGGTCGCCGAAGCGCTGTATGCCGCCCACAAGTCCCGAGCCACCGGCCGGCTGACGCTGCACGCCGGTGGACGCGAGTCCGCGCTGTGGCTGCGCGAGGGCGACCTCGTGGGGGCGCGGCTGGGCTTCGGGTACCAGACGCCGGCGCAGGCGCTCTTCCAGAACGGGCTGTTGGGCGTGGACGCCCTGGACGCGCTGTGGGCGCGGGGTGGGGCGGCGGCGCCGGACGAGGAGCTGCTGGAGGACAGCGGGCTGAAGCCCGCGGTGGTGCACGAGCAGCAGGTGCTGGCGCAGGTGCGCCGGCTGAGCGAGCTGGCGGAGCGCGCGGACTTCGAAGCGGAGGCGGTGGAGGCGGCGGGGGACTTCGCGCCCATCGCGGGCGTGCGCGTGGTGCGAGCCGCGCTGGAGCCCGCTCCGAGCGAGGCCGTGCCCGCGAGGGTCTACCGGTGTCCGGAGGTCGCGGCGTGCGAGCCGTGGCTGACGGATGCGTCGGAGCGCGGGCTGTTGGAGACGCTGGGAGCGTTCCGGAGGCCGGAGGCGCTGACGGGGGCGCAGCAGGCGCTCTTGCGCGTGCTGGAGCGCGAGGGCCGCATCGAGGCCCTGTCGGTGGAGGAGTGGGAGGAGCGCGAGCGGCTGCGGCGCGAGGAGGAGCTGCGGCAGGCGGAGGAGGAGGCCTGGGAGATTGAAGAGGCGCGCCGTCGCGAGGAGGCGGAGCGGCGCGTGGAGGAGGAGCGGCTCGCGGAGCTGGCGCGGCTGGAGGCGGAGCGGCTGGCGGAGGAGGCGAGGCTCGCGGAAGAGGCGAGGCTGGCGGAGCTGGCGCGCATCGAGGCGGAGCGGCTGGCGGAAGAGGCCCGGCTCCGGGCGCTTGAAGAGGCACGGCTGGCGGAGGAGGCCCGGCTTCGCGCGGAGGAGGAGGCCAGGCTCGAAGCGGAGCGGCTGGCGGAGGAGGCGAGGCTCGCGGAGCTGGCGCGGCTGGAAGCGGAGCGGCTGGCGGAGGAGGCTCGCCTTCGCGCGGAAGAAGAGGCGAGGCTCGCGGAAGAGGCGAGGCTGGCGGAACTGGCGCGCATTGAGGCGGAACGGCTCGCTGAGGAGGCGAGGCTCGCGGAGTTGGCGCGCATTGAGGCCGAGCGTCTGGCTGAAGAGGCTCGGCTGGCGGAACTGGCTCGCCTTGAAGCGGAGCGTCTCGCAGAGGAGGCACGGCTCGCGGAGTTGGCGCGCATCGAAGCGGAGCGTCTCGCTGAGGAGGCTCGACTCGCGGAGCTTGCTCGCATTGAAGCGGAGCGATTGGCGGAAGAGGCGCGGCTGGCTGAGCTCGCACGCATCGAAGCGGAGCGTCTGGCTGAGGAGGCTCGTCTCGCCGAACTGGCGCGCATCGAAGCCGAGCGATTGGCGGAAGAGGCGCGGCTGGCTGAACTCGCACGCATTGAAGCCGAGCGTTTGGCGGAAGAGGCTCGGCTCGCGGAACTGGCACGCATTGAGGCGGAGCGGCTTGCTGAAGAGGCCCGTCTCGCGGAACTTGCGCGCCTTGAAGCCGAGCGTCTCGCTGAAGAGGCGCGGCTGGCCGAAGAGGCACGGCTTCGTGCTGAGGAAGAAGCCCGGCTCGCGGAAGAGGCGCGGCTGGCCGAAGAGGCACGGCTGGCCGAAGAGGCACGGCTGGCCGAAGAGGCACGGCTGGCCGAAGAGGCACGGCTTCGTGCTGAGGAAGAAGCCCGGCTCGCGGAAGAGGCTCGGCTAGCGGAGGAGGCGCGGCTTCGCGCCGAGGAAGAAGCCCGGCTGGCGGAAGAGGCTCGGCTTCGGGCGATCGAGGAAGCGCGCCTCGCGGAAGAGGCGCGGCTTCGTGCTGAGGAGGAGGCGCGTCTCGCGGAAGAGGCCCGCCTCGCGGAGGAGGCTCGACTCCGCGCGATTGAAGAGGCTCGCCTTGCTGAGGAAGCCCGCCTCGCGGAAGAGGCACGGCTTCGCGCGGAAGAGGAAGCGCGCCTGGCCGAAGAGGCGCGGCTTGCTGAAGAAGCCCGCCTCGCGGAAGAGGCTCGCTTGGCCGAGGAGGCTCGCCTCGCCGAAGAAGCTCGGCTGCGTGCGGAGGAAGAGGCTCGTCTCGCTGAAGAGGCTCGTCTCGCTGAAGAGGCTCGTCTCGCTGAAGAGGCTCGTCTCGCTGAAGAGGCTCGTCTCGCTGAAGAGGCTCGTCTCGCCGAAGAGGCTCGTCTCGCTGAAGAGGCTCGTCTCGCCGAAGAGGCTCGTCTGCGCGCCGAAGAGGAAGCCAGGCTGGCTGAAGAGGCTCGGTTGGCTGAAGAGGCCCGGCTCGCCGAAGAGGCCCGCCTGGCCGAGGAAGCCGCTCGCATTGAAGCGGAGCGCCTTGCCGAAGAAGCTCGACAGGCGGAGGAAGCGCGCCTCGCGGAGGAGGCACGGCTGGCGGAACTGGCGCGCCTTGAGGCAGAGCGTCTCGCAGAAGAGGCGAGGCTTGCGGAAGAGGCGCGCCTGGCGGAAGAGGCCCGCCTTCGCGCTGAGGAAGAGGCGCGTCTCGCCGAGGAGGCTCGGCTAAGGGCCATCGAAGAGGCGCGCCTGGCCGAAGAGGCTCGGCTTGCGGAAGAGGCGCGGCTTCAGGCGATCGAAGAGGCCCGACTCGCAGAAGAAGCCCGGCTTCGCGCGGAGGAGGAAGCGCGCCTGGCTGAAGAGGCCCGGCTCGCCGAAGAGGCTCGCCTCGCGGAAGAGGCTCGTCTCGCGGAGGAAGCTCGGCTCGCAGAAGAGGCCCGCCTCGCGGAAGAGGCTCGTCTCGCCGAGGAAGCTCGGCTGCGCGCTGAAGAAGAAGCGCGTCTCGCCGAAGAGGCTCGCCTCGCTGAGGAAGCCCGGCTGCGTGCTGAAGAAGAGGCACGGTTGGCCGAAGAAGCACGGTTGGCGGAAGAGGCTCGCCTTCGTGCAGAGGAAGAGGCCCGTTTGGCTGAGGAGGCTCGCCTCGCCGAAGAAGCACGCCTCGCCGAAGAGGCACGCCTCGCGGAAGAGGCCCGCCTCGCTGAAGAAGCCCGGGTCCGTGCCGAGGAAGAGGCACGTCTCGCGGAAGAGGCTCGCCTCGCGGAGGAGGCCCGCCTCCGCGCGATCGAGGAGGCTCGGCTCGCTGAGGAAGCGCGGCTGGCTGAAGAAGCTCGCCTCGCCGAGGAGGCACGTCTCGCGGAAGAGGCGCGTCTGGCCGAAGAGGCTCGCCTCGCCGAAGAAGCCCGCCTTCGCGCCGAGGAAGAGGCTCGCCTCGCCGAGGAGGCTCGGCTCGCGGAAGTCGCGCGACTGGCTGAAGAGGCCCGGCTCGCGGAAGAGGCTCGGCTGCGCGCGGAGAAAGAGGCGCGGCTCGCGGAAGAAGCTCGACTGGCTGAAGAGGCTCGCCTTCGGGCTGAGGAAGAGGCGCGTCTTGCTGAGGAGGCTCGACTCGCCGAAGCAGAACGTCTCCGCGCGCTTGAGGAAGCACGGCTGGCCGAGGAGGCCCGGCTCGCGGAAGAGGCTCGCCTCGCCGAGGAAGCCCGGCTTCGTGCTGAAGGGGAGGCTCGCCTCGCCGAAGAAGCACGGCTGGCAGAGGAGGCGCGGCTTCGTGCTGAGGAAGAGGCGCGTCTCGCTGAGGAGGCCCGGCTCCGTGCGGAAGAGGAGGCTCGCCTCGCCGAAGAAGCACGTCTGGCCGAAGAAGCTCGCCTTCGCGCGGAGGAAGAAGCTCGCCTCGCGGAAGAGGCTCGTCTTGCTGAAGAGGCTCGCCTGGCTGAGGAGGCACGTCTCGCCGAAGAGGCGCGCCTGGCTGAGGAGGCTCGCCTCGCAGAAGAGGCGCGGCTTCGTGCAGAAGAGGAGGCCCGGCTGGCGGAAGAGGCTCGCCTTCGTGCTGAGGAGGAGGCTCGAGGAGCCGAAGCCGCTCGGCTCGCGGAAGAAGCACGGCTGGCCGAGGAGGCCCGGCTCGCGGAAGAGGCTCGTCTCGCGGAAGAGGCTCGTCTCGCGGAAGAGGCTCGTCTCGCTGAGGAAGCCCGGCTGCGTGCTGAAGAAGAGGCACGGCTGGCGGAAGAGGCCCGCCTTCGTGCAGAGGAAGAGGCCCGTTTGGCTGAGGAGGCCCGCCTCGCTGAAGAGGCTCGCCTCGCCGAAGAAGAGGCACGCCTGGCCGAAGAGGCCCGCCTCGCGGAGGAGGTCCGTCTTCGCGCGATCGAGGAGGCTCGGCTCGCTGAGGAAGCACGGCTGGCTGAAGAAGCCCGACTGCGTGCGGAAGAAGAAGCTCGCCTCGCGGAAGAGGCGCGTCTGGCCGAAGAGGCTCGCCTCGCCGAAGAGGCCGCTCAAATCGAAGCCGCTCGTCTCGCGGAAGAGGCGCGTCTGGCCGAAGAGGCTCGCCTCGCCGAAGAGGCCGCTCGAATCGAAGCCGCTCGTCTCGCGGAAGAGGCGCGTCTGGCCGAAGAGGCCCGGCTGGCGGAAGCTGCACGACTCGCGGAAGAGGCTCGACTCGCGGAAGAAGCCCGTCAGGCCGAACTCCTCCTCGTCGCGGAACAGGCCCGTGCCGCCGAAGCCGCTCGCATCGCGGAGGAGGCCCGCGCCGCCGAGGCGCAGCGCCTTTCCGAACAGGGCAAGCCCGCCCATCCGCCCTCACTCCCCCGGCGCAACCGCCCGGCCGCGCCCCCCGCGCCGCCTCCGGTCCTCGTGCCCGTCGCCGCGGCCCCGGTGGAGCCTGAACCGCTGTCGCTCGGGCCCGAGGACATCATCCTCACCGCGGAGCCGGAACCCTCCGCCCCGTCGAACTGGGCGGACTCCATCCCCGCGTCCCCCCGCGACGCCCTGGAACTGCCCGTCAGCGACAACACCTCCGCCCTGACCGAGGCCCGCAAGCGCGCCCAGGCCGCCCAGCTCCAGGACATGGCCGAGGCCCTGCGCCGCTCGGCCTCCGTGCCCCTGGACCCCTGGCTCACCGAGGAGTCCTCCCGCTTCCCCGTCGCCCCGCCCCCGGAAGCCGACCTCCCCCTCCTGGAGGTCGAGCCGGAGAGCTGGGGCGACATCGTCCCCGCCGCGGCGCCCCTTCCCGACACCCGCGCTCCCGCCCCGGACGCCCCCGTCGTCCCCGCCCAGGCCGCCCCCCAGCCGGACCTCTGGGCCGTCCAGCCCCCCAAGTTCCCCGCGTCCGCCACACCGCCCGTGCGTCCCGCCCGCGCCACCGAGGACGACCTGTGGCGCATCGTCTCCTTCGACGAGTCGAACGACCCCGCCCAGAACCTCACCGCCTCCTTCGAGGCCGCCCTCCAGCAGGTGGATGCCCACCTGGAAGCCCTCGTCCGCTCGGACGTCCGGTCGGTGGGGGACGCCAACGAATTCCTCGTCGAGGCCATCGTCGAGGCGACATTCGAGCCGCTGCCTTCTCCCCGCTCCACCGCGTTCCCCGGTGACAACGGAGGGGCTTCTGGCCAGACTGAGGACGAGCTGTCCGGTGACCTGGACGACTGGGATTTTGACGAGGACGACGTGGCGGCCGAAGACCCCTCCAACCCCGACGAAGCCTCCAAGCTCCGGCGCCAGCGCCTCCTGCGCCGCGCCATGGAGAACATGGGCACGCTCGGCGCCCGCCCCGTTCCCCCCGCCGCCGCCGCGAGCACCCCGGCCACGCCCGAAGCCGCCGCGCCGCCACCCGCCGCACCACCAGAGCCCCCCAAGCCCGACGAGGGCCGGCTCGCGCAGCAGATTGAGCAGCGCTACGCCGACATCCAGACGAAGAAGGACCACTTCGTCACACTGGGTGTCCCGCAGGATGCCTCGCGCGACCAGGTGAAGGCCGCCTTCCTGAGCCTCGCCAAGGTCTTCCACCCGGACCGGCTGCCCCCGTCGCTGCCGCACCTGGCGCCAAAAATCACGGCTGTCTTCGAGTCTATCCGCGAGGCCTACGAAGTCCTCCACGACGACACCCGCCGCAAGAACTACCAACTGGCCCAGCAGGGCGCGCAGGCCGCTCCCAAGCCCCCGGCCTCCACCGCCCGTCCCGGCAGCCCCGCCGCGGCCCGCGCGGACACCAACGCGGATGACCTCTTCCGCATGGGCGAGGTGTTCTTCCGCAAGCGCGACTTCGTCGCCGCCAGCGAGCACTACGAGCGCGCCCACGCCCTGGACCCCAAGCCCCTGTACCTCGCGGCGCGCGCCTGGGCCCTCTACATGGACCCCAGCCGCAAGGCCGACATGCCCCGCGCGAAACAGTGGATGGCGGATGCGGTGCGCGCCGACCCGAACTGTGATCGCGCCCACTACCAGCTGGGCGTCATCGCCCGCGTGGAAGGGGACATGGACCGCGCGGAGCGGCACTTCCGCGAAGCGGTGCGCGCGAACCCGAAGCACCTGGAGGCGAACCAGGAGCTGCGGCTCATCGACATGCGCAAGAAGAACCCACCCAAGAAGGGTCTCTTCCGCTGACTTGCCTGTCCTCCAGGGAGGGAAACGGCCGGTTTTCCGGACAGTCCCGCCCATTGACACACCTGAAAGCCGGACCCGATGCTTGCCCCCACGGGGCGCGTCCGTTGGATCCGCCGTCCCGCCCGTTTTGAAAGGCATGCCACGTGGCCAAGCAGCACCTGCTCCTCGTCGACGGTGACGCGAAGAGTCTGCGCGTGATGGAGGTCAGCCTGAAGAAGGCGGGCTTCTCCGTCACGACTGCGATCCACGGCAAGGATGCGCTGGAGAAGGTCCAGATCAGCCCGCCGGACCTCGTGCTCGCGGACACCAAGATGCCGGAGATGGACGGCTTCGAGCTCTGCAAGCAGCTCAAGTCCGACGAGCGCTTCAAGTTCATCCCCTTCGTCTTCCTGACGAACCAGAAGTCGGTCGAGTTCAAGGTGCGCGGCCTGGAACTCGGGGGCGACGACTACCTGACGAAGCCCATCTACATCAAAGAGATCGTCACCCGCGTGAAGATGATCCTTCAGAAGGCCGAGAAGGAACGCATCGAGAAGCGCGAGACGACCAAGGGTGGCTTCGCGGGAAGCCTCGCCGACATGGGCGTCGTGGACCTGGTCCAGACCTTCGAGATCGGCCGCAAGACGGGCGTCATCTCCATCCAGGGCGAGCGCACCGGCGTCGTCTACTTCAAGGAAGGCCGCGTCATCGACGCGGAGCTGGGCCGGCTCAAGGGCGAGAACGCCTTCTACCGCCTGCTCAACACGTTCGAAGGCCAGTTCGACGTGCAGTTCACCACGTTGGACCGCACCGAGCGCATCGAGGTCTCCACGCAGGGCCTGCTCATGGAAGGCATGCGCCGGCTGGACGAGTGGGGCCGGATGCTCGAGCAGCTCCCGCCGCTGGAGACGGTCTTCGAGATCGACTACCACCAGTTGGCGGACCGCCTGTCGGAGATCCCCGACGAGGTGAACGGCCTGTTGCGCCTGTTCGACGGCAAGCGCGCGCTGTCGCGCGTGGTGGAGGACTCGGACTTCGAGGACCTGGCCGCGCTGGGCATCATCAGCAAGCTGTACTTCGAAGGGCTGATCCGCGAGCTGGGCAACGCGCCGCTGGAGCCCGTGCAGAGCAGCAAGCCGGGCATCGAGCAGTGGCTGAACACCGCGCCGCCCATCCCCGTGGACGTCGCGCCCGCGCAGGAGGCCGCGCCCGCGGAAGCGCCTGTCGCCGTGGAGCCGCCGCCCGTGGAAGCGGCGCCCGTGGCGGAGGCCGCGCCCATCGAGGAGGCCCCGCCCGCGCAGCCGGAGCCCGTGGAGGAGGTCACGCCGGCGGTGGCGGAGGTGGCGCCCGCGCAGGCCGCCGCGCAGCCCGCGCAGGTGATCATCTTCCCGCCGCGCTCACGCCCCGGCGACGGCGCGCCGCCTCCGTTCGGACAGGAGGGCGTGGAGCCCGTGGTTCCGCCGCTGTCGCAGGAGGGCTCGGCGTTCCTGGTGGAGCCGCCCCCGGCGCACCGCGCGGTGGATCACGCGCGGCGCAGCCTGCTGCTTGACTGGAACCGCGTGGACACGGAGGGGCTGAGCTCCTCCAGCACCTGGGGCCCGGGTTCGCCCTGGGGCGCCGCGTCCCGCGCGCCCGCGCCTTCGCCCAGCCCGTTCGCCGCCGCGCCCGTGGCGGCGCCGGTGGAGCCGCTGCCCTCGCGTCCGCCCATCTTCGGTGGCGCCGCCATCGCGCCCAGCCCGCTGGCGCCCGTGCCGCCGCCCACGCCGGCCCCGCCGTCGTCCGAGGTGACGCTGGTCAGCGGGACGGAGCCGCATCAGGACGAGCTGCCGGTGGAGGAGGCCGCGCCGCAGCAGCTCGCGCTGCCGCCGTACCCGGGCCACGGCATCGTGCCGCCCCAGGTGGCCCCGGTGGCGCTCAACGTCGAGTTCCCCGCGACGACGCCCTTCGATTCGCAGCCGGCCCCCACCATGGAGCCGGTGGACACCGCCGCGCACGACGTGCCCGCGTCGGAGGCGTACTTCACGGAGCCCGAGCCCGCCGCGCCCGTGGCGAGCACTCCTGCGGCCCCCACGCCCGTCGCTGCTCCCGCTGCCGATTCCACGGCCTCCACGAAGCCCAGCGCGACGAAGCCCGCGCACGACGAGGACGACGCGGCGCTGATCGCCGCGATGAAGCCCAAGCGCACGGGCCTCTACGTCGCGGGCGGTCTGCTCCTGGTCGCGGCCGTGGCCGCGGTGGTCATCTCCAAGGGCTCGGGCAGCGCTGAGACGCCCAAGCCCAGCGACCCCAAGGTGACGCAGCCCACGCAGCCCGTGGACGCGCGCAAGCCGCCGGAGACCACGCCTCCGCCGGAAGTCACGCCTCCGCCCACGAAGACGGTGGACGCGCAGCCCGACGCGGGTGTCACCCCGCCGAAGACCGCCGTCACCCCCGCCCCCGAGGACGCGGGCACCGCGCCAGTGAAGACCGCCACGCCCGAGCCCGCCGCCGTCCCAGACGCGGGCGCCATCGCGGTCGCGCCCACGCCGCCTCCGGACGCGACGCCCGTGGCGCCGCCGAAGCTCACCTACGCGGACTTCATCAAGGACGGCCGCGCGGCCATGTCCCGCAAGAGCTTCAAGTCGGCCGTCGGCGCGTACCGCAAGGCGCTCGCGCTGGACAACGCCTCCATCGAGGCGAAGACGGGCCTGGGCATCTCCCTGGCCAACAACAGCAGCACCAGCGAGGCCGGCTACCGCGAGGCGGCGAAGCTGCTCCAGGACGTGGTCAAGGCGGAGCCCAAGAACGCGAAGGCCTGGTTCTGGCTGGGCAGCTCGCTCCAGTTCTCCGGCGATCAAACCCGAGCGGCCGAGGCCTATAAGAAGTATCTGTTCCTCGAACCGACGGGGAGCTCGGCGGAGGACGTGCGCGCACTGCTCAAGGGGATGGGCAGCTAGGCGGCCGGTCCGCTTTCCGCCTTCCCGTCCTTGCTGGAGTCGTCGTGCTCGTCCTGGGACTCGAAACCTCGTGCGATGAAACCGCCGCCGCCGTCGTGGAGGACGGGCGGCGCGTCCTGTCGGACGTCGTCTCCACGCAGGTGGACATCCATCGCCGCTGGGGCGGCGTCGTGCCGGAGCTGGCCAGCCGCAACCACATCGTCCAGGTGATGCCCGTCGTCCACGAGGCACTCACCCGCGCGGACAAGACGCTGGACGACATCGACCTCATCGCCGTCACGTCCGGCCCCGGCCTCATCGGCGCGCTGCTCGTGGGGCTCCAGGTGGCCAAGGGGCTGAGCCTCGCCACCGGCAAGCCCTTCGTGGGCGCCAACCACCTGGAAGGGCACCTGCTGGCCATCCGCCTCCTGGAGGACGCGCCCGCGCCGCCGTTCCTGGGGCTCGTCGTCTCCGGCGGCCACACCAGCCTCTACGAGGTGCGCGACTACGGGAACTACCGCCTCGTCGGCCGCACGCGCGACGACGCCGCGGGCGAGGCCTACGACAAGACGGCGCGCATCCTCGGCCTGCCGTACCCGGGCGGACAGCCCATTGATCAGCTGGCGCAGAAGGGCGACCCGGAGGCCATCCGCTTCCCGCGCGCGCTGCCGGGCGACAACCTGGACGTGTCCTTCTCCGGGCTGAAGACGTCCGTGCTCCACCACGTCCAGAAGCACGGCGTGCCGGAGGGCCAGGCGCTGCACGACCTGTGCGCGTCGTTCCAGGAGGCGGTGGCGGACGTGCTGTCGAAGAAGCTCGTCGCCGCGGCGAAGAAGCTGGGCCACCACCAGCTCGTCCTGTGCGGCGGCGTGGCGGCGAACTCGCGGCTCCGGGCGCTGTGCAAGCAGCGCGCGGAGGAGCGGGGCCTGCGCATGTTCCTGCCGCCGGTGCGGTTGTGCACGGACAATGGCGCGATGATCGCCGTCGCGGGATATGAAGCGTGGCGCCGCGGCTTGCGCGGTGACTTCCGCCTCGCGGCCGACCCCGCCTGGCGCATGGAGTAGGGGCCTGACAGTGGATTCTCCGCGCGACATCCTCAAGCGCCACGGCCTGCGGGCCAAGCACAGCTGGGGACAGAACTTCCTCGGAGACCCGGACGCGCTCCAGTCCATCGCGGACGCGCTCGCGCTGCGCGAGGGCGAGCCCGTGGTGGAGCTGGGCCCGGGCCTGGGCCACCTCACGCGCTTCCTCGCCGCCACCGGCGCGCGCGTCACCGCCGTGGAGCGCGACCGCGACATGGTGGCCGTGCTGGAGAAGGAGGCCATCCCCGGCGTGCGCGTGGTGTCCGGCAACGCCGCCACGGTGGACTTCGCCCAGGTGGCCGGCGCGCCGGAAATCGCGCTCGTGGGCAACCTGCCGTACCACCTCACCAGCCCCATCCTCTTCCAGGTGCTCGCGCAGCGCGCCCACATCTCGCGCGCCGTCTTCACCCTCCAGAAGGAAGTGGTGGTGCGGCTGGCCGCGGAGCCCGGCAACCGCGACTACGGCCTGCTGACGGTGCTGCTCGGCCTGCACTTCGACGTGGAGCAGGTGCTCACGCTGGAGGCGTGGCGCTTCCATCCGCCCCCGAAGGTGGACTCCGCCGTGCTGCGCCTCACGCGGCTCAAGCAGCCCCGTGCGCCGCTGGTGGACGAGGCCCGCTTCACGCGGCTGGTGAAGGCCGGCTTCGCGCAGCGCCGCAAGACGCTGATCAACTCGCTCAAGTCCGACAAGGGCCTGGCGACGCCGGAGGCCATGCTGGCCGCGCTCCAGACGGCGGGCATCGACCCGGGCCGCCGCGCGGAGACGCTGTCCCCGGAGGAGTTCGCCGCCATCGAGCGCGCCCTGGGCCCCGTCACCGCCATGGCGCCGCCGCCTCCGGACGCGCCGGAAGAGGGCTCTTCAGAAGAGTAGGGGAGACGTCAGCGCTTCTGGCCCAGCGCGGCCAGGAGCCCACCCTGCTGGGCGAGGAACGCGCGGAACTCGTCCTCGTCGATGCGCAGGCGCGCGAGCACGCCGCTGAGCACGTCGTCCACGGAGCCTTCCGGCCGGCGCTTCAGCTCGAAGGCCGTCTTGAGCAGGGCCACGCCATAGAGTGGATCCACGTCCACGGGAGGTGCGGGCGGGGCCGTGGCCGGACGGGCGGCGGGCGCCGCTTCCGTGGGCTCCACCAGGTCCACCACCGACGTCTTCACCCGCTGCCTGCCGCGCATCTGTGGCCCGCTGCTCCCGCTGCTTGCGTGTTCGCGGGCACCGTAGGGGATGACTCCGGAGCGCGCAAGGGTGGGATGGCCCGGCGAAAATTGCCGGATGCACGGGGGCATGGTTGTGTTATCCGCCCCCCGCGCGCGCATGTGTCCCATGCGTGGATTCCGGGGGCGGAGGCCTCGGGCCGATGGACCACCGCTACATCGTCGTCGAAGGCCCCATCGGCGTGGGCAAGACGAGTCTCACCAACCTCCTCACGGAGCGCCTGGGCAGCCGCCGCATCCTGGAGGTCGTGGAGGAGAACCCCTTCCTCTCCAGCTTCTACGCGGACCGGCAGAAGTTCGCGTTCCAGACGCAGGTGTTCTTCCTGCTGTCGCGTTTCCGTCAGCAGCAGGAGCTCTTCCAGCAGGACCTGTTCCGCGCCGTCACCGTGAGTGACTACCTGTTCGCGAAGGACCGCATCTTCGCCAACCTCACGCTGGCCTCGGACGAGCTGGCCCTCTACGACCGCGTCTTCGAAGCGCTGGGGCCTCGCGTCCCGCAGCCCGACCTGGTCATCTACCTCCAGGCCCAACTGGACGTGCTGCTGCATCGCATCAAGAAGCGCGGCCGTGAGTTCGAGCGGAAGTTCGACGCGGGCTACCTGGAGTCGCTCACGCACGCGTACAACGACTTCTTCGCGCACTACCAGGACACGCCCCTCCTCGTGGTGAACACGTCGGACATCGATTTCGTGCACAACGAGCAGGACCGCGAGGACCTGATGCAGGCCATCGCGTCCGCCAAGTCCGGCGTGCAGCACTACACCCCCCGGTCCCGCCGGGGCTGACGGCCGCCGCCTGGTTGGTTGCCTGGCGGGATGCGGTCATCCCCCCACGCGGCCCCGAGGGCGTTAGAGTGCATCCCCGTGGAACCCTGGCCTCCGGCGATCCCCCTGGGGACGGCGAGGGGCCTGACGCTCCACGAGGCTGTCCCACCCGTCTTGCCCACAGGAGGTGAACCGTGAAGGACAAGGTCACCATCCACACGCTGAAGCGCCTGAAGCAGTCCGGTCAGAAGATCTGCATGGTCACCGCGTACGATGCGACGTTCGCGCGCATCCTCGATGAGGGAGGCGCGGACGTGCTCCTGGTCGGTGACTCGCTGGGCATGGTCATCCAGGGCCAGGAGTCCACGCTGCCCGTCACCATGGACCAGATGATCTACCACTCGGCGGCGGTGAGCCGCGGCGCGAAGCGGGCGCACGTGGTGGGGGACATGCCGTTCATGAGCTACCAGGTGTCGCCGCAGGAGGCGGTGCGCAACGCCGGGCGGCTCGTCTCCGAAGGCAACGTGGGCAGCGTGAAGCTGGAGGGCGGCGCCGAGTTCGCCGACACCGTGCGCGCCATCGTCCGCGCCAGCATCCCCGTCATGGGCCACCTGGGCCTCACGCCCCAGTCCGTCCACAAGATGGGCGGCTATGTGGTGCAGGGGCGTGATGAAGACGCCGCGCGCCGCATGCTGGACGACGCGCTCGCGCTGGAGGCCGCGGGTTGCTACGCGCTGGTGCTGGAGGGCGTGCCGCTGGAGCTGGCGCGCACCATCACCCAGAGCCTGAAGATTCCGACCATCGGCATTGGCGCGGGCAAGCACTGTGATGGCCAGGTGCTGGTCTGCTACGACCTGCTGGGCATGAACCCGGACTTCAAGCCGAAGTTCGTCAAGCGCTTCGCCAACCTGCACGGGAACATCACGGAGGCCGCGAACACGTACTTCGCCGAAGTGCGCGCGGGCACCTTCCCGGACGAGGACCACAGCTTCAAGGCCACCAAGGGCATCCGGCTGGTGACGCCCACGCCCGTCGTGCCCGACGCGGAAGGCGCGGGCGAGGCCGCGGAGAAGGTCGGCGGCATCTACGGGGCTCCGGTCTAGCCATGGCCCCCCACGTCCTGCGCACCGTCGCCGAAGTGAAGGCCTGGGTCGCGTCCCTCCAGAAGGAGGGAAAGTCCCTGGCGCTCGTGCCCACCATGGGCTTCCTCCATGAGGGCCACGTTTCGCTCATGAGGGAGGGCGGCCGGCGCGCGGACGTGGTGGCCGCTTCCATCTTCGTGAACCCCACGCAGTTCGGCCCCCGCGAGGACCTGGCGCGCTACCCGCGCGACTTCGAAGGGGACCTGGCGAAGTGCGCGAGCGCGGGCGTCACGGCCGTGTTCGCGCCCGAGCCCGCGGCGATGTACCCCGCAGGTTACCAGACCTACGTGGAGGTCACGGAGGTGAGCCAGGGGCTGTGCGGCGAGCGGCGTCCCGGCCACTTCCGGGGCGTCGCCACCATCGTCACGCAGCTCTTGGCGCTGTTCCGGCCGGCCGTGGCGCTCTTCGGTGAGAAGGACTACCAGCAGCTCCAGGTCATCAGGACGCTCAACCGAGACCTGCACCTGGGCGCGGACATCGTGGGCATGCCCACCATCCGCGAGCCGGACGGGCTGGCCATGAGCAGCCGCAACGCCTATCTGTCCGCGGATGAACGCCGCCGGGCGCTCGCCCTGTCGAAGGGCATCCGGGCGGCCCAGGCCCTGCTCGCCTCCGGCACCCGGGACACGGGAGCGCTGGTGGAGGCCGCCCGCCGTGAATTGCAGGCAGCGGACCTCCGGGAGGACTACGTGGAGGTGCGGGACGCGGGGACGCTGGCACCCCTGGTCACGGTGGCGCCCGGACAGACGGCGCGCATGCTGGTGGCGGCCTTCTCGGGCACCACGCGGCTCATCGACAACATGCCGCTGGCCGGTTAGGAGACCCGGGACACGTTATGGCCGCTGGAAAGTCGAAGGGTGTGGGTGCGGAGCCGGGGGTGAAGCTCATTGCCGAGAACCGGCGTGCGCGCTTCGACTACACGGTGGACGAGAAGATAGAGGCCGGGCTGGAGCTCACGGGGAGCGAGGTGAAGTCGTTGCGTGAAGGAACGGCCAACCTGTCGGACGCCTACGCGCTCCAGAAGGGCACGGAGCTGTTCCTGCTCAACGCCCACATCGGCTCCTACAAGGCGGCCAGTGTCTTCGACCACCTTCCCACCCGGGGCCGGAAGCTGCTGATGCACCGGGCGGAGATCGACCGGTGGACGGCGAAGGTGCGCGAGCGCGGTTACTCCATCATCCCGCTCGTGCTGTACTTCAGGAAGGGGCGGGCCAAGGTGGAGCTGGGCCTGTGCCGCGGCAAGACGCACGAAGATCGCCGCCACGACATCAAGGAACGGGAGACGAAGCGGGAGATGGACCGGGAAGTGCGCCGTCGTTGAGGGCGCGCCCGCAATTCCCCGCCGGACAGGCTGGAATGGACAAGAAGGTTTCCGACAAGAAGGAGCGGCTGCTGGCCGCGCTCGACCAGGGGATGGTGATGATCCACCTGGACGCGCGCCGCCCCGGCGTGCTCGTCCCCGCCAGCCTCCGAGGCGAAGCACACCTGCGCCTCAACCTCTCCTACCGTTTCGAGCCACCCGACCTCACGGTGGGTGAGTGGGGCGTGCGCTCCACGCTGAGCTTCTCCGGTTCGCGCTTCACGGTGGCGGTGCCCTGGTCCGCGCTGTTCGCCATCGCCAGCCACGTGACGAAGGAGTTCTGGATGTACCCGGAGGAGATGCCGCCGGAGCTGCTCCAGCAGCCCCCGGGGGCGTCGGCGGCCTCCGTCGCGCGTCCGCCGCCGCCCGCGCCCGTGCCCGTCGCCGCTGAAAGGCCCCGCGCCTTCCTGCGCGAGGTGCAGGCCGAAAGGACGGACGAGCCGGAGACGCGCCCGGAGGTGGCCGCGCCGCCACCGCCGCCCGAGGGGGGCCCCCCGGAGGAGCCGCAGCCGCCGCGCCGTGGCCACCTGCGGCTGGTGAAGTAGACCCGCCGAGGCGGCGCTTCGTCAGCGCTTGAGTTCCGCCTCCACCTCCGCCTTCCGCCCGCCCATGAACGTGCCCGTCCAGGGGCGGTAGCCGCGCAGCTTGAGCTGCACGGAGATGGAGCGCGAGGGGTAGGTGTTGTCCATCGCGAGCGGCGTCACGCCCACCTCCACGCCATCCACCAGGACGGTGGCGCCGGAGGGTTCGCTGCGGATGGACAAGAGCGGCGTCGGAGCCCCGAGCGCGTGCATCACCTGCGCTTCGTAGCGGGGCCACAGGTACAGCGCGCCCGCCGCGAGCACCCCCGCGATGCCGAACAGCGCCACCGCCAGCCCCCAGCGCCGACGGGGACGGGAAGCGGCCACGGGTTCGAACTCCCAATGCGGAGTCTCCTCCGGACGGGGCGCGCGCTCCTCCAGCTCCAGGTCGCCCTGAGCCGCCTGCCGGATGTTGGGCCGGTTCACCCGCTCCGACTCGTCCACGTCCGACAGGGACTGCGTGGCCAGCGCGGGCGCAGCCGCCGGAGCCTGGGCCGCGGGCGCATTCACCCGGGGCCGCGCGGAAGAGGCCGCCGCGTTCCCCTGAGCAGGTGAGGACGCCGCAATCGCGTGAGACCGTCCGGACGCGGTGGACTCCGCACCACGCGCTGCCGCGGGACCAGCGCCCGCCGTCCGTGCCGTGGCCGGCTCCGCACCACGCGCTGCCGCGGGACCAGCGCCCGCCGCTCGCGACGCGGCCGCGCCCACCGGAGGCCGCGAAGGACCGGGCCCCGCTCCTCGGGGAGCCACGGGCTCGGCGCCGGGCCACGCAGGCTCGCTCGCGGAAGGCCCACGCGTGCAGGACTCACAGGGCGACTCCGGTGACTCCAGGGCCGAGCCACACAGCGCACAGGTGTGGACCACGGCGCCGGACGCGGACAGCGAGACGCCTCCCACCGGAGGGCTCCACGGCTCCTCTTCCTCCGCCCCCACGGGGATGGCTGACGCGGGCGCCTTCCACGGCGCGGACGAAGCACCGGCGGCCCCGCCGCCATAGGCCACCGTGGCCGACGCGGCGCTGGACGCGGACGGAACCCGCCCCGTGTCCATGCCTTCGCGCGGCGACGTGGTCATCACGAACGACGCGGACGTCGACTCGGGGGCCTCCGCCAGGGCGGCCCGGGCCACGTCCCCCACGGACATGGGCAGCCGCACGCCGCGCAGGAAGGTCGCCAGCGCGTGCGACGACGCGGGCTCGCCCGTCGTCGCCAGCCAGCGCGCCAGCGCCTCCGACACGTCCTCCGGCTCCGGGAAGCGGCCCGCCGGGTCGCGCGACAGCATGCGCAGCACCAGCGTGGCCAGCGACGCCGGCACGTCCGGCAGCGACGCGGGCGCGCGGTTGAGGATGGAGTACGCCACCGCCATCGGCTCCGCGGATCCACCAAATGGGTGCTGCCCCGCGAGCATCTCCGCCAGCAGCGTGCCCAGCGAGAACTGGTCGCTCAGCGCCGTGGCCGGCTCGCCCCGCAGCACCTCCGGCGCCGCGTAGGGCACCTTGCCCTTGAACGCCCCGGGCTCCGTGCGCGACAGGCCCGCGAGCCGCGCGATGCCGAAGTCCGTGACCTTCACCTCGCCTTCGCGCGACACCAGCAGGTTGGACGGCGACACATCCCGGTGGGCCGTCATCACCACCTGCCCGCCGTTCTGGCGCCGGTACGCGTGCTGCAATCCCGCCTGGGCCTGGCTCGCGATGAACACCGCCAGGTGCGGAGGAATCCGCAGCCCCTGGCGCGTCACCGCGCGCATCAGCGCGCCCAGGTCCCAGCCGTCCACCAGCTCCATCACCAGGAAGAGCCCTTCCGCGCTCTCCCCCACGTCGTGCACGGTGACGATGTTCTGGTGCTGCAGCAGCATGGCCAGCCGCGCCTCGGAGACGAACATGCTCGCGATGTCCGTCTCGCGCGCCAGGTGCGGCAGCACGCGCTTGATGGCCACGGTGCGCTCGAAGCCCTCCGCGCCCTTCGCCACCCCCAGGAACAGCTCCGCCATGCCACCCGTGGCCAGCGGTTGCAGCAGCCGATAGCGCGACGTCACGAGGACCTCCGGTAGGGCGCGGTGGGGCGCGTCAGCCCTGCGACTGGGTGATGTCGCGCAGGTGCTTCCACGGGTAGATGCCCGTGTTGTGCTGGTCGCTGAAGAGGAATGCGAGCGCGTAGTTCCCCACGGGCTGCATCTGCAGCACGCGCAGGTTCGCGGGCACCTGCGAGGGATCCAGCGTGCGCTTCGCCGTCCACTCGTCCACGCACGCGGCGCACGGGCACTGCTGACGCAGCACCTGCGCCGTGGCCGTCGTCGTCACGCCGTCGTCCCACGTCAGCGTCAAAGACTCGCCGTCCGCGGACAGCTTCGCATCCGTCGCGCTGACGGGCTTGGGCGCGGGCTTGATGCGATCCCAGAAGTTGCTCACCGGTCCACCTTCCAAAGCTTGAGGCAGCAGCCCCTCCCTACCATCCTTCCGGCGGGGTGGGGTGGCTGCCGCGAAACCGGCGAGGGCCCGGGGCGCGGAGCTTCAGGAAGCCAGCTTGACGGGCTGCCGGTGGCCTTCCAGCCGCACGCCCCGCTGGGCCAGCACCGCGCGCAGGGCCACCACCACCTTGGGGTCCAGCTGCGCGCCGCTCAGGTTGTCCAGGATCTCCATCGCCTTCTCCAGCGGCATGGCCTTCTGGTAGGGGCGCGTGGAGGTGCACGCATCGAACGTGTCCGCGCACGCCACGATGCGCGCGAGCAGCGGGATGGACTCGCCCTTGAGCTTGTCCGGGTAGCCCGTGCCGTCCCAGCGCTCGTGGTGGTGGCGCACGCACGCGCGCACCGAGCCCAGGAACGTGACGGGTCCGATGATGGCGTCGCCAATGGCGGGGTGCTCGCGCATCGTCGCCATCTCCTGGTCGGTGAGCCGGGACTGCTTGCAGAGGATGTTCTCCGCGATGCCAATCTTCCCGATGTCGTGGAGGATGCCGCCGTACTGAAGCTGCCGCAGCTCGCGCTCGGTGAGCTTCAGCTCCTTGCCAATCTCCACCGCCACGTCGCCCACGCGCTGGCTGTGGCCGCGCGTGTACGCGTCCTTGGAGTCGATGGAGTTGGCCAGCGCGACGATGGTCTCCAGGTAGCCCTTCTCCAGGCTCTCGTAGAGGCCGCGCGTCTCCATGTCGTACGCCATGAGCTGCTTGCTCATGTAGTTGAACGTCTGGGCCAGCTCCCCCAGCTCGTTCTTCTGCTTGAGGTGCACCTCCACGCCGAACTTGCCGCGCGCCAATTCCAGCGACGTGGCGATGAAGGTCTTCAGGGGCTGCGTGAGGTTGCGCGAGAAGATGGCCGCCAGCACCAGCGCCACCAGGATGGCGCCGCCCAGGCCCAGCAGGATGCGCCGCTCCATGGTCTCCACCTGGCGGTAGGCGTGCTCCACCGGCTGCTCGGACACGATGGCCCAGCCCGCCTCCGGCAGCACCGAGTACGCGGACACCACGGCGTCTCTCCCCTCGCCGAAGTTGCCCACGTGGAACAGCTCCGTGTCGGGCGTGCCCTCGCGCTGCTTGAGCAGGTGCGCCAGGGGCAGCCGGTTCGATACGTCGTCGCCCACCGCGCCCAGGTCTCCGCCGCCGGTGATCAAGCGGCCGTGCCGGTCCGCCAGGTACGCGAACCCCGTGCTGCCCACGCGCTCCTGCGCCAGCATCTGCCGCAGGCCCGCGAGCGTCAGGTCCGCGGCCATGTAGCCCTGCACCGGGTCGCCCACGGGGAAGGCCAGCGTCACCACCGGCCCGCCGTTGCCTCCGCCCTGGGACGCCACCACGTCCGAGTAGCGCACCCCGGTGAGCCCTTCATCCAGCAGGGCCCGCGCGCGCTCCTCGTGCTCCGCCACCGCGCTGGGCGCCATGTCGTGCACCGCGAAGGCCTGCAGCCCCGGAAGCCGCTGCTTGTCCGCGCCGAACACGGTGAGCGCCAGCACCTCCGGGCGCTGGTTGAGCACCGCCGCGATGTGCAGCTTCTGCGTGTCGCGCGGGAGGGTGAGGAAGCCGCCCGGTACGCTGGACAGCCCCACCACCATCTCCGTGGGGTCCTCCAGGTAGCTCTCCGCCTTGAGCCGCAGCTGCTTCACGCGCTCCTGCGCCAGCTCCTGCGCGTCGCGGATGAGCAGCTCCCGGGTATGGGACACCGACAACCAGCCCACCATCAGCGTGGGGATGATGCTGACCACGAGCATCAGGAGGAGGATGGCTTTGAAAAGTCGCACGGCGGTGGCTCCTCGCGGACGGGCGGCTACTTCTGCCAGCCGTTCTTCACCTTGACGTTGAGTTCGAGCGATTCCGCGGCCAGCTCGAAGCGCCGTGTCTGGGAGGGCAGGGACCGCCCCTGCTCCGGACTCACCGCCGTCACCGTCCAGCGATAACGGCCCGCGGGCAGCGCCGGCAACGTCCATTGCCGCGCGGCCACCACCGAGCGCACCGGCGCCGGTGCCGCTCCACCCTCCACCCCTTCGGAGACGACCTCCACCTCGTAGCGCGTGGCGCCCGTCACGGCCGCCCACGACAGCGTCACCGGCCCCAGCAGCGCCGCCCCGGACGCGGGCTTCAGCACGAGGCGGGCCTTGTCCGCGGGCAGCTCCAGCCGCGGCGCGCCCGGCGGCTCCGGCAGCACGGTGCCCTGCTGCACGCGCACGGACTCGCCCTTCGCCAGCACGCGCGTGGCGTGCTGCGCCTCCACGGTGACGGGAGGACCCTGGCGGTGGGTGACGGTGGTGGTGCCGCCGTCGTGGTCCACCTCCACCGTGAAGTTGGACGGCTGGGGCGGGTTGAGCAGCGCCCACGCCTCGTCCGCCTTGTGAAGCGCGTCCGCGTAGCGCGCGGCCCGGTAGTGCGCCTCCGCCTCCTGGAGACGGGTCTCGGCCTCACGCCGGCGCGCATCGTCCGGCGCGGCCTTCACCGCCGCGCGCGACATCTCCAGCGCCTTGAGCGCCGTCTGCGGCTCCGTGCCGGGCGCCTTGCGCGGTCCTGGCGTGGCGGCGCCTCCGGGCAGGGGAGCGCCTTCCGGTGGCTCGCGCACCACCGTCGCCGTCGGAGCAGTTGACGGCACCACGGACAGCCCCATCCACGCGCTGAGCCAGAGGGCGGCCTTCATTGGAATTCAATCTTCCTGCCCGCCCGGACGGTGGCGGATGGGGTGGTGACGGACAGCGACTGGGTGGCCGGCTTCTCGAGGGTGGCGTCCACCCGTCCCCTCAGGACGGTGACGTCCGTTCGAAGCTTGCTCTCCGCGATTCCCACCAGGGAATCGCCCCCCAGGTGCAGCGTGCTCCCATTGGCGAACACGATCTGGGCGCTGGCCCCGGCCTCGGTGCGGACCTTGTCGTTTTCGTAGAGGGGCAGCTCGTCGCGCGCGGGGCTCCACTCGTCCGCCACCGCGCGTTTGATCTGCACGTCCCCCGTCAGCTCCCGCAGGTGCGCGCGCGCGACCGGCGGCGGCAGGGGCGCCTCGGTGGGCCCACGGGGCTTCTCATCGGCGGTGCAGCCGGGAGGAAGGGCCATGAGTGCGACCGCGAAAAACAGGGGAGGCCAGCGTCGTCCATTCACCAGAGGGGTCTTCCTGAAGGCCCACTCTAACTGGGAAAAGCCGCGCCGGAAGAGGCCCCCGCCCCATCCCGCTCACGGGCGCCTGCCTAGTCCAGCCGCCGGTGCGCCAGGCACGGCAAATTCCGCCGGATGCGTGCCTGGAGCTCCGGGTCCACCGGCGCCAGCGCCAGTCCCTCGCCCTCGGAGGCCCGCGCCGTCACCAGGCCCCACGGGTCCACCACCATGGCGTGGCCGTACGTCAGCCGCTGCGCCGAGTGCCGCCCGCCCTGGGCCGGCGCCAGCACGTACGCCTGGTTCTCGATGGCGCGGGCGCGCAGCAGCACCTCCCAGTGGTCCTTGCCGGTCATCATCGTGAAGGCCGCCGGCACCGCGAGCAGCGTGGCCCCGTCCTTCGACAGCCGGCGGTACAGCTCCGGGAAGCGCAGGTCGTAGCAGACGCTCATGCCCAGCCGGCCGACCGGGGTGTCCACCGCCACCACCTCCGTCCCGGGCGCCACCGCCGCGGACTCCTGGTAGGTGGCCCCGTCGCCCACGTCCACGTCGAACAGGTGCATCTTCCGGTACACGGCCAGCCGGGCGCCGTCCGGGCCGAACAGCACGCTGGTGTTGTAGAGCCGGCCGCCGGGCGCTCCCTCCTCCAGGATGGAGCCCGCCAGCAGCGTCGTCTTCGTCCCCCGCGCCAGCTCCGCCATCCGGCTCAGGGTCGGGCCGTCCAGCGCTTCCGCGGCGGAGGGGCGCTCGGGCTCCGGACCCATCCAGGAGAAGTTCTCGGGCAGGCCCACCAGGTGGGCTCCCAGGGAGGCGGCCTGGCGCACGAGGCGCGTGGCCACGTCCAGGTTGTGGGCCTTGTCCGCGGTGGACACCATCTGGGCGGCGGCGATGAGGTGCATGGGCGCGTTATAACGCCACCGGCGTCACTCGGAACCCCTGGGAATCCTTCAATCCCGGGGGGCGTTTGACCCGGTGCCTCGGGGTGTGTCCTTCCTTTACACCCCGAGGGGGCGTGTGTTACGGACGCCCCGACATTTTTCGAACGCATCACATCGAAAAGTGGGCCGCCGTGCCCGCTTTTCGCGTTTTTGGAGACCTGTTTCCTGGCCATGGAGTCGAAGAACATCAAACAGACGGTGGAGGAGAAGGCAGCGGCGCTGCTGGACCCCATCGTGGCGAACGAAGGCCTGGAGCTCCTGGACGTGGAGTACGTCCGTGAGCGCGAGGGCTGGGTGTTGCGGCTGTTCATCGACAAGCCCGGTGGCCGGGTGGGACTGGAGGAGTGCTCCCAGGTGTCGCGCGCCGTGGATCCGGTGCTCGACGTGGAGGACTTCATCCCCCAGGAATACAACCTGGAAGTGTCCAGCCCCGGGGTGAACCGGCCCCTGAAGAAGCCGGGACACTTCGAACGGGTGAAGGGGCAGAAGGTCAAGGTGAAGACCTTCGGCCCGCTGGGCGAGCCTCCGCGGAAGAACTTCAGCGGCACGCTCACCGATGTGGCGGCCGACGCCATCTCCGTGGACGTGGAAGGGGGCGGCGTGTTCGTCATCCCCTTCAAGGACATCGCCAAGGCCAATCTGGAGTTCGAGTTCTAGAAGCCCACATACAGGGGACCCTGTTCGCGCCAGGGCCGCCCGTGGACCCATTTTCGGAGAAGACAAAGCCATGCCCACGCCCGCCAACCCGGCAGTCAACCTCAACCTCGTCCTGGATCAGGTCGCCAAGGACAAGGGCATCGAACGGGCCGTGCTCATTGCCACCCTCGAGGACGCGATGAACACCGCGGCCAAGAAGCACTTTGGCCAGGACCGCAACCTGGAGGCCAAGTACGACCCGGAGAAGGGCGTCGTGGAGCTCTTCCAGGCCATCACCGTGGTCGCGGAGATCACCGACCCCGTCCAGGCGGTCAATCAGATCACCATGGACGAGGCCCACAAGAAGGGCATGGAAGTGGAGCCCGGCGACGAGCTCGTCTTCCAGATCTTCTACCGGGACGAGGACGCCGCCGAGGCGAAGGCCCAGGACGACCAGTACGGCGACATCCTGCGCCTGAAGACCTTCCGCCGCGGCTTCGGCCGCATCGCCGCGCAGACGGCCAAGCAGGTCATCCTGCAGCGCACCCGCGACGCCGAGCGCGAGAACGTCTTCAACGAGTACAAGGACCGCAAGAACGAGATCGTCACGGGCATCGCCCGCCGGTTCGAGCGCGGCAACATCGTGGTGGACCTGGGCCGCGCGGAGGCCGTGCTGCCCGTGCGCGAGCAGGTCCCGCGTGAGACCTACCGCCCCGGCGACCGCGTCCAGGCGTACGTGCTGGACGTGCTCCGTGAGTCCAAGGGCCCGCAGATCGTCCTGTCGCGCGCGTCCGTGAACCTGCTCACCAAGCTTTTCGAGATGGAGGTGCCGGAGATCGCCGAAGGCATCGTCGTCATCGAGGCGGCGGCGCGTGAGCCCGGTGGCCGCGCGAAGATCGCCGTGTCCAGCCGTGACTCGGACGTGGACCCCGTGGGCGCGTGCGTGGGCATGAAGGGCAGCCGCGTGCAGGCGGTGGTGCAGGAGCTGCGCGGAGAGAAGATCGACATCGTCCCCTACGACGAGGATCCGGCGCGCTTCGTGTGTTCGGCCCTGGCCCCCGCGGAGGTCAGCCGCGTCATCATCGACGAGGCGAACCACGCGATGGAGCTCATCGTCCCGGACGACCAGCTGTCGCTGGCCATCGGCCGGCGCGGCCAGAACGTGCGTCTGGCGGCTCAGCTGACCGGCTGGAAGCTGGACATCAACAGCGAGAGCCGCGTGCGGGAGATGCGCGAGTTCGCCAGCCGTTCGCTGGGCGCGCTGCCGGGCGTCAACGAGATGCTGGTGGAGACGCTCTACGCGCACGGCTTCCGTCAGGCGCGCGACGTGGCGGACGCGAACGCGGAGGTGCTGGCGCAGATCCCCGGCATCGACCCCACCCGCATCCCCTCCATGCAGGAGGAGGCCAAGAAGCGCATGGTGGAGGACCAGCAGGAGCTGTCGCGCATGGACTACGAGCGCGAGCAGGCCCGCCTGGCCGAGGCCCGCCGCCACCCGGACGAGCTGTCCCAGCCGGAGCGCATGGCGCGCGTGCGCGGCGTCGGCGAGAAGACCATCGAGCAGCTCATCCTCGCCGGCTACCGCACGGTGGAGGACATCGCGAACGAGAAGGACCTCACCCGCCTGGGTGACGTGCCGGGTGTGGGCATCAAGAAGGCCCGCCAGCTGAAGAGCGCGGCGGAGAACTACCTGGTGGAAGAGGCGAAGCTGCGCGCGGAACTGAACGCGGAGCGGGGGCTGCTGGCTTCGGCTGGTGGCTCGGAGGGCGCTGAAGCGGCCAAGGCACCGTAACCACAGGGGGTCGGGAGATGCGCCGCGAAACCAAACGGCCCGGGACACATCCCACGGAAATCACGACGTCAGGTCCGGTCCGGACCTGCGTCGGGTGCGGTTCGCGCAAGTCACAGGCGGAACTCACCCGGTTCGTGGTAGGTCCCCAGGGCGGCGTGGTGGCGGACAGGCGGCGGAGGCTGCCAGGGCGGGGGGCGTACCTGTGCGGTGCCGGTTGTCTGACGGCAGCGCTCAAGCGTAAGGCGCTGGGCAGGGCCTTCCGGGGCAAGGCGGGGCAGGTCGACCCGTCAGCACTCGGACAGGCTTGGGAGTGAGGGCGGGTGGGTGGAGAGGTTGCGGGGAGAGGTGGCTGTTAAGCACCACTCGCACACAATTTCGGCTTTGGACTAGGGTGCTCGGCCTCGTCGCTGGCGGAGCAGAAGGCCAATCAAGGTATGTCGAAGAAGCGCGTTCACGAAATCGCCAAGGAGCTCAAGAGCCACGGGATTGAGCTCGACAACAAGGAGGTCGTGACCGAGCTCGCCGGGCTGGGTTACGACGTCAAGAGCCACTCGTCCTCGCTGGATGACGATCAGGCCACCGCCGCGGTCCAGAAGATCCTGGACAAGCGCAAGCCGAAGCAGGCCGCCCCGCCCGTCGCCGCGAAGGGATTCGTGGTGCGCCGCAAGGTCGGTCCTCCCGCGGGCACGTCCGCCCCGGAGAGCCAGGACGCCTACGCGCAGAACGAGCAGGCCTACGAGCCGGAGCCCGCGCAGGAGCCGCAGGCCGCCGCCCCCGTGGAGCCGGAGCCGCAGCAGGCTCCCGCCGCCGTGGAGCCGCCGCCCGCCGCCGTGGAGCAGGCCCCCGTGGCCCGCGCCCCGGAGGCCCCGGCCGTGACGGCCGCGCCGCCGGAGACCCCGGCCGCCACCCCCACCGCCGCAGCCCCGGAGGCGCCTACCGCGCCCGAGGCTCCGGCCGCTCCGCCTGTTGCCGCAACCGCCACCCCGCCCGTGACGCCGCCGTCCACCCCGCCTCCCGCGGCCGTGGTGGAGACGCCCCGGGCCGCCGAGCCGACCCCGGCCACGGCGACACCGCGCAGTCCTACGCAGGAGAGTCCCCGCTTGCCCAACCCCCCTACGCGCTCGCCGGTCCCGCCCACCGCACGGACGCCTTCTTCCACGTCGACGTCCGCGACGGTCATCTCCCGAGGTCCCGGTTACGTGCAGCGTCCGGGTTCCACGGGCGGGCGCCCTGGTGGGCCGCCGGGCAGCCGTCCGGGGGGTCCGGGTGGTCCCGGCAGTCGTCCGGGTGGGCCCACGGGTCCGGGCAGCCGTCCTGGCGCGCCCATGCAGGGGGGCCGTCCGGGCTCGCCGCCCATGAACCGTCCGGGAGCGCCCATGCAGGCGCGTCCGGGCCAGACGGGGCCGGTGCGTCCGTCCTCGCCTCCCACGGCCGGTGGCACCGGGGCTCCGGTGCAGCCGAGCGGCCCGACCATCATGGTCGGCGGCGTCCCGCACGCCCAGGTCGCGCCCACGCCGGGCGCCCAGGCGCGCCCCACGGCCACCCAGGCCGTGGTGATTTCGCGTCCGCTCATCCAGGTCCGCCGCGTCACGCCCACCACGACCCAGGCCAAGCAGTACCCCATGGCCCCGGGCCGCACGGCGCTCGGCACGGAGAAGCGCGAGTACAAGGTCGTCCCGGATCACCTGGGCCGCGGCCGCGAGCTCGTGGACGTCTCCAAGAACAAGGAGCGTGGCCAGCGCAAGCGCACGGGTCCTGAGACGACCAGCGTTTCGAAGCAGGAGCTGTCGGACATGGTCTGGGGCCGCATCCAGATCCCGATCCGCGGCAAGAAGCGCAAGCCCACGAAGAAGGGCGCCAAGACGCAGATCACCCAGATGGCCGAGGAGAAGAAGGTCATCAAGCTCCAGGAGGGCATCAGCGTCTCCGACCTGGGTCAGCGCATGGGCATCCGCACCGCGGAGCTCATCAAGAAGCTGATGGGCATGCAGAAGATGGCCACGGCGAACCAGATCCTGGACGCCGACACCGCGGAGCTCATCGCCAGCGACTACCACTGGAAGGTCGAGCGCGTCGGCTTCGAGGTGGAGGACTACCTGCCGGAGGTGGAGGCCAAGGCGGAGGACGAGCGTCCCCGTCCGCCGGTGGTCACCATCATGGGCCACGTCGACCACGGCAAGACGAGCCTGCTGGACGCCATCCGCCAGGCCAGCGTGGCCGCGGGCGAGGCGGGCGGCATCACCCAGCACATCGGCGCGTACAGCGTGTCCACCGCGCGCGGCGACGTCACGTTCCTGGACACCCCGGGCCACGAGGCCTTCACGTCCATGCGCGCCCGTGGCGCCAACGTGACGGACATCGTGGTGCTGGTGGTGGCCGCGGACGACGGCGTGATGCCCCAGACCATCGAGGCCATCAAGCACGCGAAGCAGGCGGAGGTGCCCATCGTCGTCGCCATCAACAAGATGGACGTCCCGGGCGCCAACCCCGACCGCGTGAAGAAGGACCTCGCGAGCCAGGAGCTGGTGCCGGAAGAGTGGGGCGGCGACACCATCATGGTGCCCGTCTCCGCGAAGACGAAGATGAACCTGGATCTCCTCCTGGAGAACCTGGCGCTGCAGGCCGAAGTCCTCGAGCTGACCGCCAACCCGGCGCGTCCGTCCGTGGGCGCCATCGTGGAAGCGAAGCTGGAGCGTGGCCGCGGTCCCGTGGCCACGGTGCTGGTGCAGGAGGGCACGCTCAAGCTGGGCGACGCCATCGTCACCGGCACGCACTACGGCCGCGTCCGCGCCATGAACAACAGCCGCGGCGAGTCCGTGAAGGAAGTGAAGCCGGGCTACTGCGCGGAGGTCGTCGGCCTGTCCGGCGTGCCCACCGCGGGTGACGCCATCAACGTCGTCTCCGACGAGAAGGCGGCCAAGCAGATCGCCGACCACCGCGGCATGAAGGAGCGGCAGGCGGAGCTCAGCAAGGTCAGCCGCGAGTCCCTGGACCAGCTCTTCGCCAAGACGAAGGCGGGCGGCGGGCCCAAGGAGCTGCGCGTCATCATCAAGGCGGACGTGCAGGGCTCGGCGGAGGCCGTGCGCCAGGCGGTGGACAAGCTCACCACGCACAAGGTGCGGGTGGTCATCATCGACGCGGGCGTGGGCGCCATCACGGAGACCGACGTCATGCGCGCCGCCGCTTCCAAGGGCGTCGTGCTGGGCTTCAACGTGAAGCCGGAGTCGGGCGCGGAGGCCGCGGCCAAGGCGCAGCAGGTGACGCTGCAGAGCTACTCCATCATCTACGAGCTCATCGACGGGGTTCGCACGGAGATGGAGGGCCTCCTGGAGCCCATCCGCACCGAGCGCAAGCTGGGCCGTGCGGAGGTGCGCAACACCTTCAACGTGCCGAAGCTGGGCACCATCGCCGGCGCGGCCGTCCTGGACGGCGTGATGAAGCGCGGCTCGTTCGTGCGCCTCATGCGCGAGAACAAGCAGCTCTTCTCCGGGAAGATGGCGTCGCTGCGCCGCTTCAAGGACGACGTGAAGGAAGTCGCGCAGGGCTTCGAGTGCGGTATCGGCATCGAGAACTTCAACGACCTCAAGGCCGGCGACATCATCGAGGCCTACGAGATCGAGGAGACCCGGCAGAGCCTCTCGTAATCCGCAGAGGCAGCGCCTCTCGGAATCCTTGAGAGGCGCACTCGACGGACCTCGGGGAAGGCCCCACCTTTCCCGGGGGATGGACGACGAGTCGGCGGGGCCTGGCGCGCAAGGAGCGTCCGGGCCGCTGCCGTCCTGGGGGACCTCTATGTTCGTCGGTGTCGCACGCCTCACCCTCCAGATTCCGGAGAGCGCCTCGCTGAAGTCCAAGCGGCAGGTGCTCCGCCGGGTGACGGACCGGGTGAAGGCCCGCTTCAACGTGGCCGTCGCGGAAGTGGACGACCAGGACCTGTGGCAGAAGGCGTCCGTGGCCCTGGCGGTCGTGGGCAACGAGCGCCCGCACGTGGATGAGCAGCTGGAGAAGATCATCCACTTCATCGAAGAGATGTACGTCGCGCCGCTGATGGCCCGGGAGACGGAGATCCTCGCCTTCGGGGACACGCTCTATTCCGACAACCGGCCCACGGGCTTCCGCGCCCCGGCGAAGGTGCCGGCGCCGGAGGACGAGGACGCCCACCTGTCCCCCGAGGACGCGCACGCGCACTCGGAGGCGGCCATCGCCCGGTTCCTGCGCAGCGACCGCTCGCTGGCGGAAGCGGAAGGGCTGGGCTCGTGGGAGCAGCGGCACGAGGGCGCGGGCCCCGGGCCCGGACCGTCCCGCCCCACGGGTGACGGTGGAAGCTTGACGCTGGACGACGCGCGGGCGAAGGCCCGGGCGCTGCGCAACCCGCGAGACTGGGAGAAGAAATGACGACGCATGCACGACCCGAGCGCGTGGGGCAGGAAATCCAGGCGGCCATTGGCGCCCTGCTGACGCGGGGGGAATTGCGCGACCCGCGCATCGGCTTCATCACCATCACCGGCGTGAAGGTGTCGCCGGACCTGCGGGTGGCGAAGGTGTTCTATTCGATGCTGGGCACGGACCAGGAGAAGGCGGACACCCAGAAGGGCCTGGAGGCCGCCAAGGGCTTCGTGCGCCGCGAGGTGACGTCCGCGGTCAACCTGCGCGTGTCGCCGGAAATCTTCTTCGCCTTCGACGCGTCGGTGGGCGAGGGCGATAAGATCGACCGGCTCCTGCGCGAGGTGCGCGGCAAGGAAGGCTGGTAGGCCCCGCTTCATGGACGGCGTTCTCGTCATCGACAAGCCCCTGGGTCCCACGTCCTTCGACGTGGTCCGTCAGGTGCGCGGCCTGTTGAAGGTGAAGAAGGCGGGCCACACGGGCACGCTGGACCCCATGGCCACCGGCGTGCTGCCGGTGTGCCTGGGTGAGGCCACCAAGGTGGCCGGCATCATCACGGAAGGCGACAAGGCCTACGACGCCGTGGTGCGGCTCGGAATCGAGACGGACACCCAGGACGCCCAGGGCAAGCCCACGGCGGAGGCCCCGGTGCCCCCGCTGACGGCGCCGCTGCTGGAGGCCGTGCTGTCCCGCTTCCGGGGCACGTTTGAACAGGTCCCGCCCATGTACTCGGCGGTGAAGGTCGCCGGGAAGCGGCTCTATGAACTGGCGCGCGCGGGCGAGGAAGTGGAGCGGGCCAGCCGCACCGTCACCGTGCACGAGCTGGTGCTGCGCGACTTCTCCGCGGACCGGCTGACCCTGTCGGTGCGGTGCACGAAGGGCTTCTACGTGCGCACGCTGGCGTACGACCTGGGCCGCGCGCTGGGCTGCGGGGCGCACCTGGAGGCGCTGCGGCGCACGATGAGCGGCCCCTTCACCCTGGCGCGGGCGCTGCCCCTGGGGGACCTGGCGTCCCTTTCGCGCGAGGCCGTGGCCGGGCGGCTGGTGTCGCTGGCGGACTCGCTGACGGACCTGCCCGCCGTCCGGGTGAACGCGGACGAGGCGCGGCGCGTGCTGCACGGCGTCCCCGTGGAGGTCGCCCCCGTGCCGGGCCGGGTGCGGGTGCTGGGCCCGGATGACGCGCTGCTCGCCATGGCGGAAGTGGTGGGCGGGCGGCTGCGCTACCAGCGGGTGTTCAACTGAAGTGGCCACCCGGACCCATGACATCTCCGTGAGCGTGGCCCCGGGCCTGCGCGGCGCCTTCGACGGGCGGCGCGAGCTGTCCCTGGGCGTCCCCGCGGCGGCGGGCATCGGCGACGTGGTGGAGGCGCTCCTGCGGCTGTACCCGCGCACCCGGCAGTTCCTGGCGGGTGACGGCGGCGAGCCGGGGGGCCTGTACCTGCACGTGGCCATGAACGAGGCGACGGCCCGGGAGCTCTCCCCGGGAGGGGGCGGAATGCCGGGCGGCTGCCGGTTGTACGTCTTCGCACTGTCCCGACCCCCGAAGGGCGGACGGACGGGCGGCGAAGGTTGACCCCCCAGGGGGTGAAGCTTATAAGCGGCCCGCTCGTTAGAAGGACCATGAGGCCGGGTCTGTACCCCTCCGCGGACCCAGGCGGCACGAGCGGTCACCCCGGAGCGGGATTCAGGAAGAAGCCCATGTCGTTGCATCAGGAACGCAAGAGCGAGCTGGTCACGAAGTTCCGCACCCACGAGTCCGACACCGGCTCGCCCGAGGTGCAGGTGGCGCTGCTGTCCGAGCGCATCAACATGCTCACCGAGCACTTCAAGACCCACAAGAAGGACCACCACTCCCGCCGCGGTCTGCTGAAGCTGGTCGGTCAGCGCCGCCGCATGCTGGACTACCTCAAGTCCAAGGACGTGGCCCGCTACAAGAAGCTCATCGAGGGCCTCGGCATCCGCAAGTAGTCCTCGAGCAGTGACCGGGGCGCTGGCACACCACCAGCGCCCCGCGCATTTGGGCAGCACGCAGCACGGTTTCAGAACAGAAGCGCGGACGTGGGAGAAGGAGTGGGCGAGGGAGTGGTGGAGGCGGGCTCTTTTGGTTTCCGTTCAGACCGGCCGACCTGAGGTCTTCGGGGTCGGCGGGTGTGATCAGGGATCAAGAGGTCTGGTCCATCCCTCCGGCGCTCCGCAACGGAGCCCGTTTCCGCAGTACAGGCAGCGTTCGTCTGGCATGTGCCTGCTTCAGGCCCTGGCGACCGCTCAATCCCAGAGGGCCCCTTTCCGGGCGGCTCCTGCCCCACGCACGTGGGCAGGCCGCGGCTGGCAAGGGCCTTCGCACGCGAAGCAGGCACAGAGGCCACACGACATGTTGAAGAAGAGCGTCAAGATTGGTGAGAACGAGCTGAGCATCGAGACGGGCCGCCTGGCCAAGCAGGCCGACGGTTCCGTGGTGGTCCGCTACGGCGACACCATGCTGCTCGTCACCGCGGTGAGCGCGCGGGAGAAGAAGGACGTCGACTTCCTGCCCCTCACGGTGGAGTACCAGGAGAAGCTGTACTCGGCGGGCCGCATCCCGGGCAGCTACTTCAAGCGCGAGGGCCGCCTGACGGAGAAGGAGACGCTGGCCTCCCGTCTGGTGGACCGCTCCTGCCGTCCGCTGTTCCCGGAAGGCTACGCCTACGAGACGCAGGTCATCGCGTCCGTCATCTCCGCGGACCCGGAGAACGAGGGTGACATCCACGGCATCACCGGCGCCTCCGCGGCGCTGTGGGTGTCGGACATCCCGTTCAACGGCCCCATCGCGGGCATCCGCGTGGGCCGCGTGGGCGGCCAGTTCGTGGCCAACCCCACCGCGAAGCAGCGCGAGCAGAGCGACCTGGACCTCGTCATGGCGGTGAGCCGCGAGGCCATCGTGATGGTGGAGGGTGGCGCGGAGGAGGTCAGCGAGGCGGACATGGTGGCGGCCCTGGAGTTCGGCCGTCAGAACGCCCAGCCCGCGCTGGACCTGCAGGACCAGCTGCGCACGGAGCTGAAGAAGCAGGTCCGCTCCTACGAGAAGCCCGCCACCATCGACGAGGGCCTGCGCAACCAGGTCCGCGAGCTGGCGCTGGAGGGCGTGAAGGCCGGCTACGCCATCAAGGAGAAGGGCGCGCGCTACGAGGCGCTCTCCAAGGCGAAGAAGGCGGCGATCGCGGCGCTCAAGGAGAAGCTGGGCGCGGAGTTCACCCCGCAGGTGGAGAAGCACGCCAAGCAGGTCATCGAGGACCTGAAGTACGACCACATGCGTGAGCTCACCGTGAACGGTGGCCGCATCGGTGACCGTCCGCACAACGTGGTGCGCTCCATCACCAACGAGGTCGGCGTGCTGCCCCGCACGCACGGCAGCGCGGTGTTCACCCGCGGCGAGACGCAGGCCCTGGTGGTCGTCACGCTGGGCACCAGCGAGGACGAGCAGCGGCTGGAGCTGCTCAGCGGCCAGGCCTTCAAGCGGTTCATGCTGCACTACAACTTCCCGCCGTTCAGCGTGAACGAGACCAAGCCCCTGCGCGGCCCCGGCCGTCGCGAGGTGGGTCACGGCGCCCTGGCGGAGCGCGCGCTGCGCAACATGATTCCGGCCAGCGACTCGTTCCCCTACACCGTGCGTCTGGTGTCGGAGATCCTCGAGTCCAACGGCTCGTCGTCCATGGCCTCCGTGTGCGGTGGCACGCTGGCGCTGATGGACGCGGGCGTACCCATCAAGGCGCCGGTCGCCGGCATCGCCATGGGCCTGGTGAAGGAGGGTGAGAAGATCGCCATCCTGTCCGACATCCTCGGTGACGAGGACCACCTGGGCGACATGGACTTCAAGGTCTGCGGCACGACCAAGGGCATCACGTCCATCCAGATGGACATCAAGATCACCGGCCTCACCACGGAGATCATGAGCCGCGCGCTGGAGCAGGCGCGTCAGGGCCGCGAGCACATCCTGGCGGAGATGGCGAAGACGCTGAGCGCTCCCCGCAAGGAGATCAGCCAGTTCGCGCCGCGCATCACGACCATCCAGATCCGTCCGGAGTTCATCAAGAACGTCATCGGGCCGGGCGGCAAGGTGATCAAGGACATCATCGCCCGCACGGGTGCCGCGATTAACATCGAGGACACCGGCCGCGTGGACATCGCCAGCGCGAACGGCGAGGCGGTGAAGGCCGCCATCGCGATGATCCAGGCGCTCACGCGCGAGGCGGAGATCGGGAAGATCTACACCGGCACCGTCCGGAAGATCGCCGAGTTCGGCGCCTTCGTGGAGCTGTTCCCGGGCACCGACGGCCTCATCCACATCTCCGAGCTGTCCGACAAGCGCGTGAAGAGCGTGTCGGACGTGCTGACCGAGGGCGACGAGGTGCTGGTGAAGGTCGTCAGCATCGACAAGACGGGCAAGATCCGCCTGTCGCGCAAGGAGGCCATGGCCGAGCGCGCCACCGCGCAGGGCACGCCCCCCGCGGCCGCCGCCCCGGCCGCCCCGGCGCCGGACGCGAAGGCCTGAGTCCGGCCCCCGCGTAGCGGCCCTCCGTGAGGAAGGCCGCTGACCGGAAAACGCCCCGTCTCCTCCCGCCTCCGGGCGCGAAGGGGCGGGGCGTTGTCGTTGGGGTTGAGAAGACGAGAACGGCCCTGGGCCCCCGTCGGCGGCGCGGCTCACGAACTGGTCCGACAGTCGGACCAGTTGGGCGGCTCCGGGCGGGCGGAGGCTTCGGGTGGAACACTCGGCGTTTTCGCCCTGGGGCCCTGGAGGCTTAAAACCCCGGGAGGGCTTCCCGCGTTGATGGGGGACCGCCCCGGAGGCGCTCCATGCCGGCCCACCCATCCAGCTCCTCGGAGCCCTCGAGCAGCTTCCTCACGGACCTGTCCCGGTTCCTCGGGGCGTTCCGCTGGGCGTTCATGCCGCTGGGTCTGCTCGCGCTGGTGGCGGTGGGCGTGCACGCGGCGGCGGACACGCTGGATGACCGGCTGCTCACGGCGGTGGACCGGTTGGACTCCGCGTTCGATGCATGGGTGGGCCAGTTCCCCGCGACCGCGTCGATGGTGGACTGGGTCTCCCTGGAGACGCGCACCCGGCTGGCTCGGGCCCTCGCCTTGGGTTGGGAACTGGCGGCGGACCTGCTCCTGGCGCTGCCGGCGCTCGGCTACCGGGAGGTGGAGGCGTCGCGGCCCGTGGAGCCCTGGCGTCCGGTGACGGCGTCCGCTTCGGAGGCATCCTCATGGAAGGCGCTGCTGCGGCGCTGTCTGCGGCGGCCCACTCCGATGCGGTGGGTGCGGCCGCTGGCCACGGCGGGCGTGGTGCTCGCGGGCGCGTGCACGGTGGCGCGGCTCGTCCAGGGCACGGTGTACCTGTCATGGCGGCCGCTGTTTGGCGACGTTGGCGCGGACTGGGCGGCCCGGGGGCTGGCGGTGGCGGCGCTGGTCGGCGTGAGCGTCTCGCTGGGCTGGCGCGCGGTGCTGCGCAACCTCCAGCACGCGGACGCGGCGTGTGAAGCGGCGGGCCCCCGGCGGGCATGGACTCGCGGGCTGGTGGGGTGCCTGCTGGTGGCCCCGCTGGGACTCGCGGCGGCGTGGGACGCGGCCCCGGTGCTGTCCTTCCTACGCTGAGGCCCTGACGCATGTTCGCTCGACGCGCCCGGGGACTGCTGGACTTCACCTTCGCGCTGCTGTGCGTGTGGTGCGCGTACCACCACACGCCCGCGGGCGCGCTCCTGCGGCGCGCGGGGGCCTGGGCCTTCCATACGCGCACCACGGCCCGGCCGCTGCTCGCGTACTACGACGGCGTGAGCGGGACGGCGGTGCCCGTGCCGGCCGCGCTGCCCGCCGCGCTGCTCACGCGCGTGCCCACGAGCGCGGAGGCGCTGGCGTGGGGGACGCACTCGGCGCTGAAGGCCCTGGATGCGAAGGCCCGCGAGCCCGCGCTCGCGCTGGCCCGTGCGGAGGGCATCGACCCGGAGTCCCTGGTGGATCCGGTGCGCGGACCCGTGGCGACGCGGCGGCTGCTGGACGCGCTCGCCGGGGACTTCCCGTCGGAGGAGGCGCGGGTGACGGCGGTGTTCGCGGGGCGGGTGCCCGCGCGCTTCGCGCTGGAGCGGGTGGGCGCGGAGGGTGGGGCGCTGAGCCTGGAGCGCCTGGCGAAGCAGCTGCCCCCGGGCTTCGAGGGCTCCTCCGTGGGCGCGGCGCAGGCGCTGGCGCTGTCCACCGCGCTGATGCTCGGGTGGCCGGTGTCGGAGAGCGCTCCGGTGACGAGCCCCTTCGGCTACCGCGTCCACCCCACGCTGCGCACGCGCCGGATGCACACGGGAGTGGACCTGGCGGTGCGGACGGGCACGACGGTGACGGCGGTGGCCGCGGGCGTGGTGCGCCGCTCGAGCGAGGATTCCGTCAACGGCCGCGTGCTGGTGCTGGACCACGGCCGGGGCGTGACGACGGCCTACTGCCACAACTCGGAGCTGCTGGTGAAGGCGGGCACTCGGGTGGAGAAGGGGCAGGCCATCGCGCTGTCGGGCAGCACCGGCCGGTCCACCGGGCCGCACCTGCACTACCAGCTGGAGCTGGCCGCCCGGCCCGTGGACCCGTTCGGGTTCCGCACCGCCCTGCGCACGGCGGACGGCGCGACCGAGCTGTGAGGGCAGGGGGCATACGACCCGTGACGTCGGGGTCAGGAAATGGAGGGGGGGCGGGGTGCGTGTTACGGCGGGGGCATGGACCCCTCGCTGACCGTCCCCGTGCGCCGGGTGCGCTCGCATCCGGACCCGCTGCCCCTGCCGCGCTATGAGACGGAGCTGGCCGCCGGGATGGACCTGCGGGCCGACATCGACGCGGAGTGGGTCCTCCAGCCCCTGGAGCGGATGGCGGTGCCCACCGGGCTGGCGTTCGCGCTCCCCCCGGGCTTCGAGGGGCAGGTGCGGCCCCGTTCCGGGCTGGCGCTGCGACATGGGGTGACGTGCCTCAACTCCCCCGGGACGGTGGACGCGGACTACCGGGGGGAGGTGCAGGTGCTGCTCGTGAACCTGTCCAACACCCCCTTCACCCTGCGTCGGGGGGACCGGGTGGCCCAGCTGGTGGTGGCCCCGGTGACGGCCACGGCCCTGCGCGAGGTGGACGTGCTGGAAGTGACTTCCCGGGGTGACGGCGGTTTCGGGTCCACGGGCCGCTAGCGGCCCGGCGCGCAACGTCGTTCCTCAATGGCTCCGGAGCGGGCAGAATGGAGGCCCCCGGCCGTCCGCCGGGAAGGCCGCCCCCCCGCGGCCCCGTTCCGGAGTTTCACTGCTTTGCTCTGCTACCGCTGCGGCAGCCATGTCCCCGATACGAGTGAAACCTGTGCCACGTGTGGCCAGAAGTTCGACGCGGCCGCGCGCCAGGCGGCGGGGGCGGCGCGCCGGAGGGGAGCGGAGGGCGCGCCCTACAAGCCGGGCGACGTCGTCGCGGACCGCTACGCCATCCAGGAGGTCGTCGGGTCGGGGCCGCTGGGCTTCGTCTTCCGCGCGCAGGACCAGGCCATCGACGTGGAGGTGGCGCTGAAGGTCATCCAGCCTCGGCTGGTGCAGCAGCCGGAGGAGCGCACGCAGTTCGCGCTGTCCATGCGGGTGGGCAAGAAGCTCAACCACCCCAATCTGGTGCGCGTGTACGAGGAGGGCGTGGACGGGGACCGGCCCTTCTTCACGATGCAGCTCCTGGAAGGGCTCACGCTGCGCCGGATGATGGAGCAGCGCGCGGCGAAGGGGCAGCTGTTCTCGCTGAAGGAAGTGGAGCCGCTGCTGGCGCAGATGGCGGCGGCGCTGGACGGGGCGCACCGCTTCGGGCCGCACTCGGACGTGAAGCCGGAGAACGTCTTCGTGCTGCCGGACATGCTGAAGGTGTCGGACTACGGGCTGGGGCTCGCGGTGCCGCACCTGCCCTTCGTGCAGGCGCAGAAGGGGCACCGGGCGGCGGCGTACATCGCTCCCGAGTACGTGAATGGCGCGGAGCTGGACACGCGCATGGACGTGTACTCGCTGGGCGTGTTGATGGGCGAGATGGTGACGGGGCTCTTGCCGGAGGACGGCGGGGTGCCCGAGGTGTCGGTGCGGCATCCGGACCTGCCGCCCGCGTTCGAGTCCCTCTACCGGCGCGCGCTCAACGTGAACCCGCTGGCCCGTCCGAAGTCGGCCGGTGAGCTGCACGCGGAGTTCGCGGCGCTGGTGCAGCGGCACCCGGCCGCGGCGTCGAGGCAGCGCGCGGTGCCGCCGACGGGGGCACTGCCCGCGGCCGCGGTGGCCGCGAGGGCGGCGAACAAGCCGCTGCCGCCGGTGCCCACGGGCATGTTGCCGGTGGCGATGGCGCCCACGCCCGCCGCGCCCATCCCCGCGCAGGACGATGCGCCTCCGCCGGATGCGACGCAGCCGCTGGACGCGGCGACGCTGGCGGCCATCCTGGGGTCGAACGCGCAGGCGCTGGACTACATCACGGGCCCCGAAGCGCGCTCCGTGTCCGACGCGGCGACGATGCAGGAGATGCGCGCGGTGGCGCCGCCGGGCCGCAAGGGCGCGGAGGCGGCGCAGGATCCGAGGCTGCTGGGACAGGCGCCCGACGCGGCGACGCAGCAGGAGCCTCGGGCGTCGGCCAAGGCTGGCGAGCCGGTGATGCGCATCTTCGCCAAGGCGGAGGAACCGTCGTTCCCGGCGGATCCGCGTGGAGCCCGCTCCGCGGAGGGTGAGGGCCGCTCGGGTCGTGGCGGTGACGCCGCCGGCGACGGGCGTGCGGGGCGTGGCGAAGCGTCCGCCAGCGACGCGCGCTCCAATGGCCGTGGCGAAGCCGCTGTGGCTGACGGGCGCTCCGGTCGTGGTGAAGCGTCGAGCGAAGGCCGCTCCAACGGTCGCGGCGAAGCCGCGTTGAGCGAGGGCCGCTCGGGTCGTGGTGAGTCCTCATCCGCGGGTGCTCGCGGCGAGTCTTCATCGGGCGATGCACGCTCCAACGGTCGCGGTGAATCCGCGTCGAGCGACGGGCGCTCCGGGCGCGGTGAGTCCTCCTCTGGCGACCTTCGCTCCACCGGCCGTGGTGAAGCGGCCTCCAGTGACGGGCGCTCGGGGCGCGGCGACGCGTCCGGCGATGGGCGCTCCGGACGCGGCGCGGATGCATCCGAGGGCCGGTCCAGCAATCGCAACGCGGATGCATCCGCCACGGAGTCACGGTCCGGCCGGGGCTCCGACGACGACGAACCTTCGGAGTCCCGCTCCACCAGCCGCGGCGGCCGCAACCCTCGGGCCTCGGGTGCGGTGTCCTCGGTGAACGGTCGCGGCTCGGAGCAGTCCTCTCCGCGTGCCCCTCGGGCCTCGGCGGCGCAGGGCGCGGTCCGTTCTTCCGGTGTCCAGGACACGAACTCCACCGGCGGACGCTCGCGAAAGGGCGAGCCCCCTCCCGACGTGTCGGGTGTCCGCTCCTCCGCGCGCCGGTTGCCGCCGTCGGTGTCCGGACTGCACACGCTCCCCACGACGCGGGCCACGCAGGTGAAGCCTCCCCGCTCCGGCCCCAGCTCGATGATGTGGATGATCATCCTCGCGGTGGCGGGCGTCGTGCTGGGCGCGGGCGGTGGCTACCTCTACCTGCGCCTGCGTCAGGCCCAGGCCGCGAAGAACAGCCCCACGCCCGCCACGCCCGGCCCGGCCGCCGCGACGGGCGGCATCATGGCCGGAGGGGACCACTGTCCGGACGGCATGCGGCTGGTCAGCGGCGGCAGCTTCAAGAAGGGCGCGTCCCCGGAGGACCTGCAGGCGTCCGGCTCCACCGACGAGATGCGCATGGACAGCGTCATGGTGGACTCGTTCTGCGTCGACGAATTCGAGTTCCCCAACAAGTCCGGCCGCAAGCCCAGCGTCAACGTGACGTGGCTCGACGCGAAGTCCTCCTGCGAAAACCTCGGCAAGCGCCTGTGCTCCGAGGACGAGTGGGAGAAGTCCTGCAAGGGCCCCGGCAACGCGCGCTTCTCCTCCGGTGACGAGCAGGCGCAGGCAGCCTGCAACACCGGGACGACCGAAGGCCCCGCGAAAGCCCTGGCGGCCTCCGGAACGAACCCGGCCTGCCGCTCCGGCTACGGCGCGATGGACCTGTCCGGCAACGCCGCCGAGTGGACCGCCTCCAACTACCCGGACACCGAGGACCGGCTCATCAAGGGCGGTGCCTTCAGCACGCCCGGCGACACCGCCCGGTGCTCCGCGCGCCGGCGGGGCGCCGTGTCGCAGAAGGCCCCCGACGTGGGCTTCCGCTGCTGCCAGAACGTGCTGCGATGACGACCCTCCGGAGGCTCGCGCTCCTCACGCTCCTCCTGCCCGCTGCCGTCCTCGCGCAGGCCTCGCCGCGAAGCGCCGCCAGGCCGCGCGTGGTGGCCGTGAAGTCCTCGAGCCTGGCGCCGTACGCCTCCTTCCTCGCCGGCTTCACCGCCGAGGCCCGCGCGGACGTCACCGAGCTGACCCTGGAGGAGAGCCCCACGGAGGCCGCGCGCGTCTTCAAGGCGCTGGCCGCGCAGAAGCCCGCGCTGGTGCTGGCCCTGGGGCCGCTGGCCGCCAACGCCGCGCGCCGCTCGCTGGGCGAGGACGTGCCCGTGCTCTTCGCCATGGTGCCGTACCACGAGAAGTACGGCCTGGAGGCGCCCAACGTCACCGGCATCGCGCTCACCAGCGACTTCGCCCCGGAGTTTGCCGCGCTCAAGGCCGTGGCCCCTTCCGCGAAGCGCGTGGGCATCCTGCATGACCCGCGCTCCTCGGCGGGCGCGGTGGCGCAGGCCCGCTCCGCTGGCGCGGCCCTGGGGCTCACCATCGTCCCGCTGGCCGTGGAGGCGCAGGAGCGGGTGGGCGAGGTGCTGGAGGGCGCGGCGGGGAAGGTGGACGGGCTCCTGATGGTTGCGGACAAGACCGTGGGCAACGCTTCCGTCGTCCAGGCGCTCATCGCCTTCAGTGCCTCCCGCAAGGTGCCGCTGGTGGCGCTCACGGCCAGCCAGGTGAAGGAGGGCGCGACGCTGGCCCTCGCGCCGGCCCCGCTGGCGCTCGGTCAGCAGGCGGGGAGGCTGGCCAGTCGAATCGTCCACGAGAAGGTCGACCCCGGCGCGCTGGCGGTGGCGCGGCCCGAAGGCCTGGACCTCTCGTTCAACCTCACCGCCGCGAAGAAGTCAGGTCCGTCCTGTGACGTCGCGCTGGAAGTGCTCCGGTTCGCGGCGCGCCGGGACTTTGCCGTGAAGGTCTACGAGTGATTCCACGCTACAGCCGTCCCGAAATGGCCTCCCTCTGGTCCGACGTCGCCCGCTACCGCCGCTGGCGCGACGTGGAGCTCGCCGCGCTGGAGGGCATGGTCGCGCAAGGCCTCGCCCCCAAGGACGCGTTGGCGGACTGCCTCGCCCGCGCCGGTGACTTCACCGAGGCGGACGCCGCGCGCATCGAGGAGATCGAGCGCACCACCAAGCACGACGTCATCGCCTTCCTCACCTTCGTGGAGGAGCGCGTGGGGCCCAGCGCCCGCTGGCTGCACCTGGGCATGACGTCCTCGGACGTGCTGGACACGTCGCTGGGGCTCACCCTGCGCGACAGCGTGGACCTGCTCTTGAAGGGCATGGACCGCGTGATGGCCGCGGTGGAGAAGCGCGCCTTCGAGCACAAGCACACGCTGCAGATGGGCCGCAGCCACGGCATCCACGCGGAGCCCATCACCTTCGGGCACAAGCTGGCCATCTGGTACGACGAGCTGCGCCGGGGCCGCACGCGCCTCTTGCACGCGCGCGACACCATCGCCGTGGGCAAGATTTCCGGCGCGGTGGGCACGTTCGCGCACCTGCCGCCGTCGGTGGAGGAGCACGTCTGCCAGAAGCTGGGCCTCAAGCCCGCGCCCGCCTCCAGCCAGGTGGTGCAGCGCGACCGGCACGCGGAGTTCTTCACCGCCATCGCGCTGGTCGGCGCGAGCCTGGAGAAGTTCGCCGTCGAAATCCGCCACCTCCAGCGCACGGAGGTGCGCGAGGCGGAGGAGCCCTTCACTCCGGGACAGAAGGGCTCCAGCGCCATGCCGCACAAGCGCAACCCCATCCTGTCGGAGAACCTCACGGGCCTCGCGCGCCTCTTGCGCGGCTACGCGGTGAGCGCCATGGAGGACGTGGCGCTGTGGCATGAGCGGGACATCTCGCACTCCTCCGTGGAGCGCGTGATTGGCCCGGACGCCACCGTGCTGCTGGACTTCATGCTCCACCGCTTCGCGGGCCTGGTGGAGAACATGCGCGTCTACCCGGAGCAGATGAAGAAGAACCTGGACCTGCTGGGCGGCGTGGTGAACTCGCAGCGCCTGCTGCTGGAGCTCGCGCGCAAGGGCATGGACCGGCAGGCGGCGTACGTCGTCGTCCAGCGCAACGCGATGAAGATGTTCGAGGAGGGCGTCGACTTCCGGCAGGCCCTGCTCAACGACGCGGACCTGGCCAAGATGATGACGCCCGAGGAGGTCTCCGACTGCTTCTCCCCGGGCTACCACACGCGCCAGATGGACGCGGTGTTCCAGCGCGTCTTCGGCCGCGCCAGCTAGCAGCGCGCGGCCGTGACGGGCGAGGGGGCTAGAGGTAGCCCTTCGCCCGCAGGTTCCCCTCGATGCGCGAGTGCACGTCACCGGGCGTCAGCGAGAGCGACGTGCCGGTGATGCGCTCGTAGGCGGCCACGTACTTGGTGGCCAGGTCCACGCGCACGTCGTCGGGGATCGCGGGCAGCGCGCCGTGGCCGGAGAAGTTCCGCTCGCGGATGAGCCACTGGCGGATGTTCTCCTTGTCCAACATCTTCTGGTCCTCGCCCCTGGCGAAGCGCGCCTCGTACTCGTCCGCCACCCAGTAGCGGCTGGAGTCCGGGGTGTGCATCTCGTCGATGACGAAGAGCTCGTCGCCCACCTTCCCGAACTCGTACTTCGTATCCACCAGGATGAGGCCGCGCGTGCGCGCCCACTTCTGGCCCTCCAGGAACAGGCCCCGGGCGGCCTCCGTGATGCGGGCCCAGTCGCGCGGCGTGGCCAGCCCGCGGGAGAGGATTTCCGCCTCGGAGATGGGCTCGTCGTGCTTGCCGTACTCGGCCTTGGTGGACGGCGTGAGGATGGGCGTTTCGAACGCGCTGTCCTTGCGCAGCCCTTCGGCGAAGGGGACGCCGTAGGCGGTGTGCGTGCCCTTCTCGTAGTCGCGCCACAGGCTGCCCGTGAGGTAGCCGCGCACCACCACCTCCACGGAGTAGGGCTGGCAGGCGCGCGCCACGGTGACGTTCGCGTCGGGCACGTCCAGGACGTGGTTGGGGACGATGTGCTTCGTGCGGTCGAACCAGAAGGCCGCCAGACGGTTCAGCACCTCGCCCTTGAAGGGGATGGTGGTGAGCACGTGGTCGAACGCGGAGAGGCGGTCGCTCGTCACGAGGATGAGCGTGTCGCCCTTGCGGTACGTGTCGCGAACCTTGCCCTTGTAGGGCGTGCCGAGCGACGGCAGGTCCGTCTGGCGAAGCGTGTGGGTGAGTTGCGCGTGGAGGGCGGAGGTGTTCACGTCGGAGGCGCCTCGAGGCCCCAGCGGGGCCAGCTCATGAGGCGCGCGACTCTACTGGAGGCCCGCCGCCATGGAAGCAGGACCGTAGGCGGATGCCAGATAGAGGAACGCCGGGTTGATCCGCAGGATGCCGTCCACGTAGGCGACCGCGTACGGCGCGCCCGCGGCACGGTCCACCTGCACCGCGCCCTCCGGCTGGATGTCCCAGAGCGCCAGGAGCGTGCGCGCCACCAGCTCCGCGGCCTCGCGCTCCGACAGGCCCTGCAGGCTCTCCCGCCGGTCCTCCGGCCAACGGTCACCCGTCCGCGCGTCGAAGACGAACTGGAGGCCGCTGCCCGCGTCCGGCGGCTGGAGCAGGTCCGCGCGGGACTCGAAGCCCGGCGCCGCGACGAACTCGTTGCCCTGGATGATGGGGAAGAGGGCCACGCCCTGCGCGGACTGCCCGGCTTCCTGCTCCGACTGGCGGGCAATCTCCCGGAAGAGCTCCAGGCGGACGGCCGGGGACTCGAACTCCACCACTTCCGGCGAGCTGCTCAGCGCCTGCCGCGCCGTGAGCGACGGACGCACGGGCGTGCCCGCGCCACCGCACGCGGTGGTGAGGAGCGACAGCGACAGAAGCAAGCCAGGGACCCAGCGACGCATCACCGGGAATATACCGATCACGCGGACGCACCACCAGCTAAACTCCGGGGCATGCGTCCAGGTGCGGAGCTGACTGTCGTCCTTCATCAGACCCGTTCACCCGACAACCTGGGTGCGGTCTGCCGGGTCATGGCGAACTTCGGTTTCGAACGTCTCATCCTCTCGGAACCCGTGGTCCAGGACTTCAGTCTGGCGGAGAGGATGGCCGTGAAGGGCGGCCACATCCTTTCGGGCATGCGCGTCGTCCCCACCCTGGCGGAGGCGCTGGAGGACTGCGTGTACGTGGTGGGCACCACCTCACGCACCCAGGTGGAGAAGCGCGCCCCTCTGACGCCGGAGGACGCGGCGCGTCGGCTGGCGGAGGAGAGCACGCGGGGGCGGGTGGCGCTGCTGTTCGGCGGCGAGCAGCGGGGACTGTCCGACGAGGACCTCACCCACTGCCAGGACCTGCTCGTCATCCCCACGTCGGACGTGCAGCCGTCCATGAACCTGGCGCAGTCCTCCGCGGTGCTCCTGTACCTCTGTCACCGGCAGGGGCTGACGGATGCGCCCGCGCTGCCCCAGGAAGAGGAGGCCGGCGCGCGGCTGGGGACGCTCAACGCGCTGAGCGGACGCATGCGCGCGGCGATGCTGGCGGCGGACTTCCTCAACCCGCAGGCGCCGGAGCACGTGCTGCATGAGCTGGAGCGGACGTTGATGCGTGCGCGGCTGACCCAGCGGGAGGCGGAGCTGTGGCTCAACGCCTTCAAGCATCTGGGCCGCGCCGTGGCGCCGGGCAACTCCCGCGGGTGAGGCAGGGGGCCGGCGCCACGAGAACAGCCGGGGCGACTCAGGCCGCCGCGTCCTTCTTGTAGGTCTCGGCGTAGTGCTTCTCGCACAGGCCGCCCTTCAGCACCTTGGTGCGGCACTCCGGCTTGGAGCACACGCGGTAGCGCGAGTGGGGCAGCTCGCCCTGGCGCCACTTCTTGAAGTGGAAGAAGCAATAGCTCTTCGCACGGTAGGGGCGCTTGCAGCCCTCCACGGTGCACGCCTTCTTGCCGCTGCCCTTGGCGGTGCGCGGCCAATGGGTGAGCTTCGTCGTCTGGGTGGCCTCGGCCATGGTACGGACTCTCCTGCGAATCGATGCTTGGAAGACCCGCGGCGCCACCTGTGGGTGGATCCGCCACGATGTGAAGGCGGACGGTGTATCGCCGGGTTTCGCGGAACGCAAGGAGCCTGGAGACCCGGCAGGGCCCCGGAGGCCTCATCCGTCAGGGAGCGGCCAGGCCTTCATCGGCCTTGGGAATGCCTCCTGAGCGGCCGGACTGGGTGCGGGGAACCGGGGAGAGCAGCTCCTCCAGGACGGAGCGGGCCCCGGCGGAGCGCTCGCCCGGCGCGCTGCCCGACGCCAGGGTGGCCGGAGGGGCTTCCACCAGGGGCAGGTCCTCCAGCTTCACCTTCACCGTCATGGGGCGGCCCAGCCGGCGCAGGTTGAGCCGGATGTGCTGACCCACGCCGCGGGCGGCCACCTGCCAGCGCAGGGTGTGCGCCCGCTCCACGGACAGCCGGTCCATGTTCAGGATGACGTCGCCCGTGCGCAGGCCGGCGCGGGCCGCGGGGCCGTCGTCCACCACGTCCGTCACCACCACGCCCCGGCCGCGCGGGTTCAGGTTGAACGCCTGCGCCACCTCCGGGGAGAAGTCCTGCACGCTGATGCCCATCCACCCCCGGCGCATGCGGCCGTGCGTCTTGAGCTGCGGAATCACCGTCTTCGCGATGTCGATGGGGATGGCGAACCCGATGCCCTGGCCGGACACGTTGACGGCGTTGGCCACCGCCACCACGTCGCCGTGCAGGTCCAGCACCGGCCCGCCGGAGTTGCCCGGGTTGATGGAAGCGTCGATTTGAACGTAGTCGAAGTCGCCGTCGCGGCCGTTGGGCGTCACGTCCGTGCGGCCCAGGTAGCTCACCACGCCCACCGTCACGGAGTGCGCCAGCCCGAACGGGTTGCCGATGACGACCACCCAGTCCGCGATGCCCACGTGGGACGCGGACGCCAGCTTCAGCACCGGCAGCTTCCGGGGCGCGTCCACCTTGAGGAGCGCGCAGTCCGTGCGCTCGTCCTCGCCCACCACCGTGGCGGGGAACTCCTCCACGTAGCCGTTCGCGCTGCGGATGGAGATGGAGACTTCGGACGCCCCGTCCACCACGTGCGCGCTGGTGAGGATGTAGCCGTCCGGATGGATGATGAACCCGGAGCCGATGCCGCGCTGGGGCTCCTCGCCGGGGGCCACCTCCGCGCTGTCCTGGCGCGTGGTGATGGACACCACGGCCGGCATGGCCTTCCGGGCCACGTCACTGATGTTCGAGTGCTGCCGGGACACCGCGCGGTTGCGCGACTCCAGCCACAACTTGCCACCGGGCGTCCGTGCCGCGGCGCTGCCTGCTGCTCCCAGCGCGCACGCCAGCACCGCCACCCTGATGACGCCCCCGACCTGCGTCCAACCCATGGGCCCGCCTCTCCACCACCGTCCAACCCAACGCCCCGGCGCAACCTAGTCACGGGGTGGGGCGGGCGGAAGGGGGTGGAGCGCGATCAGCGCCTAACGCTTCGCCTAACGCTTCTTGGCGATGATGTCGTTGATGGCCGCCCGGTCCTCGGCGGTGATGCGCTCGCGCGGGCCCGGGCCCGAGGCGTTGGCGGACTTCTGGGACACGGCGCCCTTGGCGCTCTCCATCGCGTCCTCCACGCTGCCCTTCACCCTGTCCATCGTGGAAGGGTTCACCGAGCGCTTCCAGGTGCGCTCCATGTGCTCCAGCGGCGAGCGGCCGCCCACGTTGCCCCGCGCCAGGAAGACGCCCAGACCCACCGCGCAGGTCGTCCAGACCAGGAACTTCAACACGCCCATGATTCACATCCTCCTACGTCGTCTTACATTGACCCCGGCCGCATGGCGAGTTTCCTGACAGGGGGCTCCGGAGTCGCTGACAGGGGGCCTGGGGGCCCTTAAGGTCCACGGGCTTGCAGCCCGAAGAACTCATCAGGGCCGCCCAGACGCGGGCGGCGGGATTGGACGTGGGGCGGGGGGACGCGGCGCTGGAGCGCGTGCGGGCCCAGGCCTCGGCCTTGTTCGTGAAACTGCCGGAGCCCCCGGTGTACCGGCGGGCGGAGGACCCGTCGCGCAAGGCGGCCCAGGCCCTGCTGCCAGAGATGGAGCGGGTGCTGGCGGAGGCCTTCGCGGTGGCCCGGGAGCCGGCAGTGTCTCCGCTGGTGGACCGGCTGGTGGCGGCCCTGCGCGCGCACGCGGAGGCGCTGGTGCACACCGCGGACGGCCGGCTGGAGGCGGCGGAGCTGGCGTGGCGCCGGGCCCAGGAGCTGGAGCGGGCCGCGCACCCCACCCGGCAGATGGTGGGGCAGCCGTCGCGGCCGCCGCCGGTGTTCGACAAGGAGAGCGGCCAGTCCCGCTACGACCCGCGCAACGCGCCCCAGGCGACGGTGAAGCTCATCTGCCCCAACACGGGCTGCAAGCGCCTGGGGGACTACGCCTTCGTCCCGACGCACGCCTACCACCGCTTCGTGTGCCCGGCGTGCCGGGTGCCCTTCCTGGCCTACTTCGGGGAGCTGAAGGCGCTGGAGGTGGAGCACCGGCGCAGCTCCAAGCGCTACCTCTTCACGGTGGACGAGGTGGGCAGCGCCGTCACCACGCGCATCGACTTCGAGGAGGCGTCCGGGCAGGACTTCCCCGCGGCGCGGCGCGACCTGCTGGCCTTCCTCTACACGGAGCAGCGCGAGCTGAAGGCCGTGGTGAACATCACCAATGGGAAGCTGATGTGGGTGAGCCCCGCGTCGTCGTGCTTCGTGGTGACGGCGGCCTTTGGCGAGGGCGCGCCGGAGCTGGTGGCCTTCCGGGCGTTCCGGGACGACGTGCTCAGGAAGAGCCGGCTCGGCCAGGGGTTCATCGACGGGTACTATCATTTTGGCCCTCCGCTGGCGGCGTGGGTGGTGCGCCGGCCGCGGGTGAAGGCCGGGGTGCGCTGGGCCCTGACGCGGGTGCACGGCCGCCTGACACGGAGGGAGCGCGGATGACACTGCAGGCTGGAACCGAGGGGACGAAGCCGCCGGGCGCGCGCGGGGACCGCGCGAAGACGGCGCTGTCCGTGGTGGCGGTGCTGGGGCTGGCCGCGCTGGCCTTCCTGGGCGTGCGCGAGGCGCAGCGGGCGCGGCTGGTGCCGGACGGGGCGTCGCCGCCGTCCTTCCAGATGACGAAGCACGCGGGCGGCTCGCTGGCGCTGTCGGACCTGAAGGGTCAGGTGGTGATGCTCGACTTCTGGGCCACCTGGTGTCCGCCGTGCCGCGAGGAGATGCCCTCCCTGGTGAAGCTGGCCAAGGAGTACGAGTCCCAGGGGCTCGTCTTCGTGGCGGCCAGCCGGGACGACGGCCCCACGGCGCCGCAGGAGGTGGACTACTTCCTCCAGCGGTTCCAGCCGGAGCTGCGGCCCTACGTCGTGTACGCGGACGACGACGTGGCGCGGGCCTTCCAGGTGAACGCGCTGCCCACGCTCTACTTCCTGGACCGGGACGGCAAGGTGATGGACGCCCAGCGCGGCATGCTGTCCGAGGACGGCCTCCGCCGCCGCATCGAGCGCGCCCTCAAGCGGTAGAGTGGGGGGCATGACCCTCTACGACGCGGCCACCGTCGACGCTTGCACCTGGCCGCAGACGCCGGAAGCGCGGCTGGCGCGCGACTACTTCGTCCCGCTGATGAAGCGTGGCAGCACCACCTTCCTCAGCGACCGCACCACCCTGCAACTGGTGGCGATGGACGACCTGCGCATCCCGCTGGCCATCAACGAGGCGGAGTACGGCAACTCGCCGCTGCACTCGACGTGGGTGCGCTACATCGGCCTGCCGGTGGCGGCGGTGACGGCGGAGACGTACGGCGCGGCGCGCGCGGTGGTGATGCGCGGGGCCATGCGCACGCTGGGCGCGATGCTGAAGGCGGCGCGCATCGACAAGTGCGTCTACGTGGACCACTGGGGGCTGCTGCGCAACCTCCACGCGCGGCTCGATGAGGCGCAGGTGGAGCGCCTCACCGCCTTCCTGGTGGAGCAGTTCCCGGGGCACGCCATCCTGTTCCCCGCCATCAACCCCGCGAGCGCGTCGCCCCTGCTCAACACGCTGGCCGCGAAGGACTACGGCTTCGTGTACGCGTCGCACACGCGCATGACGCTGCCCACGCAGGAGGTCAGCCGGCAGGTGCGGGAGAACCGGCGCCGCGATGGGCGGCTCCTGGAGGCCGCGGGCTATCGCATCGTGGACGGGCGGGAGATGCCCGACTGCGCGCCCCGGCTGCGGGAGCTGTACCGGTCGCTCAACGCGGACAAGTACCACTCCTCGCTGGACTACACGGAGGAGCTCTTCGCGTGGACGCTGCGCGAAGGCCTCTTCCAGTACCGGCTCGCGGTGAAGGACGGGCGCGTGGATGGCTTCTACGCCACGCACACCAGCCAGGACGTCGTCTGGTCCCCCATGTTCGGCTACGACCTGGCGCTGCCGCAGGAACTGGGCCTGTACCGGGGGCTCGTGCACCGGCTCATGCAGGACGCGCTGGAGGTGGGGCTCACCATCGAGCTGGGCCCGGGCGCGGATCCGTTCAAGAGCCTGCGCGGCTCCCAGCCGGTGCCCCGGTGGACGGCCTTCCACGTGAAGCACCTGTCGGGCTTCCGCCAGTACGCGTGGCGCACGCTGCAGCGCTACGTCAACGGCGGGGTGCGGCCGGCCGCGAACGCGATGCTGAAGAAGATCGACGGGGATGCCGCCGTCGGCTTCGGTCCCCTCACGCTGCCCTTCACGCCGCCCACGGGCCAGACGCCCATGGACTCGGCCCGGGCGCTGCGCGAGCAGGTGGACGCGCTGGAGGCGGCGCTGGAGTCCGCGGCGCGGCTGGAGGGCGAGGCCCGGCTGCGCGAGCTGTCGCCGCTGTCGCAGAAGCTGCACAACTGGGCGCAGCCCATGCCCCGCGTGGTGGCCCTGCGCGAGCGGCTGACGCGGCTGGAGCAGGAGGCGCGCCGCAAGCCCGCGCAGGCCGCGACCCCCGTGAGCGTGTCTCCCGCGGATCAGGCCCGCCAGCTGCTCCAGGACGCGACGCGCTGGGGTTACACGTCGCTCGTCGCCGCGCACCTGGGCGAGGTCCCGGCCCCGCACCTCAAGGCGCTGGTGGAGGCGCTGCGGCGCGACCTGGTGGGGATCGTGGGCGTGGTGCTCACCGCCACGCGCGGCGACAAGGTGGTGCTGGCGACGATCGCGAGCGACGCGCTTCGCAGCGTGGGCATGGACGCGGGCCAGCTCATGGCCCAGGCGGCGCCCTGCGTGGAGGGCAAGGGCGGCGGCTCGCCGGAGGTGGCCTGGGGCGGCGGCTCGCGCGCGGACGGCGTCGAAGCGGCGCTCAGCGCGACCCGGCACTTCGTCGAGTCGCGGCTGGCCACCTGGACACCGTCCGGCGGCGTCGGCTGAGCGTCAGAGGACCTGGCGCACGGCCTCCTCCAGCTTCGCCTTCGGCACGGCGCCCACGACCTGCTTCACCACCTTCCCGCCCTTGAAGAACAGCAGGGTGGGCATGGCCCGGATGCCGTACTGCTCGGGCGTCTTCGGGTGGTCGTCCACGTTGAGCTTCACCATCTTCATCCGGCCCTGGTACTCGGCGGCCAGCGAGTCGATGACCGGCGCGATGACCCGGCACGGCGGGCACCAGGTGGCGGTGAAGTCCACCAGCACCGGCTCCTGTGACTCCAGCACCTCGCGTTGGAACTCCGCGTCGCCCAGCTCGATGACGTTGCCAGCCATGTCCCATCCTCCCTGCGGTTCGTGTGCAGGGGATGTAACCGTGGGCGGCGACGGAGAGGAGCACCCCGCGCGGGACGCATTGTTCCGCCAGGAGCCCTATTCCTCCTCCCACGGGAGCGCGGCGCCGCGCGCGGACAAGAGCTTCAGGAAGGCGCGCACCTTGAGGGGCAGCTGCCGGCTGCTCGGGTAGACGGCGAAGATGGGCAGGCCCGGGGGCGTGTCCGCCGCGAGCACCGGGACGAGCAGCCCCGAGCGCACGTCGTCCGCCACGAGCGATGCCGCCAGCCGCACGATGCCCAGCCCCGCGCGCGCCGCCGCCTGGCCCGCGCGCTCGCTCGGCACGCGCAGGCGGCCCGTCACCGGCACCGTGCGCGCGCTCCGGCCCTCGCCGAAGAACCACACCTCGTCGGTGCCGGACTCGGCCAGGAGGATGCACTCGTGGGCCGTCAGCGCTTCGGGTGTCCGGGGCGTGCCGTGGCGGCTCAGGTAGCTGGGGCTGGCGTAGTAGCCCGTGCGCACGCGTCCCAGCCTGCGCGCCATCAGCGACGAGTCCGCGAGCGGCCCGGTGCGCAGGGCCAGGTCGTACTCCTCCGCGATGAGGTCCACGTGCGTCTGCGCGAGCGACACCTCCACGCGCAGCCGGGGCTGGTGCAGGAGCAGCTCCGCGATGACGGGGGTGAGCAGTTCGCCCAGCAGGGACAGCGTGGCGATGCGCAGCGTCCCCTGGGGCGTGCCGCGCGACTCGCTGACGGCCGCGTTCACCTCGCGGGCTTCGGCGACCAGCCGTGCGCAGTGCGCGTGGTACTCGCGGCCTGCCTCGGTGAGGCGGAGCCTGCGCGTGTTGCGCTCGAGCAGCCGGATGCCCAGCCGCTCCTCCAGGGCCGCCAGCCGGCGGCTCACCGTGGACTTGCGCAGGCCCAGGCGCTCCGCCGCGGAGGTGATGCTGGCCGCCGCCACCACCTCCGCGAAGAGGAGCATGTCATCCAGCAGGGGCGGGTTCGCGGCCACGAGGGCGGAGCCTATGCCCCGGCTGGAGCGGGCGCGAGCCTCTCGCGCACGGCCGTCAGTCGTTGGCCGCGCCCGCGAGGATCCACGAGCGCACCAGGACGTTCAGGCCCGGGTGCTGATCAAAGTACTCCGGCTTGCCGGCGGGCATGCGGGCTCCGCACCCGGTGCCCTCCATCTTCCGCACGAGCGCCGAGTTGTCCGGGTCGCCGGGCACGACGCGCTGGAGCGTGCCGCAGGCCCTGGCGGTGACGTTGATCAGGCTGGCGTAACTGCTCTCCGCCGCGAGGCTCAGGCTGCCGGCCTTGCCGTGGCACTTCGTGCACTCCACGGAGCCCCACAGGGCCTGGACGTCCGCGCCGTAGCGCGGCACCGACACGGGCAGGGTGACGGTCCGCACCACCGGCGCGTTCACGCCATCCGAGACGCTCACGGAGAGGGTGAACGCGGTCTGCGCGGCCACGGCGGGCGAGTACCACTGCGCGCTCGGGCCGGTGCTGTCGCCCACCCAGGTGCCCGCGGTGCCCGGCTCGCCCTGCGTCCAGGTGTAGGTGAGTGGGTCGCCGTCCGGGTCGCTCGCGGTGACGGTGAAGGTGCCGGTCGCTCCGGCCACCAGCGACGCGGGCGCGGTGATGGCATCGCTCACGGTGGGCGGCGTGTTGGGGGTGGGCGAGGCGTCATCGCCACAGGCGAGGCCTCCCAGCCCGAGGACCAGCGCGGGCAGCAGGCGGCGTATGGGAAGGTGCATGGGGGACCCTCTGAACACGAGTGCCCCCCAAACTGGCGTCCGATGGTGATTTCAACCCAGTGTCCGGAAGGGTTGGACAAAATCAGGCTGACGCACGTTCAGGATGTTCTTGAAGGCAGGCAGGGAAGCGAACGCCATGTTCAGGATCGAGTCAGAGAAAGAGTTGCTGCGCGCATTCCGCTCCAGGGATCGCAAACACGTCGAGCTGCCCCACGGCACCCAGCTCCCGCTCTTCGTCCGGGACTACTTTGCGTGGGTGGATCCGTATGGGGTGCGGGTCTTCCTGGTGTTCGTCGCTCCCGGCGGCAAGCAGCCCACGGGCATCGCCTTCCGGAGGGATCAGCAGGGGGACCCGGCCCTGGCGCCCAACATGTGTGATTGGTGCCGGACGTCCACGGACGCGGAGATTGGCCTGCTCACCACGGATGTGGACTCGAAGCGCCGGGTGGGCGTGAACCTCTGCCTGGATTTGCGCTGTGGTGAACGGCTGGAAGCCCAGGCGGACCGGTCCGGCCGCAGCGTCCAGGACGACATCGCGCAGCTGATTGAACGCATGGCGCGCTTCGCGACCGAGGCTCTGGGGTACGAGCCCGGGGCGGACGTGTGAGGCGCGGGCCCGCGTCCGGGCCCGCGCTCCTTCGCGCTACAGCGCCCGCAGGTGGTGGAGCAGTCGCTCCGCCACGGTGGAGGCGTTGGGGGCGCTCAGCATCGTGTAGTGGTCGCCCGGCACCTCGTACCGGGTGACGGGCCCCGTGAGCCACGTGCTCCAGTCCGGTTCCCCGGAAGCGGTTGGCGCCGTGGCGGCCCGGAAGAGCAGCGTGGGCCCCGAGTAGCCACCACCGGGCACGTAGCCGCGCTGCGCGTCGTAGAGCCTCGAGTGCAGGTCGAACAGGCGCGCCGCGCCGTCCAGGTCCAGGCCCAGGCCCAGGTCCTTCGCGGGCGAGCTCCGGAGCTGCTCCAGGACGTAGGCGAGTTGCCCGCGTCCTTCCAGGCGTCGCAGCCGGTCCAGGTCCAGGGACAGCTCCTGCCAGGGCAGCCCGAGCGTCCGGGCGAAGAGGGCCAGCATGCCGAGCGGGTCGGCCGCGGGACGGGGCTGGGGCGTGGGCACGGTGGAGTCCATCAGGGCCAGCAGCTCCACCTGTTCTCCGGTGTGCTGGAGCTGACGCGCCATCTCCAGGGCGACGAGCCCACCGAAGGACCAGCCTCCCAGCAGGTACGGCCCATGTGGCTGCACGGCGCGGACCTGGGACAGGTAGTCGCGTGCCATCGCTTCGATGGAAGCGGGAGGCAGCGCGCCGCCGTCCAGCCCCGATGCGGACAGACCGTAGACGGGCCGGTCGTGACCGAGCTGTCGGATCAGCTCCGTGTAGCCGAGCACGCTGCCGCCACCGCCATGGACGAGGAAGAGGGGACGCGCGCTGGAGGTGCCCGCGTCCAATCGCACGAGGTTGGGGGGAAGCGCGGTGGCTTCCTGCCGCATCCGGTGCGCCAGCTGCTCCACGGTGGAGTGCTGGAAGAGGGCGGCCATGGGGAGCACCTGGCCCGTGTGTTCGCGGATGGCCGCGACGAGGCGCAGGGCGAGCAGTGAGTGGCCACCGAGGTCGAAGAAGCTGTCGGTGACGCTGACGCGAGGCACGCGCAGCACCTCCGCGAAGGACCGTGCCAGCTGTTCCTCCAGCGACGTGCGGGGCGCGACGTAGGCGCCGTCCGAGGCCGGGGAGTAGGGCGCGGGGAGGGCCTTGCGGTCGACCTTGCCGTTGGCCGTGAGGGGCAGGGCGTCCAGGCGGCTCACGGTGGAAGGCACCATGTAGTCGGGCAGCCGCTGCTTGAGGAATGCGCGCAGCTCGGCGACGTCGAGGGACGCGGGAGCGACGACGTAGGCGGTAAGTCGCTTGTCGCCGGGCACGTCCTCACGGGCCATGACGATGGCCTCGCGCACGTCGGAGTGGGCCAGGAGCGCGGCTTCGATTTCAGCCAGCTCGATGCGGAAGCCCCGCACCTTCACCTGCGCATCCGCGCGGCCCAGGAACTCCAGCACGCCGTCCTCGCGCCAGCGGCCGAGGTCGCCAGTTCGATAAAGGCGGGCACCTGGAGTGGAAGAGAAGGGATGGGGGACGAAGCGCTCCGCGGTGAGTGAGGGCTGGCCCACGTAGCCGCGGGCAAGGCCCTCTCCGCCGACGTAGAGCTCGCCCTGCACGCCCGGAGGGACGGGCTGGCCGGAATCATCGAGCACGTACACCTGCGTGTTGCCCAGGGGGCGGCCCAGCGGAACGGCAGTGCCCACCTGGGAGGCCTGAGTGAAGCGATGGCTGGTGGCGAAGACCGTGGTCTCCGTGGGGCCGTAGCCGCCGGTGACAGGGACGCCCAGTTGCTCCAGCACCTTGCGGACATGGGGAGCGGAGACGACGTCGCCACCGGTGAGCACCTGGCGCAGCGAGCGAAGCGCGGGCAGGTGCGAGTCCACCACCTGGGTGAAGAGGCCGGAGGTGAGCCATAGCGTCGTCACACCATGGCGCACCAGCACGCGCTCCAACTCATGCGGATCCGTCGGAGGGTGGGGAGGGAAGACGGCCAGCTTCGCGCCATGCAGCAGCGCGCCCCACACTTCGAGGGTGGAGGCGTCGAAGGCGAGAGGCGCCATGAGCAGCAGCGTCTCGTCAGGGCCGAAGCGGGCGTAGTCGACACCGAAGAGGGTACGGAGCACGGCCGCATGAGGCGTACCGACACCCTTCGGCCTGCCGGTGGAGCCGGAGGTGAAGTCGATATACGCGAGGCTCAGGGGTTGAGCGCTGGAAGGAGGCGCATGCATGGGCATGGCACCCAGTGACACCTCCTCCAGCACCACAGGCAGCGCGCCCTCGTGAGGCAGCTTTGGCAGCAATGCGCGAGACGTGAGGAGGACGCGGGGACGGGTGACCTCCACCATCGCGGTCAGCCGCTCATGCGGATACGCCGGGTCCAGGGGCACGTAGGCCGCACCGGCCTTGAGGATGGCGACGAGCGAGACGACCAGCTCCAGCGAGCGCTCCAGCGCCACCGCCACTCGCGAGTCCGTGCCCACTCCCAGCGAGCGCAGGTGCCACGCGAGCTGATTGGCGCGCTCCTCCAGTTGCCGGTACGTCAGCCGCGCATCACCGAATTCGACGGCGACCTTCTCAGGGAAGCGGGCCACCACGCGCGCGAAGACCTCTGGCAGCGTGGCGTCGCGCGGGAACTCGGAGGCGTTCGTGCTCCAGTCCACCAACACCTGCTGGCGCTCCGCTGACGTCAGCAGCGACACGGAATCCAGCGACGCCTCGGGCCGGGCAACGAGCCCTTCCGCCAACATGCGGAAGTGCTCCGCCATCCTTGCCGCCGTGCGCGGCTCGAACAGCGCGGTGTTGTAGCCCAGGGTCCCCGTGAAGCCTTCCGGTGACTCCGCCAAACTCAACTCCAGGTCGAACTTGGCGGTGGTGTCCTCCACGTCCAGCGGGTGCAGCTTCAGTTCATCCGTGCGCAGTGCGCGCGGGCTGTCGCTGTCCCGCAGGGTGAAGAGGACCTGGAACAAGGGACTGCGGCTCGAATCGCGAGCGGGCTTCAGCTCCTCCACCAGCCGCTCGAACGGCAGGTCCTGATGGGCATAGGCCCCCAGCGCCGTCTCCTTCACCCGGCGCAGCAACTGGCGGAACGAACCCCGCCGGTCCACCCGGGCGCGCAGCACCAGCGTGTTGACGAAGAAGCCGACCAGCCCCTCCAGTTCGCCATGCTCACGGCCCGCGATGGGCGAGCCAACGGCGAAGTCCTCCTGGCCGGAGTAGCAGGACAGGAGCACCTGCCACAGGGCGAGCAGCGCCATGAACGGTGTGGCGGCCTCCTGCTGACAGAGGGCCTTGAGCCTCCGCGAGCTCTCCCCTGACAGGCGCACGGGCACCTGGGCACCCTGATACGTCTGCACGGAGGGACGCGGCTTGTCCGTGGGCAGCTCCAACGCCTGCGGAGCACCCGCGAGCTGCCGCTTCCACCACCCCACCTGCTGCTCCAGCACCTCGCCCTTCAGCCAGTCCCGCTGCCACGCCGCGAAGTCCGCGTACTGGAGCGCCAGCGGCGGCAGGGACGACGGCTGTCCTCTCGAGAACGCCGCGTAGAGCGCTCCCAGTTCCTCGACGAGGACGCGGTTGGACCAGCCGTCCGAGACGATGTGATGCAGCGTGACGAGCAGCACGTGGCGCTGTTCGGACAGGCGCAGCAGCGAGGAGCGCATCAGGGGCGCACGCGTCAGGTCGAAGGGCCTCAGCGCCTCCTCCAGCGCGAGTCGCCGGACCTCCGCGTCCTGATCCGCAGCCGGCAGTGAACGCAGGTCCACCCGAGAGACGGTCAGCTCCGCCTGCGCATGCGGGTGCTGGACCGGCTCACCGTCCTCGCGAGCATGGAACGTGGTGCGCAGCGCTTCGTGACGGTGGACGAGCTCCCGCAGGCCACGAACCAGCGCCTCGGTGTCCAGAGGACCATCGAGCCGCAAGGCAGCAGGGATGTTGTAGTGGACGCTCCCCGGCTGGAGCCGGTCGAGGAACCACAAGCGCTGCTGCGCGAAGGACAGCGGCAGCGGCCCGGTGCGAGCCACCGCCACCAGCGGCGGACGCGGCACCGCTTGCCGGTCAAGCAACGCGGCTTCGACCCGCGCGGCCAGCGACTCCACTGAAGGCGCCTCGAACAACGCGCGCAGCGGCAGCTCCGCGCCCGTCTCCGTGCGCACGCGCGACACCACCTGCGTCGCGAGCAGCGAGTGTCCACCCAGCGCGAAGAAGTCGTCCCTCACGCCCACCCGGGGCACTCGCAGCACCTGCGCCCAGATGGCCGCCAGCCTCGCTTCCGTCTCGGTCCTCGGGGCTTCGTACGTGCCGCCGGACGTGGGCGCCTCTGGTTCCGGCAGGGCCTTGCGGTCCACCTTGCCGTTGGCGTTCAGCGGCAGCGCGTCGAGCACCACCACCGTCCCCGGCACCATGTACTCCGGCAACCGCTGGCGCAGGTCCGTCTTCAACGCCTTCGTCTCCACCGACGCGCCTGACTTCGGCGCCACGTACGCGACGAGCCGTCTCTCCTCGCCCTCTCCCTTCGCCACCACCACCGCGTCCTTCACCGCCGCATGCTGGCGCAGCGCGGATTCGACTTCGCCCAGCTCGATGCGGAAGCCGCGCACCTTCACCTGGAAGTCCACGCGGCCCAGGTACTCCAGCACGCCGTCCGCGCGGTAACGGACCCGGTCCCCCGTGCGGTACATCCGGCTGCCCGAGGGTCCGTGCAGTTCCGGCACGAACCGCTCCGCCGTCAGCTCCGGCCTCGACAGGTAGCCGCGTGCCTGCCCTTCGCCCGCCAGATACAGCTCGCCCGCGACGCCGATGGGCACCGGTTGCAGGTTCGCGTCCAGGACGTACGCCCGCGTGTTCGTCAGCGGCCGGCCGATGTTCGGCACCTCGTCGCGTCCCACCCGCGAGGCCGTGGAGTACGTCGTGTCCTCCGACGGGCCGTACAGGTTGTACAGCTTGCGCACCGTGGGGATGGCGTACACCTCCTTCGCCAGCGTCTCCGGCAGGGCTTCGCCCGCCAGGTTCACCACGCGCACGGAGGGCGGCACCGCGCCCATCTTCACCAGTTGCGCCATCGCCGACGGCACCGTGTTGATGAGCGTGACCTCCGCCTCCGGTTTCGCTTCGGCCAGGGACAGCGCGTCTCGCACCACCACCACGCTGCCGCCGCGGACCAGCGGCGCGAACAGCTCGAAGACCGACAGGTCGAAGTTGAGGCTCGTCGCCGCGAGCACCGCCTGCGTCTCCTCCTCCGTGAACGTCTCGGTGGCCCAGGCGAGGAACGCCACCGCGTTCCGGTGCGTCACCGACACGCCCTTGGGACGGCCCGTGCTCCCGGACGTGTAGATGAGATACGCCACGTTCTCCGGGTGCACTCGCGCCGGGGGCGCCGTCGCGGGCTCGTGCTCGAGGTCCGCGCCCCGGTCCAGGCACACCGCCTGTGCCGTGAAGGCGGGCAGGGACACCAGCAGGTGCGAATGCGCCACCAGGGCCGGGCTGTTCGCGTCCTCCAGCAGCCAGCCCAGGCGATCCTTCGGGTAGCGCGAATCCAGCGGCACGTACGCGCCGCCCGCCTTGAGGATGCCCAACGTGCCCACCACCACGTCCACCGTGCGCTCGACGCACAGGCCCACGCGGGACTCCGGTCCCACGCCCAGCTTGCGCAGCCGGTGGGCCAGTTGGTTCGCCCTCGCGTCCAGTTCCCGGTACGTCAGCCGCTGCGAGCCGCTCACGACCGCGACGGCGTCCGGCATGCGCCGGGCCTGGGCTTCGAAGAGGGACGGAATCGTCGCGTCGCGCGGGTACTCCGCCTGCGTCTGGTTCCACGTCACCAGCAGTTGGTGACGTTCGTCGGCCGTGAGCATGGGCAGCCGGCCCACGGCTTCGTCCGGCTTCGCCACCGCGGCCTCCAGCAGCGTGCGCAGGTGCTCCACCATCCGGGCGGCGGTGGAGGCTTCGAACAGGTCCGTGCGGTAGCTCAGCGCGCCCTGCAGGCCCTGGGGCGTCCGAGCCAGGGAGAGGGTGAGGTCGAACTGCGTCGTCTGCTCGGCCTGCTCGAGAGGCAGCAGCCGCAGCGGCGCGGATCCGACGGACTGCGACAGCGCCGGAGCATTCTGGATCGCGAGCAGCACCTGGAACAGGGGCGAGTGGCTCAGGCTGCGTCGAGGTTGCAGCTCCTCCACCAGCTTCTCGAAGGGAGCCTCCTGGTGCTCATAGGCGGCGAGCGTGGTGGCGCGCACCTGGCCCAGCAGCGCGCGGAAGGAAGCCTTCGCATCGACGTGCGTGCGCAGGACCAGCGTGTTGACGAAGAAGCCGATGAGCCCCTCCGTGTCCTCGCGAGTGCGGCCCGCGATGGGCGAGCCCAGCGGGATGTCCTCCTGGCCGGAGTAGCGCGAGAGCAGCACCTGCCATGCCGACACCAGGCCCATGAAGAGCGTGGCGCCCTCGCGCTGGCATAGCGCCTGGAGGGCCTCCGTCAGCGCTCCCGACAGGTGCACGGGCACCTGCGCGCCACGCTGGGACTGGATGCGCGGGCGCGGCTTGTCGGTGGGAAGCTCCAGCAGCGGAGGCACACCGGCGAGCTGACGGCGCCAGTAGGCCAGGTGGTGCTCCAGCACCTCGTCCTTCAACCACGCGCGCTGCCACGCCGCGTAGTCGACGTACTGGACGGGAAGGGGTGGCAGCGGCGACGGCTGGCCCGAGACATGGGCGCCGTAGAGCGCGGACAGCTCCCGCACGAGCACGCCCATGGACCAACCGTCGGAGACGATGTGGTGCATGTTCAGCCACAGCACGTGCGTCCGGGCGTCCAGGCGCAGCAGTGCCGCGCGCAGCAGGGGCCCGCGCTCCAGGTCGAACGGGCGCAGGGCTTCCTCTTGCAGCCGCTGCTTCACGACCTCGTCGGGGACCGCGCCCAGGTCCACCGTCTCCAGTGCGAAGGGCAGCGTGGGGAGGATGACCTGGACGGGCTCACCGTCCCGCGAGACGAAGACGGTGCGCAGGGATTCGTGGCGGGCGATGAGTGAGGCGAAGGACCGCTCCAGCGCGCCCACGTCCAGCGCGCCTTCCACGCGCAGGGCCAGGAAGAGGTTGTAGGCGGCGCTGCCCGGCTCCAGTTGATCCACGAGCCACAGCCGCTGCTGCGAGAAGGACAGGGGCAGCGGCCCCGTGCGAGCCACGGGGACAAGAGGCGGCGGGGGCGGCAGTGCCACCACGCCACGGCCGCGCAGCGCGCGGAGGACCTCGCGGGCCCGCCGGTGCGCCTCCGCCCAGGTGAGCCGGGTGCCCCCATGTCCGAAGGCAATCAGGTCCGGATGCAGCCGGGCCTGCGCCTCGATGAGCCCGTGCAGGGACGCGTCCTCCGCGGTCGTGGCGCCGGGCTCGCTCCAGGTGCGCGACAGCAGTTCGCGCTCCTCGAGCGTGAGCATGGGCAGCGCGGAGAGGCGGTGCTCCGGCGCGTGGACCGCACTGGCCAGCAGCGTGCGCAGGTGGCTCACCATGCGGCTCGCGGTCGCCGGGTCGAAGAGGTCGGTGTTGTATTCGAGCAGGCCCTTCAATCCGGTGGCGGTGTCGTTGAGGGCCAGGGTGAGGTCGAACTTCGCCGTGCCGCCCCGGGGCTCCAGCGGGTGGAGGCGCAGGCCCGTGGTCAGCGTCTCCGGCATGGGCGCGTTCTGGTACGCGAGCATCACCTGGAAGAGCGGCGTGCGGCCGGCGACGCGCTCCGGGCGCACGGCCTCCACCAGCTTCTCGAAGGGCACGTCCTGGTGCGCATACGCGCCCAGGGCCACGTCGCGCACGCGGGACAGCAGCTCCCGGAAGGTCGGGTCGCCGTCCAGCTTCGTGCGCAGCACCAGCGTGTTGACGAAGAAGCCGATGAGCCCTTCGAGTTCCGCGTGGTGGCGCCCCGCGATGGGCGAGCCGACGGTGATGTCCTCCTGGCCGCTGTAGCGCGAGAGCAGCACCTGGAACGTGGCCAGCACCACCATGGAGGGCGTGACGCCTTCGCTCCGGCAGAGCGCCTGCATCGCGTCCGACAGCTCGCGCGGGAACAGGAAGGGCACCACCGCGCCCCGGAACGTCTGCACCGCGGGCCGAGGCCGATCCGTGGGCAGCTCCAGCGCCTTCGGTGCACCCTGGAGCTGCGCGCGCCACCAGCCGAGCTGGGCCTCCAGTGCCTCGTCGCGCAGCCAGCCTCGCTGCCAGACGGAGAAGTCCGCGTACTGCACGGGCAGCGGCTTCAGTTGCGCGGTCCGGCCCTCGACGTGCGCGGCATACAGCGTGGTCAGCTCCTGGAGGAGCACGCCCATGGACCAGGCGTCGGAGATGACGTGGTGCATGGTCAGCAGCAGCAGGTGGTGACGCGCGCTCATGCGCACCAGGAGGACGCGCCAGAGTGGGCCGGCTTCCAGGTCGAAGACCTGACGGGCCTCGTCATCAAGCACGGAGCCGAGGACGTGCTCGGCATCGGGTAGGGCGCTCAGGTCCATCCAGCTCGCGGGCAGCGAGGCGGCCGGGGCGATGACCTGCACGGCGCCGGACGCGTGCTCACGGAAGGTGGTGCGCAGGGACTCATGCCGCTGGAGCAGGTCCCGCAGTGCGCGTGCGAGCGCGGGAACGTCGAGGGCTCCTTCGAGCCGCATGACGAACGGCAGGTTGTACGCGGTGCTCTCCGGCTCCAGCTTGGAGAAGAACCACAGCCGCTGCTGGGCGAAGGACAGGGGCAGGTCGCCGTCGCGAGGCACCGGCTTGAGCGCGGGCACGGACAGGGCAGGGCGCACCGGGCCCTGGGACTCCAGGCGGCGCGCGATGGCTTCCACGGTGGGAGCCGCGAAGAAGTCCGCGATGGACAGCTCCGCCTGGAACGTGCGCCGGATGCGCGAGAGAACCTGCGTGGCGCTCAGGGAGCTGCCGCCCAGCTCGAAGAAATGATCCTCGGCGCCGACGGTGCCGGACTGGAGGACCTCTTCCCAGAGCGTGGCGATCCGCTTCTCCGTGTCCGTGCGAGGCGGGCGCGTCCGGGCACGGGTCTGGAACGTGGAGGGATGGGGCAGGGCCTTGCGGTCGACCTTTCCGTTGGACGTGAGGGGCAGGGCGTCCAGGCGTCCCAGGACGGAAGGCACCATGTAGTCAGGCAGCCGCTGCTTGAGGAACGCGCGCAGTTCGGCGACGTCGAGGGACGCGGGAGCGACGACGTAGGCGACGAGGCGCTTGTCGCCGGGCACGTCCTCACGGGCCACGACGACGGCTTCACGCACGTCGGAGTGGGCCAGGAGCGCGGCTTCGATTTCAGCCAGCTCGATGCGGAAGCCCCGCACCTTCACCTGCGCATCCGCGCGGCCCAGGAACTCCAGCACGCCGTCATCCCGCCAGCGGCCCAGGTCGCCGGTGCGGTAGAGGCGAGCGCCTGGAGTGGAAGAGAAGGGGTTGGGGACGAAGCGCTCCGCGGTGAGTGAGGGCTGGCCCACGTAACCGCGAGCAAGGCCCTCTCCGCCGACGTAGAGCTCGCCCTGCACGCCCGGAGGGACGGGCTGGCCGGAATCATCGAGCACGTACACCTGCGTATTGCCCAGGGGGCGGCCCAGCGGAACGGCAGTGCCCACCTGGGAGGCCTGAGTGAAGCGGTGGCTGGTAGCGAAGACAGTGGTCTCCGTCGGTCCATAGCCGCCAGTGACAGGGACGCCCAACTGGTCCAGCACCTTGCGGACATGAGGCGCGGAGACGACGTCACCACCGGTGAGCACCTGGCGCAGCGAGCGAAGCGCGAGCAGGTGTGAGTCCACCACCTGGGTGAAGAGGCCGGAGGTGAGCCACAGCGTCGTCACACCATGGCGCACCAGCACGCGCTCCAACTCGTGCGGATCCGTCGGAGGGTGGGGAGGGAAGACGGCCAGCTTCGCGCCATGCAGCAGCGCGCCCCACACTTCGAGGGTGGAGGCGTCGAAGGCGAGAGGCGCCATGAGCAGCAGCGTCTCGTCAGGGCCAAAGCGGGCGTAGTCGACACCGAAGAGGGTACGGAGCACGGCCCTGTGAGGCGTCCCAACACCCTTGGGCCTGCCAGTGGAGCCGGAGGTGAAGTCGATATACGCAAGGCTCAGGGGTAGAGCGCTGGAAGGAGGCGCATGCACAGGCAGCGCATCGAGCGCCACCTCCTCCAGCACCACGGGCAGCATTCCCTCATCCAGGACGCGGCTTTTTTCCGTAGGCGCCAGCGCCGCCACGGTCAGCGTCTTCTCATCCGGGACACGGTCGTGAGCTGTGGACCCCAATACCACCGGCTGCATCCCGTCACGTGGGGCACGGTCCTGAGCCGTGGTCACCAGCGCCATGGGTAGCGTCTTCTCACCGGCGACGTGGGCTTGAGCTGCGGCTGTGCGCGGAAGCGCGGATTCAAGCCCGTGAGGCAGCTTCGGCAAGAGCGCACGTGAGGTGAGGAGGACGTGGGGACGAGCGTCCTCCACCATCGCCGTCAGACGCGCCTGCGGATACGCCGGATCCAGCGGCACATAGGCCGCACCGGCCTTGAGGATGGCGACGAGCGAGACGACCAGCTCCAGGGAGCGCTCCAGTGCCACCGCTACCCGCGAGTCCGTGTCCACGCCCAGCGAGCGCAGGTGCCACGCGAGCTGATTGGCTCGCTCCTCCAACTGCCGGTACGTGAGCCGCGCATCCCCGAACTCGACGGCGACCTTCTCCGGGAAGCGCGCCACCACGCGCGCGAAGACCTCTGGCAGCGTGGCGCCGCGCGGGTACTCAGACTCCGTCGCATTCCATTCCACCAGCACCCGCTGGCGCAGCTCGGCCGTGAAGGGCGCCACAGGGTCCCGTGGCTGCTCCTTCCACTCACGCGCGACGTCCTCCAGCGGAACCGTGGGCACGGCCCGCGTGCGGGACTCCTGCGACTTGCGCGGCGCCGGGACCGGTTGCCCCTTTCCCGCGAGTGCCTCGTCAATCAGGCGGGCCACCGCCTCCAGCGAGGGAGACTCGAACAGGCGCCGGAGCGGCAGCTCCACCGAGAAGGTCTGGCGAATCCGGCTGAGCGCCTGCGTGGCCAGCAGCGAATGGCCGCCCAGGTCGAAGAAGTGATCGTTCGCCCCGACGCGCGTGACGCCGAGCAGCTCCTGCCACAACCCCGCCAGACGCTGCTCGGTGGGCGTGCGTGGCGCGACGTACTCCCGAGGATCACTCCCCGCCAGGTCCGGAGCGGGCAATGCCTTGCGGTCCACCTTGCCATTCGTCGTGAGCGGAAGCGCGGGCAGCACCACCACGGCCGAAGGCACCATGTACTCAGGCAGCGCGTCCTTGAGCGCCGCCCTCAGCTCGGAACCCTGAGCGGTGACACCGTCGCGGAGCACGACGTAGCCCACCAGCCGCTTGCCAGCGGGCCCGTCCTCGCGCGCCAGCACCACCGCGTCCCGCACGGGAGACAGCTTCGCCAGCGCGGCCTCCACCTCGCCCAGTTCGATGCGGAAGCCACGCACCTTCACCTGCGCGTCCGCGCGGCCCACGAACTCCAGCGTGCCGTCCTCGCGCCAGCGCACCACGTCGCCCGTGCGGTACAGCCGTGCACCTGCTTCGCCAGAGAACGCATCCGGCACGAAGCGCTCGGCCGTCAGCGCGGGCCTGCCCGCGTAGCCGCGAGCCACGCCCACGCCGCCCAGGTGCAGCTCGCCCTTCACGCCCACGGGCACGAGCCCGCCCCGGGCATCCAGCACATACACACGCACGTTGGCCAGCGGCCGGCCGATGGAGGGCACGCGTCCGTCCGCCGTGCACTCGGTGAGCGTGGCCATGACCGTCGCTTCCGTGGGGCCGTACGTGTTCACGAACGTGCGGCCCGGAGCCCAGCGCGCCACCACCTCCGGGGGCAGCGCTTCACCTCCCGAGATGACGGTGCGCAGCGCGGGCAGTCCTTCCGGCGCCGTGGCCGCGAGCGTCGCGGGCGTGAGGCTGATGACGGTGAGGGCCTCATCGCGCAGCAGCTTGCGCAGCGGCTCGCCGGGCATCAGGTCTTCCAGCGGTGCCAGCACCAGCGTCGCGCCGCTGCACAGCGTGGTGAAGATCTCCTCCACCGACAGGTCGAACGACAGGCTGGCGAACTGGAGGACGCGGCTGCCCGGCCCGATGCCATACGCAGTGGCTTCATGTGCAACCAGGTTGCACACGCCACGGTGTTCGATGGCGGTCCCCTTCGGAGTACCCGTGCTGCCCGACGTATAGAGCACGTACGCCAGATTCCGGGGCCCCACGCCGGAGGCCGGAGCCAGGACGCTCTCCCCCGCGAGCCCGTCCCGCTCCGCATCCAGACACAGCGCCCGCGAGCGCATCCCTTCCGGAAAGCGCTCCAGCAGCGGAGCCTGCGTCACCAGTACACCCGCGCCGCTGTCCTCCAGCATGAAGGCCAGTCGCTCACGCGGCAGCAGCGGATCCACCGGCACCCAGGCGCCGCCCGCCTTGAGGATGCCCAGCAGCCCCACGGCGACGTCCAGCGAGCGCTCCACGCTCAAGGCCACCCGGGCCTCCGGTCCCACGCCCCGGCGCCGCAGCGCATGAGCGAGCTGGTTGGCCCGTGCATCCAGTTGCGCGTACGTGAGTGACCTTCCCTGGAACTGGACCGCCACGGCATCCGGCGTCCGCTGCACCTGCGCTTCGAAGAGCGAGTGCAGACACCGGTCCTCCGGGAAGGGCGCGGCGTTCCCGGCCCACTCGCGCTGGACCCGCATTGCCTCGGCGGCGTCCATCAGCGGCAGCTCGGACACGCGCAGGCCCGGATCCGCGACCACGCCCTCCAGCAGCGTGCGCAGGTGCGCGAGCAGCCGCTCGATGGAGCCGGGGTCGAAGAGGTCCGTGTTGTACTCCGCCGTGAGGCGCATGCCCTGCTGGGGCAGCTCCATGGCGATGAGCGACAGGTCCGTCTTGCTGGTGCGGCTGTCCACCGGCTGCGCGTCCAGCACGAGCCCCGGCAGTTGCAGCGGCGGCAGGGGCGCGTTCTGCAGCGTCAGCGCGACCTGGAAGAGCGGATTGACGCTCAGCTGGCGCTCCGGCTTCAGCGCGTCCACCAGCTTCTCGAAGGGCACGTCCTGGTGCGCGTAGGCCTCCAGCGTCGTCTCCTTCACGCGGGCGAGCAGCCCCCGGAACGACGGCTGCCCGGACAGGTCCGAGCGGAAGGCGAGGTAGTTCGTGAACAGGCCGATGAGCCCTTCCAGCTCCACGCGGCCACGGCCCGCCACGGAGGTGCCCACCACCACGTCCTGCTGGCCGCTGTAGCGCGACAGCAGCACCTGGAAGCCCGCCAGCAGCACGCCGAAGAGCGTGTTCCCCTCCGCGAGCGCCAGCGCCTTGAGGGACTCCACGAGCGGTACGGGCAGCATCGCGTTGATGCGCGCACCGCGTCCGGAGGGGACCGCGGGCCGGGGCCGGTCCGTGGGCAGCTCCAGCACCGCGTCCGGATCCAACCGCTCGCGCCACCAGCCCAGGTGCGACTCCAGCACCTCACCGCGCAGGGACTCCCGCTGCCAGGCGGCATAGTCGCCGTACTGCATGGGCAGCGGCGGCAGCGGTGAGGGCTTCCCTTCCGCGAGCGCCGGATACAGCGCGCTCAGCTCGCGCACCAGCACGCCCATGGACCAGCCGTCGGTGATGATGTGGTGCAGCTTGAGCAGCAGCACGTGCTCCAGCGCATCCAGCCGGTACAGCACGGTGACCAGCAGCGGTCCCTTCTCCAGGTCGAACGGCTGGCGCGCCTCGTCCGTGAGCAGGCGCTGCAACTCGGCCTCCCGCGCGGAGGCGGGCAGCGACTGGAGGTCCACCACGGGCAGCGCCAGGTCCAGCGTCGGCGCGATGTGCTGCAGGGGCCGTCCGTCCTGCTCGATGAAGGTGGTGCGCAGCGGCGCGTGACGCTTCACCAGCGCCTGGAGGCTGGCGCGCAGCACGGCCACGTCGAGCACGCCGGAGAACCGCACGCGGACCGGGATGTTGAAGGCCGCGCTGCCCGGGCTCAGCCGGTCCTGGAACCACATGCGTTCCTGGCTGAAGGACACCGGCGCATGCGTGGGCCGGACTTTGGTGCGCAGCAGCTCCGCCAGACGCGCGCGCTTCTGCTCCGGCGTCAACCCCGCGCCGTTACCTTCCGTCTCAAATGTCCCCATGTTTTTGAGAATAACCCGTCAGCAACGGGGGCTGGGTGAAACCCGGCCTCGGCGTTATTCCCGGTTATTTCGACGCGGCGCACCCGGCAGGATGCGCCATGAAACAAGGTGACGAGGTCTCGAAACGGGGCATTTTGCCCCGGCCCTCCAGCCACCCTGCACAAAAACAAAGGCAGTGATTTGGGACGGCCCGTGCACCGGGCCGTCCCAACGGACCGCGTTACTTCTTGCCGGCCGGCTTGCCCGTGTCCGGCGGCGGCGCACCCGGTCCGGGCACGGGCTCGGTGCCGGGCGGCGGCGGCTGGCCATTGGGCACGATGGTCTCCTTCGGGCCGGTTTCGATCTCCGACTTCACCAGCTTGAAGTCCACGCGCCGGTTCTTCGCGCGGCCCAGGGCCGTGTCGTTGGTGGCGATGGGCCGGTCGAAGCCGAAGCCCTGCGACGTGAGGCGCTTGCGGTCGATGCCCTTCTTCACCAGGTAGTCGAGCACCGACTTCGCGCGGCGGTTGGACAGGTCCACGTTGAGCTGGCGCGAGCCCTTGTTGTCCGTGTGCCCTTCAATCTGCACCGGCCCCAGCGTGGGGTTCTTCGCCAGCACCGTCGCCACCTCGTCCAGCAGCGGGTACGACTGCTTCTGGATGACCGCGGATCCGGTCTCGAACAGGATGTTGCCCTTGATGCGGATGCGGTCCGACTCCACGACCACGTAGGGCGGAGCGTCGTACGGGCAGCCGTTGTTCTCCGGCGGGCCGGCCACGTCGGGGCAGTCGTCCTCGCCGTCGGGAATCTCGTCGAAGTCCGTGTCCGGGCAGCCGTCGAAGTCCTTCGGGCCGGGCACCGTGGGGCACTTGTCCAGCCGGTCGACGATGCCGTCGCCGTCGGTGTCCTTGTCCGGCTCCGGCGGGCAGCCCTTGGTCTCCTGCGGGCCGGCCTTGCTGGGGCACGCGTCGTCGCCGTCGGCGATGCCGTCGCCGTCGTTGTCCGGATCCGGGCAGCCGTCCTCGTCGCCGAAGTCGTCCTTGTCCTCGGGCTGCGTCGGGCAGCGGTCGCGCACGTCGGGCACGCCGTCGCCGTCCGAGTCCGGGCCCTCGTCCTTGAAGGTCTTGTCGTAGCGCACGGCGAGCATGACCCGCAGGGCCTCGCGGCCGTAGCCGGTGGTGGCGTTGAGGCCGCGGCCCACGTCCAGCTCCACGCCCCAGTCGCCCCACACCTTCGCGCGAGCGCCCACCAGCAGCTCCCACGGCGTCTTGAGCGAGGCCGCCTGGTCGAAGTTGAAGGGGCGTGCCAGCGGCGTGCGCAGGTGCATTTCCGCGGTGGCCTTCACCTCGCGCAGCCGGCTGATGTCCGGCAGGTCCACGATGCCGCCCGCGCCCAGCGTCAGTTCGTCGTCCACGCGCAGGTTGAGGTACTGCGCCGCGGGGCGCAGCAGCACGCCCGCGTTGCCCAGCACGCGCACGGGCCCCAGCTTCTTCTCGATGGCCAGACGCGGGGCGAACACCACGCCGCGCTCACCCGTGAAGCTCTGCGCGCTGCCGGTGGGCAGCCGCACCTCCGTCACCACCGCGAGCCCCAGCGGGAAGCGGTCCGGGTTCAGCAGGCTCACGCGCGGCAGCAGGCGGATGTCGCCCATCGTGGTGCCGCTTACGCCCGCGGCGCCGGGGAAGTCCGGCGAGTTCAGCGCCTCGCCCAGCAGCGAGAAGTTGTCGCCCTGGATGAGGGTGACGGGCAGGTCCACGCCCAGCTCCAACCGCTCCAGCAACTGGTAGGAGAACAGCAGGTGCGCGTCCAGCCGGTAGGGAATCAGGTCCCCCAGCTTCTCGTCGCCCAGCTTCAGGGCGAGGATGCGCCAGTTGAAGTCCAGCAGCAGCGCGCCCCGGTAGCTGCCCACCGGTTCCACGGTGGCGCCTTCCAATCCGATGCCGCTGGACTGCGCGGCCGTCGGTTTCACCGGGACGGCGTCGAAGCCTCGGGAGAAGGGGTCGGGCTGAGCGTGGGCCGCTGCCGTGGTGAGCAGCAGGCCCAGGACCGCGAGTCGCAGGGCCGCGCTGCACGCGGACCGGCTCCACGAAGGTACGGAGTCGGGGCATTGCATACCGAGGCTCTTACCACCCACCCACTCTCGCCGGAAGAAAACCCACCCCCCGGCGTGCGAGCTACAGCCTCATGCCATTTCTACAAATCCCGGGCGTGAGCGGATCCGCGCCACACCCTGTCGGTTGGGACACACTTCCTGGAGGACCACCGGTTTCCGAGCGCGCGTGACGCCGCACGAGCAGCGAGAAGAAGGGCCATGAACCGGTGGCTCCTGTGGGGTTGTGTCCTGGTGGCGGGCTGCGGCGCGCGCGAGGCGAACGTGCGGCGCGAAGCCCCGCCCGCGGTGGTGGGCGTGCCCGCCAACACGGTCGTCTTCGAGGGAAGCTGTGACGCGTCCGGCGCGGTGGAGCTGGGCCACGGCCTGTTCGTCGTGGCGGACGACGAGGACAACATCCTGCGCGTCTACGATGCGAGGAAGGGCGGACGTCCGCTGCGCACGGTGGACCTGACGCCGTCGCTGGAGCTGCCGGTGAAGAAGAAGCCACCGGAGACGGACATCGAGGCGGGCTCGCGGCTGGGCAACCTGGCCTTCTGGCTCACGTCGCACGGCCGCAACAGCTCCGGCAAGAAGCAGCCCGCGCGCCTGCGCTTCTTCGCCACGGGCGTGGAGGATCCGGAGCACGTCCAGCTCGTGGGCCAGCCGTACACGCAGCTGCTGGAGGACCTGCTCGCCGACCCGAGGCTCGCGCCGTATGGGCTCGCGAAGGCGGAGCCGCTGCCGCCCAAGGAGCCCGGCGGGCTCAACATCGAAGGCATGACGGCGATGCTCGACGCGCCCGGGATGCTGATTGGCTTTCGCAGCCCGCTGACGGAGGGCAAGGCGCTGGTGGTGCCGCTGCTGAACCCGGAGGCGGTGGTGCGTGACGGAGCCTCCGCGCGCTTCGGACCGCCCCGGCTGCTGGACCTGGGCGGGTTGGGCATCCGCTCGCTGTCGTCGTGGCGGGGGCGCTACCTCATCATCGCGGGGGCCACGTCCTCCGAGGCGAAGTCGCGGCTCTTCACCTGGAAGGGCGGAGACGACGCGCCGGCGGAGGTGACGGCGGTGGACCTGTCGGGCGTGAACCCGGAGGCGTTCTTCACGCCGGACACGTCCGGCGACATCCTGCTGCTCAGCGACGACGGCACCGTGCAGGTGGAGGGCGTGGAGTGCAAGCGCCAGAAGGATCCGGCGCTCAAGCGCTTCCGCGGCGTGTGGACGGCGTTGCCGGAAAGCCCCTGAGCGCCGGAAGGAGCGCGGACCTCAGCGCTCCATGAACTCCGCGGCCGGGAGGATCTGGACGGCGTCCGGACGCACCGGGAGCTTCTGCTGGAGGATGATCTCATCCAGCTTGAGCAGCTCCGGCGGCTTGGGGGACGCGTAGGTGATGGGCGACGGCGCGCCGGACTTCAGCTTCTGCGCCAGTCCCTGCGCGTCCTCCGTGACGAACACCAACGCCAGCTTCTCTGGCTGAAGCTGCCGTTTCACGGCGGCCTGCACGGACTGCGGCGTCATCGTCGTCAGCGCGGAGCGGTAGGCGTCCAGGAAGTTCGGCGTGCCGTAGTAGAGCGAGTCGATGGCGTAGCCCAGCCGGCGCTGGTCGGTCTGCTCCCACAGGCGCGTGTAGCCCTGGAGGAAGCCGCGCACCAGGTCGAAGCGCTCCTGCGTGAGCGGCTCCTTCGACATGCGCTCCAGGAAGTACACCGCGCCGCGCGTGGCGAACACGCCGTTGGCGGGCACCACGGGGCGCAGCCAGATGGACACGTCCTGCTGGGTGCGCACCAGGTTGGTGCGGTTGAACGTGCCGTTGCCCCGGTCCTCGATGAAGTGCTCGGCGTAGGCGTAGTCGCCGTAGTTGAGGCCGCGCTGCTCACGCAGCTCGTTGAAGAGCACGCCGATGAACTGGCGGTGCTCGCCCAGGTTCGACAGCGCGAACGCCACCGGGAAGAAGTCCGGGTCGCCCCGGCGCATGGGCGTGACGAAGCCCATGCTCACGGCGGTGGAGAGCGTGGGCTTCTGGAGGATGAGCGTGCGCCCGGCCGACGACTTCACGGTGGGCAGCTCTACCCGGGGCGCGCCCTTGGCGGGCAGCGCGGAGAGGCGCGAGGTAATGGTCTGCTGGAGGTTCGCGTCCACCGGGCCCGCGAGCCCGATGACCAGCCGGTCCTGCGTGAAGACGCGGCGCGCGTGCGCCTTCACGTCCTCCAGCGTGAGGGACTGGAGCCCCTGCACGGTGCCGCCGGTGAAGTGGGCGTACGGGTGCCCCGCGTAGAGCAGCGCGTCCAGGCCCACCTTGCCCAGCGTCTCGTCGTCCTCGCTGCGCAGGCCGTTGCGCACGGCATTGAGCGCGTTGGCGCGCAGGCGCTCGAACTCCGCGGGGTCGAAGCGCGGCTGGAGCAGCGTGTCCGTGAAGAGCAGCAGGAACGCGGGCAGGAAGTCCTGGTGGACGCGGCCGGAGAGGGTGGTCATCTCCTTGTCGGTGAAGACCTTGAGCTCCGCCGCCATGGGGTAGAGCGCTTCCAAAAGCTGCGCGGCGGTGAGCTGCTGCGTGCCGCCCTCCGCCATCAGCTTCGCGGTGAGGGCGGTGAGGCCCTCCTTGCCCTTCGGGTCGTCGATGGAGCCCGTGTGGAAGACGAGCCGCAGGCTGACGAGCGGCGTGTCCCCCCGGGCCTGCACGACGAGGTGCATCGGCGGCGGCTGCTTCAGGGGCACCGCGGGCACGTCGCCCGGCTCGGGCTGCGGCGGCGTGGGTTCCCCGGGCGGGTTGTCCGGCGGGTTCTCGGGAGAGGGCTTGTGGTGGGCGCAGGCGGCAAGGGACAGCGCGGCGGCCAGGACGAGCGACACGGTAGCGCGGGTCTTCATCACGGCGTCCCTCCGGCAGCGACGGCCTTGGGGGTGAGGGTGAGGACGGTGAGGTTGGCGTCCTTGAGGTACTTCCTCGCGAACAGGGTGATCTGCTGGGGCGTCACGCTGCCCAGCTGCTTCAGGTAGCTGGCGAGCGCGTCGGGGCGGCCCATCACGCCCGCGTAGAGCGCCAGGTCGATGGCCACGTCGCGCGGCGTCTCCAGGTCCATCAGGAGGCCGTAGCGCAGGTGGTCCTGGATGGCCTTCAGGCGCGCGGCGTCCACGGGGGCACCCGTCACGGCCGTCACCTCGCGGCGCAGCACGGCGTCCACGGCGGCGCGGTGCTTCTCGTCCTGGAGGGTGGCGTCGATGGGGAAGAGGTACGGGTCGCGGTGGGGCGTGGTCCAGACGTTGATGGACTCCACGTACTGCTTCTCCAGCACCAGTTCCTTGTACGCGGGGCTGGTGTCGCCCACGAGGTACTCGGCGAGGATGGCCTGGATGGCGGCGTCGGCCGTGTCCGCGCGGGCGGCGGGCGTGTGCCACGCGAGCACGTGGCGCGGCTGGGTGGGCTGCGGCCAGTCCACGTGGACGGAGCGGCCCCGCGTCTGCTCGGGCTCGACGGGGATGGTGACGTTGGTGGGCTGGCGCTGCCACCCGCCGTAGGCCTTCGTCACCAGGGAGACCACCTGCGCGTCGTTGAAGTCACCGACGATGAAGAGGGTGGTGTTGGCGGGCGTGTACCAGCGCTCGAAGAACGAGCGGCTGTACTCATACGCCTTGGGCATCGCCTGGATGTCTTCATAGAAGCCGAGCGTGGTGTGCTGGTACGTGTGGCGCGTGAAGGCCGTCTTCGCCAGCGCCTCCTCCAGCTTGAGGTCCGGGCCCGCGGCGTTCTTGTGGTACTCGCCCAGGACGGCGAGCGCCTCCGTCTGGAAGGACGGCTCGGAGTACTCCAGGTTCTGGAAGCGGTCCGCCTCCAGCGCGATGAGCTTCTCCAGGCCAGCGGTGGGGCCGTACACCTGGTACACGGTGATGTCGTCGGTCGTGAACGCGTTGTCGTCGAAGCCGTAGCCGCCGAGGATGTGCTCGCGCTGGCCCTCCGGGTTCGCCTTCGTCCCCTTGAACATCATGTGTTCGAAGAAGTGGGCGAAGCCGGTGCGGCCGGGCTCCACCTCGTTGCGGGACCCCACGCGCACGGCCGTCACATACGCCACGATGCCGGGCGAGTTGAACGGCACGCGCACCACGGTGAGCCCGTTGGGCAGGCGCGTGGTGTTCAACGTGTAGGGGAAGAAGCGGGAGGCGTCTGGAGGCGGCTCGGCGGATGCCGGGAGCACCGGCATCAGGAGCAGCAGCAGGAGGGGCAACAGGCGGCGCATGCGCGGACCCTTTCAGTGCTGGGAAAGGGCGGGACGTTACGCCGGAGGTAGGGCGGCAGGTGTGGCTTTTCCGCGCGCGTGTCAGGCCTCACACGGTGATGACGATCTTCCCGAAGTGGCCGCCGGACTCCATGTACTGGAGGGACTCGCGGGCCTGGGCGAAGGGGAAGACGCGGTCGATGACGGGCCGGGTCTTCTCCCGGGACATGGCCTTGAGCATGTCCTCGAACATCTCGCGGCTGCCCACGTAGGTGCTGACGACGCGCAGGTGCTTGCTGCCGGTGGCGGAGGTGTCCGGCTTGCCGGGGGCACCCGTGAGCAGTCCGATGAGCGCGATGTGTCCGCCCGCCTTGGTGGCCGCGACGGAGCGGGGCAGCGTGCCCGCGCCGCCCACCTCCAGCACGTGGTCCACGCCCTGGCCGCCGGTGAGCGTGAGGACCGCCTGCTCCCAGTCCTGCGTCTGGCGGTAGTTGATGAGCCCCTCCGCGCCCAGCGCCTTCGCGCGCTGGAGCTTGTCGTCCTGGCTGGAGGTGATGATGACGCGGGCGCCAAGGAGGCGCGCGAACTGGAGCGCGAAGATGGACACGCCGCCAGTGCCCTGCGCGAGCACGGTCTGCCCGGCCTTGAGGCCGCCCTGGGGGACGAGCGCGTTCCAGGCGGTGACGGCGGCGCAGGGCAGGGTGGCGCCCTCCTCGTAGGAGAGCCAGTCCGGGAGGAGGGCGAGCCCTTCCGCGTCCAGGCAGACGTACTCGGAGAGGACGCCGGGGACGCTGCCGCCGAGCGCATGGGCGACCCGCTCCGGGGTGCGCTCGCCGTCGGTCCAGGTCTGGAAGAAGGTGGGGGCGACGCGGTCCCCGGGCTTCACGCGGGTGACGCCGTGGCCCACGGCGACGACCTGGCCGGCGCCGTCCGAGCAGGGGATGAGGGGGAGCTTGAGGCCGGGGTAGGTGCCGCGGGTGATGATGAGGTCGCGGTAGTTGAGGGAGACGGCGTGGATGCGGACGAGCGCCTGGCCGGGACCCGGTTGGGGCTGGGGCTTCTCCACGAGGGTCCAACTGGAGGAACCGGTGGTGTGCTGGAGCTCGTACGCCTGCATGGGGGAGTGCCTCCGGGGGCTTGCCCGGGGGGCAAGCAGGGAAGGGGATGTTGCCGGAGCGACCCGCGAGCAATCAGGAGGATTGACGGAGGGCGTTCAGCGGTTAATGTAGGTCGAGTGCGGAGCAGTGGTGGCCGCATGACGTACATCGAACCGGGGGCGACCTGGCTTCGACGGGGGCAATGACGTTCGAGACGCGTGCCGAGCTTGTTGGGTGCTCGTAAAACTTCCGACAACAACACAAAAGCCAACGACAACGTTGAGCTCGCGCTGGCTGCCTAACTAGCAGTCTCTAGTGCGCGGTCCCCCTGCTCTCGGTCCGTGGGGTGGGGATGGGCCGTCATAATGCGGACTGGCTGCCAAGGGTGCCTGGGCCCGAGGTGACGAGATCTTTCCAGGACCGGCATCCGGTATCCCGTCCGTGGGAGCCCGGGTGACGTAGCAAATCGCGGACTACGCACGTAGGGTCGAAGAGCCGACGGCTTTCGGACGAGGGTTCGATTCCCTCCGCCTCCACAGTGAAAGAGCCTGGCAATCCAGTACGGGTTGCCAGGCTCTTCCTTTTCCGGGCTACTTCTTCACTTCGCGGCCCACGGTGATGGCGAAGCCCACACCGCCCTGCTCGCCGACCTCGTCACCGGTGGCTTCGGACTCCGAGTGCTGGACGACCTGCATCTCGAAGGTCTCCGTCTTGTCGCCTACGTCGGCCTCGAAGGTGACGGTGGCGTGCGCCTCCGCTCCCGGCTCCAGTTCCATGTCCATGAGCCGCGCGCCCTCCACGTGGGTGATGCGCACCAGCCCCTCTCCCGCGATCTCGAAGCCCGTGCCGCGGCGGCTCCACTTCGCCCACAGCGCGTCGTCCAGCTTGAGCAGCACCTTGCCGCGCTCGAGGAAGGAGGCTTGGCCGGGCGCCGGACGGACCTCCAACTCCAGACGCGACGGGCGCTGCGCCAGCACGTTGAGGACGCGGAAGTCGAACGACGCGGCCGGCCGCAGCGGCGACAGGTTCACGACGTTCACGTTGCGCCACGCCAGGTTGTTGTTCTGGGCGGTGGACACGAGCGTGTTGGAGCCGGTGACCAGCGGGAACGTGATGGGATCATTGGGCCCCACCCAGACCGCCAGCAGGCAGTAGTGGCCCGGGGCGGGGACGGAGGTCCACGGCACCTGCACCTCGGTGACTCCCACGGGGATGCTGACCGGGACGGTGTTGATGAGGGTCCAGCTGGTGGGCCAGACGGCCGCGCCTCCGGAGGCCGTGTAGTAGACCCGCAGGGTGCCGGACGTGGGAGTCGGCGTGGGGGCGGGCGGGGTGCCCACGTTGTTGAGGCTCACGTAGACGAAGTTCGTCTGGCCGAACTCCGGGTTCTCGTTGCCCACGCAACCGGCGTTCTGGCAGACGCGGATGTCCGGGCTCATCCAGATGGGAGTGGACCCGTAGGAGCCCGGTTCCACGCCCACGTCGCCCGGGATGTCGCGGATGAAGACGTCCTGGCGGCAGCGGGTGATGACGAGCGTGGCGGAATCCACCGCGCTGTCATCCTGGACGATGACGTCCAGGTAGCCCTGCGCGTTGAGCGTGGGCAGCAGGTTGGTGCCGGTGCCCGGCAGCGAGGCCAGGTTGAGCGCCACGACGCCGGTGCTCAGCCAGGGGATCCCCAGGTTGGCGAGCGACTCCCCCCAGCCCGGAGCGGCGAAGGTGCCGGAGGGGTTCACGAACCACAACCCCATGCTGTCGTTGCTGCCACCGTTGCGCACCGTCATGCGCAGCGTGGCCCCGCAGATACGGCCGCCGGTGGCGTTGAGGTTGGAGAAGGTGGTGGCGAAGTAGCGGTCCGCGCCCTGATCATCAAACGGGCGGATGCCAGGGATGGAGTAGTTGGCGGCGACCCAGGTCTGCAAGCCCGGGCTGGGCGACACGGGCTCCGTGGGCAGGGTGAAGTTGTCCGCGATGCCCTGCGTGTACGTCTGCGCGCCAGCCGCGCCGCTCCAGGCGAGCGCGAGCACCGTGGACAGCTTCAGGACGGACCCCAGGAGGGACCGGTGACGGGGGTGGTTCATGCGTTCCTCTGTCTTTGAAGGGATGCAGTGGACGCGGCCTGAACGGTAGGACTGGGAAATAACAGGCCCGGAAGAACGCCATCGGGAAGAGAACCGCGCGGACAAAGGTAGAGCAAGATTGGTGCCCGTGATTGTTCAGATTGAGGCGTGCGCCTGGGAATGGCTTGGATTGAGACCCATTCGGCTACACTTGGTGCATAGATGTGGCGCGGAGGGTTACGGGCGGAGGGGAATGGCGTGCCTATACCGGGCACCGTTCTGCATGTCCTGCCGCTGAGGAGATGCTTATTGATGCATCACTAACGCTGTTGGCCATTGATGCGCGACGCCGATGCGAAGTCCGCTACGTCGCGCCTGCGGACTTGCTGGCCAATGCGGTGGATGAGCCGCGGGCCGATATCGACTCCTTGAGGCTGAACCTGCTGTAGTTCGCCACGAGTCGGCACTTCTGCGACCCGGGCCACCTCCCGTGGAAAGGAAGGTTCCGGTTTGTGTCGTCCATGAACTTTGCGGACAGCTCCTGCTCCTCGGCGCCGGCCTGGCCCATGACGAAGGCCTTGAAGCGTCCGCCGCCGTTCTTCTTCGCGTCGGAGAGGTTCCCCACGTAGGAGGCCACCGTGCCAATGCGGCTGGGCTCGCTGGCGGGCTGCGTCCGCTCGGCGGACACCACCTTCAGCTCAGCGATCGCGGACAGGCCCTTGAATCCGTCCTTGGTGCGGATGGACTGCACCTCCAGGCGGTAGTGCCGGCCGACCGTGAACACCAACTGCGAGTTATGAGCACCATGCCCGAAGCATTCAGTTACAACGAGTGGCGAGAATTGGCAGGCTTCGAGCCGGATTCAAACCGGCCGGGCTATCCTCAACCGCTCCCCGGACAAACTCATAACGGGGCTGCCGCATTTCGGCACGAAGTCGAAAAGGTAGTGGCAAACTATCGTTTTCTCGAGCGGCGCTGGTGAGTTTTCAAGGTCGGCTCCAGCATCCCCTTTTGAATAAACTCTCGGATGGCCTCTTTGTTGAGAATTATATAATCAAAAGCATCGGTCATGCATATGAGGACAGGGGACGAGAGAGGGCCCATAGCTTTCTCGGAGGCCCAGTATAGCAGCGAGAGAATCACTGCGCCGAGGCGTGCTCCCTCTTCGTCCTCGTCCTTCTTTATTATTTCTGAGTCCTTGGCGTTTTGGTACAACTCATAGAGCTTCGGATTGATGTAGAGATCAGGTGGGTTCGCTATTGCAGCTCCCAGAAGCAGTAGCATTTCCACGCCTAGAATGAGTCGGTCGTGTTCTGCTTGATTTTTGCGCTCCGAGCTGGCGGCATCGTCGTTGATGATGTCGTTTTTCACGACGATTAATCTCTCGAAGTGTCTCCCCCAAGCCGTCCAGATGATACTGCGACCACTTTCTTCGTTAAGGAGTTTGGTTGCGCTGAATTCTAGTTTTATGGTTTCTTTGTCGTAGTCGGTGTTGAAGGGCGTTGCTTTGGGGGGGCTTGGGTATGTGTAGTATCCAATGTTGCTCTTGAGATCCCAAAGTGCGATGATCACCAAGTCGGATGAGCGAGACCATTTAAGCATATGGTCGTAGCTGACTTTCCATTCGAGATTCCCGTTTTTGTTCTTGAGCCTCTCTGGGTTCTTGGTGCCCTTGACTTGGGCCAGTATGCGAAAATGTTGAACCTCGTCTTCAAATACGGGTTGGATTAGAAGGTCTTCGCCATAGTCTTGCTTTATTTGTTCGCATGCGCACCCAAGCGCTGTGAATAGGCTGATCACGCGATTCTGGGCCTCGTCGGCGGTTCGATGTGCTTCTGTGCGTTTAGGCATAGGCTGGGTGGCGTTGGTACGTATGGTGTGAGAGTGGTTTCTGCTGACACTTGCCGATTTACGATAGCTAAGGGGCGCCACAGCTGAAAGTTCCCCCCATTTGACAGGTGTGCACAAACCGATTCAGAAAGTCGCCGACTCGTCGCTCAGAAGGGCTTGCTCCCGGAGGGCGGTGAAGGACCGAAGGTTTACACATTCCGAGCGACAACGGTGATCGCGGCGGTTGAGGTGGGTAGCCGCAGTATGAGAACCAAGCGGCTGGGGCCTGCGGTAGCACGGTCGAGATTGCCTCGCGCATGGCCTGGATGAGAGCGGCATGGGTTCGCGCGCCGATGGCCCGCAGGCGCGTCTTCACCTTCAGCCAGCAGGACTTGATGGGATTGAGGTCGGGGCTGTAGGGCGGCAGGAAGAGGAGATGAGCCTCGCGACTGCGGATGAGCGCCTCGACAGCGGGTCGGTGATGAACACTGAGGTTGTCCATGACAACCACGTCGTCGGGCTTGAGAATGGGTAACAGCCCCTCTCGTACATAGGTCTCAATGCGTTCACCATTGGTGACGCCCTCGAAGGTCAGCACGGGCCCCACTCCTTGCAGCGTGAGGTCCCCAATAATCGTGAGCACCTGCCAACGACCCAGAGGGACATAACCGCGTGCGCGCGCCCCTCGCCGAGCACGACCGTATCGGCACATCATGCTGAGGGTGGCCGCGGTTTCATCAATGAAATGGAGGCGCGACGGCTTCAGTTCAGCGGCCTTACCCAAGTACCGCCTTCGCGCGTGGCGATTCTTCGCCAGGCGCCGCTCGGAGGCGAGGAGCGACTTTTATTATGCGTCTAGCCGATTCGGCGGAATGCACGTCCCATGGTGAAGCGGCTCACCCGTACTCCGGTCGCCTCGGCGTAGGCATCCGCAATCTCCTGGGTCGTGCTGTCGGGCTGGGCATCCAGCAGTCGCTTCACCTTGGCCAAATCGCCATCCGGTATTCGGTAGTGAGGCCGGGGTCCGGTACGCGTTGGCGCGATGGAGTGGGTGCGCTTCCAGCGGCCGATGAGCCGATCCACTGTCGCGACCCCTACTTGAAACCGACAGGCAATCTCTTCCCACGTTCCCTCGTGCGCCAGGTACGCCTCAAGAATGCGTTGCCTCAAGTCCATCGAGAGTGGTGCGCCCATGGCCTCAATTTATGGGCTCCAGCGCAGACCTTCTTGCTTCGATGCCCTGGGGCGGACCACTCCAGGGCTACGCTTCTTGCTTCGCTCGATCAGCCTCTCTGAGCACCGTTGTAGGCTCGCAGCATTGAGCTGCTCGTGCGGAGGCCCTACCTATCCTGCGATAGGTAGGGCCTATATCAACCGGTCAAAAACCTCTGTTCCGGTATGTTACTGCGGCGCACATGGGAATTTTGTCACCTTCAGTTCAGAACGTCCAATGGCTACCCCATTGGCATATATGTATACGATATATGCAAGTTCAGGTGACCCGCTATCCTCTCTGCTAAACATCTCACTTGGCTGTGCGTAATCACCCAGGGATTCGCAGGAGATTTTTTGTGCAAAGCGTTTTGATCCTGAATTGGTGATAATGCTGCTCCACAATTCACGATGAAGTGGTAACAGTTCGCCTTTTTTCATTAGATCGTTCAAAAAGAAGAAAGCCTCAAAGTCGACGGACTTGTTGATGAGTGAGGCCGGGAACTTGGCGTTGATGCTAGCAACTAAAGATTCGCTGTCATCCAAGTTCACGTACTCAAGGCGCAGGTCAGAAACCGTTGCATCAGTGAGCGAACCGCCCAGAATGGCGGATTGTGATCCTGAAACAGGGGTGAGTGCTACGCTTTTGGGAGTGTTTTCTCTCTTGATTGTGAAAATATAGGCTTCGCGAGCAGTGCCTTCAAATAGTTCGTAGGATATCCATCCGAACCCTCCAATTCCCCACCCAGCGCCTTGAGAGTTGAATATTTTGTATGCCTTGAGGTCGTCGTCATAGCCAACTATTAACACGGCATGGCCGTCCGTGCGCTCTGCCGTGGTCAGGGGTGTAATGCCTTTGTGTGCATAGAATGAAGGTCCGACATCAAGGCCAACAACTATCGGAAGACCATCTTTCAGGAAAGCTTTGACGTCAGAGCGGCTCCGTGGCTCAATTCTTCGCTTGGGATAAACTCTGTTTCTTGTTGCCTCGACATGAGTTGCTGCGTCGGGTTTGGTGCATGAGAGGGGATCGTACGGGAATCTTGATATGGATACGCTTCCTTTCCCCGAAAGTATATTTACCCCATCCAATAGACGGCTGCCGCCATTGCATCCTGGGCCTTGTTTTATATTGTTGTAAATAAACGACGGGCTCATTGGTGTGCTGCCGTCAAATCGATAATAAGACGCCATCCCATAGCCTACGGCCCAACCCACGCAAGACGGCTGGTCGCCTTGATCGCCAGGCGGAGGTAGCTTGGCTGAAAGATCGACCTTTCGAGGTAGCTCGACCGAAGCGCCTCCAATGGGGGCGTATGTCAGTGGTACAGCCTTATAATCCTTTTCGTCAGCGGCAATGAATCCACTGCCGAGGGCTGCAGTTCCAGCTATGGTGAGGATTGCAAATGCTATCCGCTGTGTGTTTTTCATATTGACTTCCTCAGGCCAAAGGTGAAGACAGCACTGCTCTTGTCGGGAATGTCAGTGGAAAGGGAAATACTCCCGCGCCAACCCAGTCCTATTCCGACCCAATCCATCACCGTTACAACGGGCAGTACGTCGATAGCGAAGTATTCAGGGCCTGCGCGGTTCGAATCGGCGTCAGTAAGCAGTCCTTGCAGGTAAAGGTCCAAAGAGAGAAACGACTGCGTTGCTGTCCAAAACGCAGGCTTCCATCGAACCCCGTAACCAACGCCCGGTGCGACTCCAATGCGGTATGACCGGTTGGAAAGGTCAATCGAAAATACGTCAACTCCGACACTAGGGCTAAGCGTGAGCCAGTCGCCCAACTTGCGATCAGTTGTTCCTCCAAGCGGCCGCTCAAGATGGAAAACCAATGGTTGCGCTACCGACGCACTGCTGAGAGTTACGAGCAACACGAATACGTAACGACTCATCTATCCCCCCTGCGAGATGGGTTTACTGGGAGCAAAGAACATGCAAGTGCTCAATGTCAAGTGCCTAACAGCCCCTTGGCAGTGTAGGCAAATCAAAGCCACAGGCGCGTCGCAGTCAGCAGGACGAAGGTGAGAAATTTGACTGTGCGCTTGTCGTGGCGCATCGCCTCTCGCTGAGAGCGCTTGTCTTTCCAATGAGGCACTTGACGAGGTTGCGCTGGCTGTTGGTCTTGCGGTCGAAGTGGGCCAGCTGCCGCTGGTCGCGACGAGTGGTAATGACGGGGCGGATGCGGTGCGCATGGTTCCCGCGATGCACGCGCCGATGGTTGTAGCCCTTGTCGCCGACGATGGCTGCGGGGCACAGCTGCGGACGCCTTGGCCCGACGATTCGAGGCACGATGCTTCGATTCATGACGTGCTCGAAGGCGAGCGACTCATCCCGCTCGCCTGGCATCAGGGCGAAGGCGATGGGCCGCCCATGTCCTTCCGCCCGGACAATGAACTTGGTGGAGGACCCACCCTGACTGCGGACTAACGCTTCGTCGGCCCCCCTTTTTTGAGGCTGCCCGCGAGCACCCGCCGCGTGCGGATGCGCCCGGATGACAGTGCCGTCCACGTGATGCAGGGCCCAATCGAATTCGCCGTCTTGCTGCGCTTCGGCCTGCAGTTGCTGCAGGACGTGCTCCCAGCCGCCGGCACGTGTCCAGCGCTTGAAGCGGCTGTATACCGTCGTCTATCGCCTATAGCGCTTGGGCATGTCGCGCCAGGGGCTGCCCGTGCACAGCACCCAGCAGATGCCGCCCAAGACGCGCCGGTGGCTCTGTGCGGGTCGTCCGACCCACGGCTTTTCTGGAGGTAGCAGAGGACTCATCCGCTTCCACTGCACCTCCGTCAGGTCTCCTCGATGGGGTGCAATACATCGGTAACTGGCAGCCCCTCGATGTCTGTGCCTGCACGATCTAGGCGAAGAATACAGGCGCCACCAGCCTTGCTGGGAGCCATAGCTCGGAGTCGCTAGTAGGAGCCCCAGCGAGAAGGGAGGGGACCACTCCACTGCGTTTGGGTTCCTGGGGTCGTCAGCGGTGTATTGCCATTGATGCGCATGATGCTGGAGTTCGCAGTGAGGTCGGACCAGTTCACGGCGATGTTGCGGCAGAATCGGTCGCGCGCGAGCCCTGTGCTGGGGTCGTGCACGCATGGGGTGGCATCCCAGACGCGGTCTGATTGCAGGCGCTGGACGGCGGCGACGATGTTGGAGGGCATCTCCCCGGACTCTCGGACGAAGGGGACGCCGTCGACCGGCGCGCCCTTTGACGACAGCAGTTCGAACACCTTGCCGGAGTAGCTCAGCGAGCCTTGCATGCTGAAGTCCCAGGCACTGGCGCTGAAGGGCTGGGTCTGTCCACAGGAGGCCGGGTTGCCGGGCGCGTCGGTGCAGGAACCTCCGAGGTGGAGCACCAGCACGGCGCCTGTCTCCACCGTGTAGCCCTGGGGGAAGGTGAAGGCGAAATCGGAGTTGGTGAGTTCCTGGAGGGAGATACCGGTCAGTGTCCCGCCGCTGACGGCCACCAGTTCGATGAGATCTTGCGGGACGTCGGGATTGATCTCGGTGATGCGGAGTGAGGCTTCCGGCGGAGGCCCACCGCCATCAGGGATGCCTGCATCCGAGGCTCCGGCATCCGGGATGCCCGCGTCATTGGATCCCGCGTCGGAAGTGCCGGCGTCCACGCCCGAGTCCTCCGGGCCTGCGTCCCGTGTCCCCGCGTCTGGCGAAGCGGCCTGAACGCAGCGTTCCTCCATGCAGACGATGTCGGGGCCCCGGGATGCACAGTCACTGGTGTCCGTGCACTCAGGGGAGGAACAGGCGGAGACGAGCGGGAGCAGGGCAAGGGCTGCGAGTCGCGGGCGAAGCATGGAGAGGAACCTGGATGAGTTGTTGGAACTGGGGCAGGAGCCGCGGGCGGACCATAAGCGAAATGGAGATGAGCCTCGCTGCCCGTGATGCGCAAGAAGGCCCGCCGTGCTTCAGGCGGAGCGCCGCTCTCCCGTAGCTGCCTCTCCCACCTTGAGGTGCGTTCGCAACCAGCTTGCCAGCGCCTCCGCCTCCTCCTGGCTGCTGAAGCTGGCGATGTCTTCCTGGCGCTCCCCTCCGTCGGCGGTGGAGAGCTCGAGCGTGGGCTGGTAGCTGGTCACCGGTCGCCCCTTGTGCTGGCGCACCTTTGTTTCAACCTGGAGCGACCGCACGTCGCGCCACTGGATGTCGAGCCGTTGCTTCCGCTGGGAGAAGGGTGGCAGGGACAGGCTTCGTGCCTGGGTGTGGAGGCGCAGGTCGTAGTGCCCGGACTTCAGCCGTACTTGCGTCCACCGCCCGGCGAACACACCGCAGGCGATGATGACGCCCCAGGCGGCGACGCCCACGGGCAGTGGTGCGGTGAGCGCCCCGGTGGCGGATCCGAGCACGAAGCACCCCAGGGCGGCGCAGCCCAAGGCCACGAACACCCGGTTGATCGGCCAGGGCCCATTGAGCGTCACGCACTCGCTGCCGTCCTCCCGGAAGAAGGTGGACAGGAGCGGCGGCTGCGGCTTCCAGCCCCGCACCACCATGGTGCCCAGCCAGAACGCCACCAGGTTGAAGGGCATCAGCATCATGAGCAGGAACAGCTCCAGGCTCCCCAGCCCCGGCTGCAACAGCGCCTCCAAGGGCTGACCGGGCCGGTAATACACGGGGACGCTCGCTCCAAGCGGGGCTCGCGCCACCACGTCGTCCGCGTACCCGGAATCACTCGAACGGAACGTGGCGAAGCGGTACTTGCTGCCCTCGTAGGACTGCCCGTCGACGGAGTAGGTGTAGGCCAGCTTCGGCTCGTACTTGATGCCCTTCGAGCGCACCGTCTCCACCTCGCTCCGGGTGATGGTGCCCTGCACGGTGGGCCAGCTCGACGCCTTCACCTGACGGACCATGTCGGCGCAGGCCAGGACGTCAATGGCCCCCGTCATGGCCGCCCACGGGAGGAGGAACAGGAGCAAACCGAGGGACCCGACCGCACGAGAAGACATGCCCCCAGTCTACAGGGACGCCCCGGAACGAACGAAGCAGGCCCCCGACCGCGTGACGGTGCCCACCCAGACTGCGACCCCGGGGCTGTCACTTCCTCCTGGGGCTCGTAGAGTGCTCGGGTGACGTCCCCACCTGATGACTCCGGCCGCCTGAATGACGGCTACGTCTACCGCGAGCGGATTGGCTCCGCCTCCGTGGGGCGCACCGCGCTTGCCCACCTGACGGACGCGTACCGGCACTCCACCGAGGAGGAGTGGCGTGCTCGCTTCGCTCGCGGCGAGGTGCGGCTGGAGGGCTCCATCGCGACCGGCGACGAGGTGCTGCGGGTCCACCAGGAGCTGTGCTGGCACCGGCCGCCCTGGCGGGAGGGGGAGACGCCAGACGGCTTCGAGCTGGTGTACGAGGACGCTTCGCTGCTCGCGGTCATCAAGCCGAGCGGGCTGCCGACGATTCCCTCCGGCGGCTTCCTCAAGAACACGCTGCTCTCGTTCGTGCGGTTGCGCTGGCCGGAGGCCTCCGCACTTCACCGGCTGGGGCGGGCGACCTCTGGGTTGGTGCTCTTCTCCCGCACGCATGATGCCGCCGCGAAGCTCTCCCGCAACTGGCGCGAGGGCGACGTGGAGAAGCGCTACCGGGCGCTCTCGGATGGGGTCGCGGCGCAGGCGTCCTATGACATCCACACGCCCATCGGGCTGGTGCCGCACCCATTGCTGGGGTCGGTGCACGGGGCGACCGAGAAGGGCAAACCTTCACACAGCCACGCGGAGGTCCTGGAGCGGCGTGACGGTCAGACCCTGTTCGCGGTGCGCATCCACACGGGCCGCCCCGAGCAGATCCGCATCCACCTGGCGTCCATCGGCCATCCGCTCACGGGGGAGCCGCTGTTCGCCTCGGGAGGTCTGCCTCGTGAGCGCGAGCCGGGCCTGCCCGGAGAGGGAGGCTACCTGCTCCACGCGGAGACGCTCGCGTTCACGCACCCGCTCACGTCGGAGCGACTGCGGCTGCACGCGCCACCTCCGGCCGCCTTGCGAATGGCGACGGAGACCTGAGCACCGGGCCTTCAACGTCAGACATGGCTGTTCCCGGAATCTGCTTGCGTTCGGGATGGGCCAAGGCGCAACGTGAATGCCTCACCTGATGGGAGGGCTCATGAGCCAGCTTTTGAAGTGCCTGCTGGCTGCCTCCGCTGTCTTCACCTTCGCACCGGTTACTTCTGCCTCCGCGCAGTCGTGTGAGACCGCCTGTACCTGCGCGACTCCCTGCAACTTCACCTGTCAGCACGACCAGGGTGGGGTGATCACGTGTGGAAGGTATGGAGCAGATTGCATCGGCAACTGCTTCAGCCCTGAACCCTCGGAGTCGGTGGCCACCCGGGATGAGGCTGCGCGGGAAGATACGTCCGCGCAGGTCTGCAGCGAGGAACCCCCGGAGTCGGAAGCTTCCGCCTCCGTCGAAAGCTGAGCTGACCGGAGCGGGAGCCCACCGTGCAGCGCGATGCACAGGTGGGCCGCCCCTTGCACATCCTGGACGACCGTCCTTCTCATGCCGCATGGCGGCATGCAATGGCACATGGGTTGCTGTCTGCCCATGGTATCGAGGTGGTTCGAAAGGGGTGTGCAAGGTGGAGCTCGTCGTAATGATTGGGTTGATCATCCTCATCATGGGGCCCGTGTTCTTCGTGATGGGGATCGTCTACTTGAGCAGGGGCGACAAGGTCGCAGGGAGCATCATGTCCGTCGTGGGCGCCACGACGATGGGGCTCTTGTTCTGGGCCTATAACGTGATCAGCCACACGAACTTCTCGAAGGGGCGCGTGCTGCGTCTCAAGGGGCGCGCTCGCGTGGCCCGTCGAACCCTCGGAGAGGGCTGGGCGGACGAGGCCTCTCCTCAGCTGGAAGGGCTCACGCCGTATCAGCGGACCGTGCTGGGGGAGGCCTGGATGTACTCCGCGGGCATGGAGCACGCGTCCATCCCTGCCTTCGCGAAGCTGTCGCTCAAGCTCTCCGCCCTGGGCGCGCCCTCGGAGCTGCTGGAGGCGTGTCACCTGGCGGCCCTGGACGAGGTCCGCCATGCCCGGCGGTGCTTCGCGCTCGCTCGGGCCTACTCGGGGCTGCCGTGGAGCGCGGGCGCGATTCCGGAGCTGGGCCAGGAACGTCCGCAGCGTCCCATCTCGGATGACAGCGACGAGTGGTCCCGGCTGGTGCGCGGGTCGCTGCTGGATGGATGTCTGGGGGAAGGGCTGGCCGCCAGCGTCGCCGCGGAAGCGTCACGGCGGGCCTGCGACCCCGTCGTGCGGGAGACCCTGGCGGTCATCGCCGAGGATGAGGAGCGGCACGCGGAGCTGGGCTGGGACGTGCTGGCCTTCGCGCTGGAGCGGGGCGGCGGCAAAGCCAGACAGGCGCTGCATCAGGCCCTGGACGCGCTGGACGAGCAGCGGACGCCCGCGCTCCCCCGCATCCCGGGCGTCGACGAGGACTTCCTCTCGCGCAATGGCCTGCTGCCCCAGGCGGAGCTGGGACGGCTGATGGAAGAGTGCCTCCAGCGGACGCGGGCTCGGGCCGAGGAGTGGACTCAGCGCCCGCGCGTCATGATGCCGCCCTGCTCCAGCAGCCCGAACAGCTCCAGCAGCGCGTCCACGGGGATGACGTAGCCGTACTCGGCGTAGGCCGCGTCGCGGATGCCCGCCACGGAGCGCTGGCCGTCGGCGTAGCTCGCGACCGCGTCCGCCAGTTGGTAGAAGCGCAGCTCGCTCTCTCCCTGCTCCCGCAGGGCCGCGGCCGCGGCGGTCATGGCGGCCTTCACCGTGTCCATCCGGGCCTGCGACCCGGGGACCGCGGGGAGCTGCAGCTCGTCGAATGAGGCGAGCTCCTGGCCCTTCACGCGACGCGGAACGAAGGCCCGCGCCCGGCGCTCGGCTTCGCTGGGGGCGGGCTCCTTCAGGGACACGCCGCGCGTCTTGGCGTCCGCTTCCAGGCGCTTCAAGGCCTGGGACTCGGCGTTCTCCAGGGTCTTGATCATCGCCTTCACCGGCTCGGCGGGCGCGCCCAGGGCCTGGCAGGAGCGCAGGGCGTCTCGTTCACGCTGGTAGCCGGTGCGCACCGCGGCTCGGGCCAGACGGACGAGGCCGGGCAGCTGCGCGGCGGGCGTCCCGGCCAGGTCTCGTCGGGCCCGGAACTCGTCCTCCGCCGTGCGCTTCACTCCGTGCACCGCCACCAGACGCGCGAGCTCCAGGGCGCCCGTGCCCTCGGCCCACGCGGCGACGGTGATGGAGGCCAGGCCCGCGAAGGCGGTGCGGTGCAGCTGGGTGGGGTCCACGTTCTCCGGCCGGTCTCCGCTGGTGTGGTAGCCGTCATCGGGCCACGTGGAGAAGGCGACGCCGGGGATGCCGTGGTCGTTGAAGAGCTGGTGATCCGAGCCCCGGCTGTAGCGCTCCATGTGGGCATCCAGCGGATCCTGTGAGCCCGTCACGGATCCGATGCGGAAGTCCTTCCTCGGCGGATAGGCCACGCCGTTGAAGCGGTTCATGAAGGCCACCGTGGACTCGGAGACGGCGTTCACGAAGCTGCCGTTCCAGTCCGGGGTGTAGGAGATGAAGAAGCGTGAGTGTGAGCGCGTCAGGCTGGCGCCGAGCATGTCGAAGTTGAAGTGCGCCACCCGCCGCACCGGATCCGCGCCGTGATGGGCGAACCACTCGCGGGTTCCCTCGAACTCCGGCAGCCACAGCACGCGCAGGGCGCGCACCGGCGGTGGCAGCACGCCCCGGCGGATGAGCGTGGTGTATGTGCGCACCAGCTCCAGCAGTGTGGCGGAGCCCGAGGCGTTGTCGTTGGCTCCGGGCTTGTAGTGGTCCAGGTGGCCCGTGAGGACGATCTCCTCCCCTGCGAGCGTCCCGGGGATGACGCCACTGACGATGCTGAGATGTCCCGTGGGCTCCTGGGTGGCGACGCTGACGTCCACCTTCACCGGGCCCTCGCGCAGCTGGGCGCGCAGCTCGCGGCCCTGCCGGTCCGACACCATGAACAGGAAGGGCGTGCGCATCCCCTGCGGAATGAGACGCCGGGGGACGGCGGCCCAGCCCACCTGATCCGGGAAGTCGCCGTCCATGCGGTGGGCTTCGTTCCAGGGCGGCGTCGAGTAGGACGACACCACGCCCACGGCGCCGAACTTCACCACGGCATTGCGCAGCGTGGCCGCGAGGTGGCCCCGGCTGAGCACCACCTTGCCCTTCACGTCCTTGCCCGCGTAGTCGGCGTCCTGGGTGCCCAGCCCCACGTCGACCAGCTCCAGGTCCTTGCCCTCGAAGCTGCCACTGCCGGACGCCAGGGCCATGGGTTGGTCGGCGTAGGACGTCACCCGGTAGCGGTGGGGGCCGGCCACCCACAGCTCGCCGTGCGTGGCCCGCCACTGGGGGCCCTCCTTCATCGCCTCCAGGCGGACGTCCTGGAGGCCCGCGGCCTCGGCGGCGGCCTTCGTCCAGGCGGCGGCCTCCGTGTAGCCCTCCAGGCTGTCCCGGGCGATGAGCGACAGCCGCTGGACACTGTCATGGATGCGGTCGCCCGAGCTCTCCTGGATGAGGGCTCGCACCACATCGTCCCGGAGTACCAGTCCGGTGGTGGGCGAGATGGGCCCCAGCGGGGACGTGGGCGCCTGGGCGGAGGCGCTGAGCGCGGCGAGCACCGCGAGGAGGGCGACGGGCAACGGGCGGAGGAGCATGGATGGCTTGGGACCATATCCCCCGCGGCTCCCATGGGCGCTGGGAACGCCGTGCCGATTCACACGGCGATGACTAGGTTGCCGCCATGCCTGTCATCTTCTTCTCCAACAAGCTGGGCTGCGCGGGCAGCATCCTTGCCTCCGTGGCGCTGAGCGCGCTGCTCTACTTCCTGTTCATGCGGGGCTGATCAACACCTCGCGCCCCGGCCTGGCTCCGGCGGTGCCACCGGACGCTTCAGGAAGGCCCCCGGCGTGAGCCCGACGAGCTCCCGGAAGTCGGCGATGAGGTGCGCCTGGTCGTAATAGCCCGCGTCCACGGCGATGCGTCCCCAGTCCCTGGAGGTCGCCGTCATCTTCACGGCGCGTTGCAGGCGAACGGTCCTCGCGAAGTCCTTGGGCCCGATGCCGACGTTCTCCGTGAAGGCTCGGCGAAGGTGCCGCGCCGTGACGCCCAGCTGCTCCGCCACGGTCTCCACCCGGACCGCGTCTCCTTCCAGCAAGCGGATCGCGCGGCGGGCGAGCCGGGCCGAGGCCGGCTCGAAGGTCTGGTGGGTCCGCAGGGCAATCCCACGGGAGAGCCGGTCCAGCACCTCCGGCAGGCTCCGCGCCGACAGGAGGTCGAAGCAGAGGTCGCTGCCCGGACGGCCCCAGAGGTCTTCCAGCGGGACGATGCGGTCCGTCAGCGCGTTCGCTGCCACGCCCAGGAGCGGCACCGCCCAGCCGGGCTTGAACTGGAGGATGAGCGCGCGCACGACTTCAGGGGCGTTCTTGAACAGCGCCTGGGTGCGCGGGCCCACGACGCAGAGGTCCCCTCTCCGGCCCTCTTCGAGCACTCGAAAGACAAGCGTCGTTCTCCCGTCGGGCAACCGTTCGTGCCGTGCGTTTCCCTCGACGGGCACGAGCGTGTGAACGTCCTCGACGAAGCGGGAGAGCGAGAACGTCGGGGCGGCGGACTCCAGCGTGCGCGGCATCCTCGTACTCTGGCGCGTTCATGGCGGTCGTTCAATCCGGCGTTGAAGGCGCGCGGAAATGTCCGGTCCTTCCAATCGCAGAAAAGGGGCGGGCGGTACGAAGACAATCATGAACCAGCCCACTCCGACGCCCGTCCTCTCCCTCAGCCCCATCGTCCTGCCAGCCCCCGGCCGCGCCGTCGAGCTCCAGCTGCGCGTCTCCGCGCCCGTGACCGGAAGCAACCTGCCCATCCTCCTGCTGTCCCACGGCCACGGTCGCTCCAACCATCTCTCGTCACTCAACGGCTACGCTCCGCTCGCGCACTACTTCGCGGCACATGGCTTCGTCGTCATCCAGCCCACGCACCTCGACTCGAAGACGCTCTCGCTCGGCCCGGATGCTCCGGATGCGCCCCTGTTCTCGAAGTCTCGAGCCGAGGACATGACGCGCATCCTCGACCAGTTGGATGTGATTGAGCGTGCCTTCGTCGGGCTCGCAGGACGCATGGACCGGAGCAGGGTGGCCGTCATCGGTCACTCCATGGGTGGGCACACCGCGAGCCTGCTGCTTGGCGCGCGGTACAAGGACGCTCACGACGGAACGGAGGTGAACCGCTACGAGCCGCGGATCAAGGCTGGCGTGCTGCTCGCCGCGCCCGGCAGGGGAGGGGATGCCCTGAGCAGGTTCGCGGCCGAGAACTACCCCTTCTTCTCGACCACCGACTTCTCCACGATGACGACGCCCGCGCTCGTGGTCGTCGGCGACAAGGATGCCTCGGCCCACCTGACCGTCGCGGGCCCCGCCTGGCACGCGGATCCCTACTTCCTGTCCCCTGGCCCCAAGTCGCTGCTCACCCTGTTCGGCGCGGAGCACGGGCTGGGCGGAGTCTCCGGGTATGACGTCGCCGAGACCACGGATGAGAGCCCCGAGCGGGTGGCCGCCGTCCAACGCCTCACCTGGGCCTACCTCCGCACCGCGCTCCATCCCGGAGACTCCGCCTGGCAGGAGGCCCAGGACGCACTGAAGGGCACGGCTTCACCGCTCGGTCGGATTGAAGCCAAATGACAGTCGTCCTTGAGCGTCATGCGGTTTTCCCGTAGTCTGCCTTCAGCCCGGCCCTGGGTTGTGGCGCGAACCGCCACACTTTGGCCGAACTTGTGGCGGAATCCGTCACGGATAGGGTTATCCTGGAATCCTGCTCATTCTGGGAAGTGTCTGGGAATACAATGGCATGCGCCGTGAAGGCTGTTCTTTCGCTCCCCTGAAGGGGGCCGGGCCCCGATCCCCCAACCTCGGGCCCGCTGAAAGGAACAGCAGACATGAGCCTCAACGCACTCCGTAAGCCCTTGGCCACCCTCGGTGTGATGTTCGGTCTCCTCCTCTCGACCCAGGCCCAGGCGGTCATCATCATCCGGGGTCGCGATGGCGGCTGTCGGCTCTGCATCGGCAGCTGGCACACCTGCGAGGCGCTCTGTGGCGCCAAGGCCACGCAGCTCAGCGGCTACAGCCAGCACATGGCGCTGGAGCTCTCCGACGGCAAGGTGGTCGAGGGCGACTCCCTCTCCATCTCCGACGTTGACGGTGGCACGGCCGTCGTGGAGATGCTGTCGGGCGACCAGCCGGTGTTCAAGGAGCGCGTGGACCTGGAGAAGACCGCGCTGCGCGACCTGGAGAACGGCCAGATCAACACCCTGGACAAGCTGGTCGGCCTGACCTGCCAGTAGGCCCCGGCCCTCTGTGCCGTGACGGGTTCCCGGCCCGTCACGGTGCTGGGATGGAGAAGGCGCGCAGCTGTCCCGAATAGGGATGCACCAGGATGAGCCCGCGCCCCACCGTGGGCGCGGCATACGTGGGTCCTGTGATGTCGAAGCGCTGGACCACGGCTCCGGTCCGGGCATTCAGCAGCTCCAGCCAGCTCTTGCTGCCATCGCCCGCGTTGGACACCACCACCAGCACCTCGCCCAGGGCAGGCATGCCCGCGAAGACATATCCCGGCGTGATGTGCTTCCAATGCGCCGCGCCTGTTCCCGGCTCCAGCGCGACGACCGAGCCCGGCTCCCCGTCCGGGGTGGTGCCTCCGGCAGCGTAAAGCCAGCCATGCGCGAACGTGGGCGCCACCAGGCTGCCCTGGCCCTGGAGGGGATCCGGTCCTCCGGCGGCAAGCTGATGGGTCCACACAGGGCCCGCGGAGATGGCACCCCGCCGGAACACATACAGCTTCCCATCCTTGTTCGCGGCGCCCACCAGGCGCGTACCGTCAGCGGCGGTGAAGAGGGTAGGGGAGGCGCCAAAGTCACTGTTGGCCTCTGGGCCCGGCCCCGGGTTCTGCCAGTGCCCGAGCACCGCCAGCGTGTCCGCGTCCAATTCCAGCAGGGACTGGGCGTTGGGGACCTCGGACAGGGGCTGTCCCACGGGGTCTCCCGTCGTGACGTAGAGCCTCCTCGCCGCGGCATCCACGGCAATGCTGCTCCACACCGCGGCCCCTGGCCGGTCCGCCTCGGTGAGTGTGAGCGAGCGCGTGGCCCCCGTGGCCAGCTCCACGGAGATCACCCTGCCGGGGATGTGATGGCAGGTGAAGATCGCCGCGACGCCCACGTACAGCCGGCCCAACTGCGGGGACGCCGCGGGAGAGGACTGGATGAACTCGGGAGGATCCTGGGTCGTGGCCACGGGCCAGGCCTGCACCGGGTTGCCAGTCGACGGATCGAGCGCGTGCACCTTTCCATCCGGTGACGCCGCGTAGAGCAGGCCGTCCACCCAGGCTGGCGCGGCCCAGAATCCCGGCCGGAGCGGATGGTCCTCGCACGGGTCCGTGAAGGCGTAATCCAGATTGCGTTCCCAGCGCCGTGCGCCCGTGCGCGCATCGAAGGCGAGCACCTTCGCCTCCAGGCCCGTGGTGACGTAGACCGTGTCGCCCACGATGAGCGGCTGGGTATAGCCCTCGGGGCCCGCGTCGGCGGTCCACAGAGGTGTCACGGCCGCGGCCTGGGCCAGCGTGAAGGTGCCCTCGTTGATCCACGTGCCTTCGGGGCCGGAGCGGTATTGCGTCCAGTCCCCGCCGCCTGCCGGCCCGAACGTCCCCGCGTCCATGCCGCTGTCCGGTGTGCCCGCGTCGGTGCCGCTGTCTGGCACTCCTGCGTCGGTACTGCTGTCAGGCACCCCTGAATCCGTGCCGCTGTCCGGCGCACCCGCGTCCGTGCCGCTATCTGGAATGCCCGCGTCGGTGCCACTGTCCGGTGTTGGAAGGGTGGGCGAGTTCGGCTTGGAATCCGAGCAAGCCGACAACAAGAGAAGCCCCACCAGCAGACCGCCGAATCGCCGATTCATGAACGCCACCCTCCGGTGCCGTCACCTTCGCGACCGGAACTCCAGCTGTCCTGGGATGTCGGTTCGTGCCGTCAGGAACCCAACGGAGCGCTCAAGCCAGGCGACGACACTGCTCGCGCATCCGGACGAGCGCGACAACGAGCAGTGAAGCGATCAGCAGGCCGGCGAGGATGGGCCACGCCGCGGGCTGCATCTTCCCTGACGCATCGAACATCTCTCCGCCGAGGTAGCTGACGAACAGGAGGGGCGGGACGTAGCCCAGGAGCGAACCCCAGAAGTGGGTCCAGAACCCTACCTTCGACACTCCGAGGAAGGAGTGCAGCACCTGCGGCATCCAGAGCAGCAGGCGCAGCAGGAAGACGGTCTGGAAGGCGTTCCGCTCGAGCGCTTCGTCGTACTTGCGGAGCCGTGCCGGGATGCGTGCTGAGACCCAATCCTTCGCGACGAAGCGCGCGAACGAGAAGCCGACGACGCTGGCGGACATCGTCCCGACCATCGAGAGCACGAACGCCATCTGCCATGGCCAGATGAGCGGCGCCGCGACGATGAAGACCGTCCCGGGCACTCCGAATGGCTGAAGCACCGTATAGGCAATGACAAACGCGAGATATCCCCACGCCCCCAGCGCGACGAGCGTCCGGGCGAGGGTCTTCGGGTCGGCGGCCTGCGTGAAGATGCCCAGGTGCCAGGCGAGCCCGAAGGTGACGAACACCAGCAGGACCGCTCCGAGCTTCGCGTACCGCGCCGTGCGCGGTGTCATCACGCCAGGGCTCCGACCCGGTTGATGTCCGCGGACTCGAGGATGAACCGATCGGCCCGCCCTTCGACGACGCGCAGCATGGCTCGCCCCAGCCGCTCCGACGTCGTCGCCACGGACGGGAAGATCCGCAGGACGAGCGGAAAGACCGGCCTCAGTAGGACGAGGCCTGCTTGATAGAGCCGCACGCGGCTCTTGATGCCGGGTCCAGGCCGGATGAAGCCGGGTCTGACGGCGCCCGCGTGCCGGAACGGCATGGCCTGGAGCGCACCCTCGACACGCTGCCGCACGCGGGCCCACATCGAGTTCCCACCTGCGCCCGCGGCGGAGCAGTAGCAGAAGGAGAGCCCGGGATTGAGCCGCAGGAGGGCGCGGGCCCAGAGGAGCGTCAGCTCCTCGGTCACCCTGGCGTAGGCCGCCTCATCCAGCCCGATCGAGCTGATGCCCACGGCCCAGATGCAGGCGTCGTAGCCGACGAGCTGGTCCTCCACGGCCGCGAAGTCGAAGAGGTCCGGCAGGAGCAGCTCCCGCAGCTTGGGATGCTCGACGCCGCATGGGCTCCGCCCGACGCTGAGCACGGACTCGACCTCGGGGGCATCGAGTGCTTCGCGCAGGGCCCCTGCGCCGACCATGCCGGATGCTCCCAGGAGGATGATCTTCATGAGCGTCGTCCCTTCTCTTTCGTGGGCGGAACGAAACGCTCCGCGAGGATGCGCAGGCGCCGTTCGAGCACCGCCGTCTTGGGTTGGTCCGCGAGCAGTCCATCAAGCGACAGCAGGAAGACCTCCGCCCGCTCCTCGTCCCCCAGGATGGCCGTCACGCACTGGAGCGCGACCTTGTGGTGGCGCGCATCAATCTCGGGGTCCAGCCGCTCACAGACGTCCTGGAACTCAGCCCCCATCGGGGCCGCGACCATCTCGGACCAGGGCTCGAGCAGCAGCAACCGGCAGACGTTGATCAGGCGCTCGTAGGGACTGCCCGGGCCGGCGGCGGCCTCCCTCGCTTCGGGATGCAGCGCCAGCAGCCAGTCCGTGAAGACGGCCGTGTAGAGGTCTTCCTTGTCCTTGAAGATCCGGTAGAGCAGCGTCCGGGAGATGCTCGCGCGCTTCGCGACGTCCTCGAACGACGTCTTCGCGAAGCCGAAGTTCAGGAAGCACCACCGTGCGGCGAGCAGGACCTTCGAGCGGCGCTCCGCTGCCTCTTCCTCGGTCATCGCGGCTGGCATGCGGTACGTTGTGACATGCCATGTTCCGATTGTCAAAACGTGCCGGATGCCTCAGCGAAGCTCCGCGTCGCGACGGAACGTGCCGGGCGCGACGCCGAGACAGCGCTTGAAGGCCCGGCTGAAGGCGGCCTCGGACTGGTAGCCGAGGCGGCTGGCCACGTCCGCGATTCCCGCGTTCTCCTCTCGCAGCAGCGACGCGGCGACCTGCATGCGCCAGTGCACCAGGTACTGCATCGCCGGCATTCCGACGCGCTGGGTGAAGCGTGCCGCGAAGGCGGAGCGTGACATCGCGGCCTCCTTCGCCAGCGCCGCCAGTGTCCACTCGCGCGCGGGGTCGCGGTGGATGAGCACGAGCGCGCGCCCCACCTGCGGGTCCTGGAGCGCGCCGAGCCAGCCCGTGCGTGCCTCCGGCGCGTTCGCCAGCCAGGCGCGGAGGGTCTGGATGACCAGGATGTCCGCCAGCCGGGTGACCACTGTTTCTCCACCGGGACGCAGCGCCTCGGCTTCCGCCGCCATGAAGCGGAGCGTGCCGTGCAGCCACTCCGGGTCCGGCGTCTGGGCCGCGGCGACGTGGATGACCTGGGGCAGCAGGCCGACGAAGTGACGCGCTGTCGGATGGTCGAAGCGGACCGCGCCGCAGACCATCTTCGTCATGGCGCCGGCACCTCCATGGCGGAGGACCTCATAACGGTCGCTGAGGATTTCGCGCGGCAGGTCGAACAGCGGGTCAGCGGAGATGCCGGGCTCGCTCACCAGCGTGTGGCGGAGCCCCTGACGCACCAGCGCGAGGTCCCCGGCCTTCAGCAGGACGCGGTCGTGGCCCTCCACTTCCAGCCAGCCCTGACCCGATGTCACGACATGGAACATCATGCACTCGGGAATCGCTGGCAGCGCGAGCCCCCAGGGTGCGGTGAACTCGGAGCTGCAGCAGAACGCCCCGCGCATGCGCAACAGGTGCAGCGCTTCGCCGAGCGGATCCACCGAGCGCCAGACGTCCCGTTCATCCATGCGGTTGAGTCTGGAGGACCCAGGCGCGCAGCGTCCAGCGGCCTGGACGTTCGAGCATGAATCCTGGACCTGCTGTCATTGAGAGCGCTCCGCGTCGCGCCGATATTGGACGGCATGCACACCACCCGTTCAGAGGCAGGTCGCGGAATGATCGTCGTCATGGGAGCCACCGGTCGTACCGGCAGGAGGGTCGTGGAGGGATTGCTGCGCGCGGGCGAACAGGTGCGCGCCATCGGACGTTCGGAGGCATCCCTGGCGGCGCTGGCCCGCGCAGGCGCGGAGGTCCGGGTCGGGGACTCCAGCGACGCGGGCTTCCTCACGGAGGCGTTCCGGGGCGCGAGCGCGGCCTACACCCTGTTGCCGTATGACCTCCGCGTGGAGGACTACCGCACGCAGCAGGCCCGCATGGGCGAGGCCGTCGTCACCGCCGTGCGTGAGGGCGGGGTGAAGCACGTGGTCGCGCTGAGCAGCGTGGGCGCGGACCAGGGCGTGGGCACGGGCCCCGTCGACAGCCTGCATGCGCAGGAGGCGCGACTGCGCACGCTCACGGGTGTGAACGTGCTGGTGCTGCGCGCGGGGTCGTTCTTCGAGAACTTCTTCGACGTGCTGCCGGTCATCCGACACCAGGGCGTCACCGCGGACGTCGTCGAGCCCGAGCGTCCCGTCCCGATGATCGCCACACGGGACATCGCCGACGCGGCGGTGACGGCGCTCCGTGCTCGGGACTGGAGGGGCTTCGTGGTGCGCGAGCTGCTGGGCCCCCGCGACTTGAGCTACGCCGAGGCGACTCGCATCCTCGGGGAGCGCATCGGCCAGCCGGGGCTGCCGTATGTGAAGCTCCCTCCGGACGACATGGCGGGAGCGCTCGTCCAGGGCGGCTTCTCGGAAGACCTGGCGCGCCTCTACGTGGAGCTGGCCCAGGCCATCAACGACGGGCGCGTCCGTTCATTGGAGGGACGCACGCCGGCGAACACCACGCCCACGCGCTTCGAGGACTTCGCCGACGAGCTGGCCCGCGCCTACGCGGCGATGGCGTGAATCAAGGCACGTAGGCGATGCAGTCAATCTCCACGCGCAGGCCGGCGTCGGGGAGCGCGGACACCTGCACGGTGGTGCGCGCGGGCCGGTGGCCGGCGAAGACGCGCTCGTAGACGGCGTTCATCCGGGGGAACTCCTGCATGTCCACCAGGAAGACGCCGCAGCGCAGGACGTGCTGGAGACTGGAGCCTCCCGCCACGAGGATGCGCTCCAGGTTGCGCAGCACCTGCTCCGTCTGCGCTTCGATGCCCTCGGCCTGTACGCCGGTGGCGGGGTCCGTTGCCGCCTGTCCGGAGATGAAGAGCAACTGGCCCAGCTGCATGCCGGGAGAGTACGGACCCGCGGGCTTGGGCAGTCCAGGCGCGACGATGGGCTGATGCTTCGCTGACGTCATGGGCTTCTCCTTGGATGGGCTCAGGTCTTCATCCAATCACGTCGCGCCGGGCTTCAGCGCGGATGCGGAGCGCAAGAGCCCGGCGCCGCTCACGATGAGGATCCCCGTGAGGACCAGCACCGCGCCCACGGCGAAGGACAGGTCCGCCTGCTCGTTCAGCACGTAGATGCCCGCGCTGACGCCGAACAGGGGCGTCATGAACGAGAAGACAGACAGGTTGGACGCGAGATACCGGCGCAGGAGCCAGAACCACGCGAGGTAGCTGGCGAAGCAGACGATGACGCTCTGGAAGAACAGGCTCGCCCACGCCACGGGCGCCATCGTGATGGGACCGGCCTGGCCTGTGAGCAGGGCCACCGGGAGCAGTATCGCGACGCCACCCACCAACTGGTACAGCAGCGTCTGCGTGGGCGGCGCTTCGGACAGCGCGGAGACGCGGATCGCCACCGTGGTGGCGCCCCAGGCCAGGCCCGCGAGCAGCCCCAGCGTGTCGCCCAGGAGCACGCCCGGGCCAAGGCCCCCATGGAGCCAGCCGCCGCCAAAGGCCAGCGCGATGCCCGCGAAGGCCACGCCAATGCCCAGCCACTGCGTCCGCTTCAGCCGCTCGGAGGGCACGAGCCAGTGCAGCCCCAGCGCCGAGAAGACCGGCGCCGTGTAGAGGAAGACGCCCATGTGCGAGGCGTGCGTGTGTCGCAGCCCCTCGCCCACGAAGAGGAACTCCAGGGAGAAGAGCACGCCCACCAGCATGCCGGCGCGCCACGGGCCCCGAAGCAGCAGCCCGCGCTCGCCCCTCAGCCAGCACAGCAGCCCCACGAGCAGCGCGGCCACGCCCGAGCGCAGCGCCATCTGCATCATCGTCGGGACATGGGGCGCGGCCAGCTTCACCGCCACCTGCTGCATCCCCCAGATGGCGCACAGCACGACCATGGTCGCGAGCGCGAAGCCGTCCGCGGGTTTCCGTTGAACGCTCATGACTTCATGGTGCGCATGACGGGGCTGATGGATATAGCGAGATTCCGACAACCCATGCCGAGAAGCCGCCATGGCGAAGCAGCTCCAGGTTCCCTTCACCTCAAAGCTTCCACACCCCGTGTACTTCCGTGCGGCGAGCCTGCCCGCGGCGGCGAGCTATCCGCAGCACCGTCACCCCTGGGGTGAGTTCGTCTACGCGTTCAGCGGGGTGATGGAGCTCAAGCTGGCGGGCAGCCACTACCTCGCGCCGCCGCAGTACGGCATCTGGCTTCCGCCCGACCTGGAACACCGGGGCATGAACCGCTTCGAGGCGAGTCACTGCTCGCTCTACCTCGCGCCCGAGTGGTGCCGGGGCCTGCCCAGGACAGCGTGCGCGATGGCGGTCAGCCCGCTGATGAAGTCCCTGATGGAACACCTGCGCGCCCAGGACCTGGCTCGGCCACGTACCAGCGCCGAGCGGCGGTTGTTCCGGGTGCTCATCGACCAACTGACGCTGGCCCCTGCGCACGGCAGCTACCTGCCCATGTCCGATGATCCGCTCCTGGAGCCGGTCCTCACGGCGCTGGAGCAACATCCGGAGGACGAGCGCTCCCTGGCGGAATGGGCCAAGGCGCTGCACACCACCGAGCGCACGCTGGAGCGGCGCTGCCAGCAGCAACTGGGGCTGTCGTTCAGCGAATGGCGCCAGCGGCTGCGCGTGGTCAAGGCGCTCGCGATGCTGGAGCAGGGACACGCGGTGGAGGCCATCGCGCTGGATCTGGGCTACAGCAGCGCGTCCGCCTTCATCGCGATGTTCCGGCGGATGACGGGCACCACGCCGGACAAGGTCCGCGGCCACGGCTTCGTGGCGTCGTAGCGGGTCAATCCCTCACATCACTTCGCCGCGCCGCCGGATTGACGGACGACGGCGCTGGAGCCCGGCATGCGGCCTCCCTTCGGCAGCGGCTCGAAAGGCCTGGCAATCCGGTGGGATTGCCAGGCCTTGGAACAGCCGGGGAGCTTGGGTGTTCCCGGAGTCGTTTCGTCCGGAGGACTACCGGACGATGTTCAGCGCGGTGTCATCCAGGAAGAAGCTCGTCTGGAGCGACGAGTCCTCCGTGCCGTTGAAGTAGAGGCGGATGGTCTGGCCCTTGTACGCGGCCAGGTCGAACGTGCGCTGCACGTAGGCCGTGCCCTTGTCCAGGTTGCTGTACGTGGCGAGCGTGGCCAGCACCGTGCCCGCGCTGTTGCGGACCTGGACGGCCAGCTTGTCGTAGGCCGTGCTGGTGGTCGTCTCCGCCGTGGTGATGCGCGCCCAGAAGCTGAACGTGGCGCTGCACGCGGAGGCCGGGATGGTGATGTCCTGGTAGGCGAACTCGGTGCGCGTGGCGCCGTAGCCGTTCAGGTAGGCCTTGTACGTGCCCGTGCGCGGCGCGCTGCCGGACGTGCTGCCGTCAATGACGCCCGACGACGTGGTCCAGCCCGTGTTGCCGCTCTCGAAGCCCGCGTTCACCAGGAGTTGCTCGGAGATGGAGCAGCTGCCCGTGCCGTTGTTCACCGTCACCGACACCGTGGACGACGTGCCCACGTTGTTCGCCGCGTCGTACGCCTTCGTGGTCAGCGCGTAGGTGCCGTTGGCCACCGCCGTCGTGTTCCACGCGACGCTGTAGGGCGCCGCCGTCGCCGTGCCCACCAGCGTGGTGCCCGCGAAGAACTCCACGCGCGACACGCCCACGTTGTCGGAGGCGCTGGCGCTCAGGGTGGCGGTGCCGCTCAGCGTGGAGCCGCCCGCGGGAGAGGTGATGGACGTCGTGGGCGGGGTGGTATCGCTGCCGCCGCCGCCGGTGATGAAGAGCGTGTACAGCAGCTTGTTGGGCGAGCCCGTCCCGGGGCTCGTGACCTTGTTCGGCGTGGCGTTGTTCACCAGCGCGTCGCGCACCTGCGCGGGCGTCGCGCCGGGGTTGGCGCTCAGGTACAGCGCCGCGGCGCCGGCCACGTGCGGCGAGGCCATGGACGTGCCGCTCATCGACGTGCTGGACGAGTTGCCGGAGTTGGAGGCCGAGGTGATGCTCGAGCCCGGCGCGAAGATGTCCACGCACGTGCCGTAGTTGGAGAACGACGAGCGGCCGTCGCTGCTGGTGGTGGAGCCCACGGTGATGGCGTTGGGCGTGCGGGCCGGCGAGTAGTTGCAGGCGTTGGCGCCGTCGTTGCCGGCGGCGACCACCGTCGTGACGCCCGCGGCGATGAGCCGCTCCGTCGCGTCGTCGATGGCCTGGATGCCGACGTCGCCGAGGCTCATGTTGGCGACCGCGGGCTTGACGTGGTTGGCCGCCACCCAGTCGATACCGCCGATGACCTGCGCGTCGTTGCCGTAGCCCGTGCAGTCGAGCACGCGCACGCCGTGGAGGGTGACCTTCTTGGCCACGCCCCAGGTCGTGCCGCCCACCGTGCCGGACACGTGCGTGCCGTGGCCGTGGCAGTCGGACGGGTCGCTGTCGTTGTCGATGAAGTCGTAGCCGTTGCCGAGGCGGCCGGTGAACTCCGTGTGGGTCAGCCGGATGCCGGTGTCGATGACGTACGCGTGCACTCCGGTGCCGTCGACGTTGTAGGTGTAGGAGCTGTTGCGCGGCAGGTCCCGCTGGTCGATGCGGTCGATGCCCCAGGTCGCGCTGGTCTGCGTCGCGGACACGTGGATGAGGCCGTTCTCCTGCACGTAGGCCACGCGCGGGTCGGACAGGAGGCGCTGGGCCTCGGCCTCGGTCATGTTCGCGAGGAAGCCCTGGATGGAGTGCTCGTAGGTCCGCAGCACCCGGCCGCCGCCCAGGGACGTCAGCTCCCGGGCGATGTTCGACGCGCCCTGCTGCCGGACGTCCTTCGCGGAGTCGCGCAGGACGACGATGTACTCACCGGGGATGGCCCGCTCACGGCGGATCATCTGCGCCGTGTGACCGAACTGCTCGCTGTCGGACTCCGGTGCTTCCGGCATCGGGCCGCATGCCGCGGCCAGCAGGGAGAGGGCACTCACCGCCTGGGTCAGTTTCAGTTTCATTCGGCCTCACGGGGAACGTGCGGGCACCGGGACGGATGCCCTCGCACAGTCCGTGTAGTTAGCTTTTCTTGAAAAACCGGTCAATGCAGCCCCGGGTGCGAGGGAAGGGTAGAGTCATCGGTCCGACGGAGGCGGCCATGGATGATGACGACGCGTTTCTCGATGGGTTCTCACGCGGGGAGGTGAGCGGGTTCACGCACCAGGACCATGTGCGGGTGGTCTACCTCTACACGCGAAAGGCTGGCGGTGAGGCCGCCGTCGAGCTGACCCGCGCGGGACTGAAGACGTTGACCCGCAGGCTCGGGGTGCCGGAGAAGTTCCACGAGACCGTGACGGTGGCGTGGGCGCGGCTCGTCAGCGAGCAGGTGGAGGCGGCTCCGGGCCGCGACTTCACCGCGTTCATTGGCGACAACCCGCGCTTCCTGCGCAAGGACCTGCTCGAGGACTACTACTCCCGCGAGGTCCTCTTCGGCTCCGAAGCGCGGAGCCGGTTCATCGAGCCGGACCTGCGGCCCTTGCACCGCTGACTTTACATTGAGCGAACGTTCACTCAAAGATGCGGGGCATGCCTCGTTCGGCGGACGCCAACGCAGCCCTCCGGGAGAAGACGCGGGAGCGCGTGCTCCAGGCCGCGGTGCGGCTCTTCTCCCGGCACGGCTTTGATGGAACTCCCGTCCGCGCGCTCGCGGAAGAGGCGGGCATCGCGGTGGGGCTGCTCTATTCGCACTTCGAGTCGAAGGAGGCGGTGCTCCTGGCGCTGATGCAGTCGTCGATGGTGGACGTCGCGCGGACGCTGGAGGACGCGGACCGTGAGCCCACCGCGCGCGGGTTCGTCACGGCCCTGCTCACGTCCACCGCGGAGATGCTGGACGCGCACCGGGACCTCTGGCGGCTGAGCCAGGGCCTGCGTCACCAGCCGGAGGTGCTGGCGCGGCTGAAGCTGCCGCTGGAGCACTTCCTGGTGGCCACGCACCAGCGGCTGAAGCAGGCGCTGGCGGCGCGCGGGGTGCCGGAGGCGGGCCTTGAAGCGCGGGTGCTCTTCGCCACGGTGGAGGGCTTCACCCAGCAGTACCTGCAGCACGAGAGCGGCTACCCCGCCGCCGAGGTGATTCGCGCCGTGGCGCGGAAGTGGCCCGGTGCTCTTCGCAGGCGAAAGGCGGACGCCCCATGAAGCGGCTGAAGGTTCCCGGTGGTGAGATGGCGTGGTGGGAGGAAGGGCAGGGCACGCCGGTGGTGCTGGTGCACGGGACACCGTCGTCGTCGCGCGAGTGGCGGGACGTGGCCCGGCGGCTCACGCCGTCGTACCGCGTGCTCGCGCCGGATCACCTGGGCTTCGGTGACAGCGAGCGGCCCGGGGACTGGCGCACCTATTCGCTGCCCTGGCACGTGGAGAACCTGCGCGCGTGGTTCGAGCAGCAGGCGCTGGGGCCGTTCCACCTGGTGGTGCATGACTTCGGTGGGCCCATCGCGCTGCCGCTCGCCATCGCGGCGCCGGAGAAGGTGCTGAGCCTCACCGTGGTGCAGAGCTGGCTGTGGGACCTGAAGGGGCCCAACGTCGACAACGCGCTGATGCGGTGGCTGTACCTGTCCTGGAACTTCTCCGCGCGCGTGCTGGTGAAGATGTCCTGGGGCCGCCGCGCGAAGCTGACGCGCGAGCTGCACCAGTCCTTCCTGGCTCGGTTCCCGGACCGGGTGTCGCGGATGGGCACCTGGGGCTTCGCGCGCTCCATCTCCCACGAAGGTCCGTGGATGGAGGAGCAGGGCAAGGGACTGGGCCGGCTCGCGAACGTTCCCTCGCTCGTCGTCTGGGGCAAGGCGGACAAGGTCGTGAAGCCCGAGCACCTGTCCCGGTGGAAACAGACCCTGCCCCGGGCGCGCGTGCTGGAGCTGGAGGACGTGGGTCACTTCCCGCAGCTGGAAGCACCCGATGCGCTGGGTGATGCGCTCCGGGCTCACCTTGACTCTGTATCAATGTCGACAGTTTGATCCTGGGGTTCCGACACTCGCTCCCCAGGAGTCATCACCGTGCCCCACCCCAATGCCGAGACGGCGCTGGAGATGCTGGAGTACTGCCGTTTCGCCTACAAGGCGTACGCCCAGAGCTGTGTCTACCCGATGGATCCGTTCTACGAATCCCACGGGGCCGGGCTGTGGCAGGGCGCGCGGGACCGGGTGCTGGCCCGGGTGCACAAGCTGCGCGGCAGCGAAGCGCACGTCCACAAGTTCGATCCCATCGAGTACGAGCTGACGACTCCGCCAGACCCTACGCTCGGGGTCGTGTACCGGGGGGGCACTGGCGACTCGCCGTACATCCTCTTCCATCCGAGGGAGCTGGACCGCTCCATCTCCTTCTCCAAGGGCGTGGACCTGGGGGGCGAGGACGTCCCCATCAAGGTTGAGGACTTCTTCGGGGAGAAGACCCTGCTGGGGCGCGAGCACTCGCAGGCGACCGGCTCGAAGCGGTGCTGCTACTTCCAGGGCATGACGGGGATGACCCAGACGCACCCGAAGGCGGGCTGGCCCAGTTGGCTGGGGGCCGCCATCTATGACCCGGCCCTCCAGCGGCTGGTGGTGGTGTTTCGCGGGAGCCGGAGCGGAAGCGGTGGACGCGCGCTGGGGCAGGCGCTGGTCAAGAGCACGGGGAGCCCGGACTGGGTCACCGACATGAACCACCTGAAGGAGGCGCGTGTCGGCCGGTTCAGCAACGCGACGCTCTCCGCCGGCTTCTGGTACGCCTACGCGAGCTGCCAGGAGTCGCTGGCCGCGGCCTGCCTGGAGGCGATGCACGGCCGGGTGCCGCGAGAGATCATCTTCACCGGCCACAGCCTGGGGGGCGCGCTCGCGCAGTGCGCCTACCTGGACCTGGTGGGCGGCGAGCTGCTGGAGAAGGTCTACGCGAAGATCAAGAGCAAGGTGAGCGTCACCTGCTACGCCCTCTCCGCCCCGCCCGTCGTGCTCGGCGCGAAGGCGAAGGAGATGCTCACGGTGCACCTGGGCGGGGAGCCGCAGGTGTTCCACCACTTCTCGCCGCACGACGCCGTGCACAACAGCAAGAAGGTGAATCTCTCCGCGGTGACGGCCGTGAACTCCGTCGTGGCGAACCTCACCCATCCGCTCACGTCCTCCATCCACCTGGGGCAGGAGATTCCGCTGAAGGACTGCACCAAGGCCTTCCCGGACGCGCATGAGCCCGAGGAGGTGCGCGCGGGCCTCGTCGCACTCGTGCGCAAGGAGACCGGAGCGATGCTGCCGGCGGATCCCGGCTTCTGGCCCACGTTCGACTTCAACCCGACGGGCATGTGGGGGATGTCGGTGCGGCCGGGCGTGGACACGCTCGAGGCGCACCTGAAGATCGCGCTGCTGACCAGTGTCTCGGAAGAGCGGGCGCGGGTGCGCGCGCAGCTCTGGGCGGACGTGGTCAAGGGCAGTGGAAAGAAGCAGGACGGCTACGCGGTGCTGGAGGACACGGACGGCGACTCCTTCGACGCCTTCGCCAGTGCCTGTGAGCTGGTCGCGGAGCTCAGCAATCCCTTCACGGAGAACCGCAAGCAGAACAAGACCCAGCTTCGGGAGCTGCGCAACGAGATGATCAAGTCGTACCAGGGGGCCTCGGGCCACAAGGCCTCCTCCAGCGTCTACTTCGTGATGCTCCAGTACCTGACCGCGGCGCAGTACGGGCTCGACCTCGTCTGACGTCAGGGCCCATGCCCGGCTCAGAAGGCCGGGATGATGGCGCCGCCGTAGGTGGCTTCGATGTGGCGGCGCACCTCCTTGGACTGGAGCGCTTTCACCAGCGCACGGACCTCCGGGCGGTTCTCGTCGCCCGTCCGGACGGCCAGCACGTTCGCGTGGGGGTTGCGCGTCGCGGACTCACGGGCCAGGACGTGGGCGTCCAGGTGCAGTTGCTTCTGGGCCTCCAGGAAGTAGTTGCCGTTGATGACGGCGGCGTCCACGTCCTCCAGCGTGCGCGGCTGCTGCTCGGCGTCGATCTCCTTCAGCTCCAGCCTGCGGGGATTGCTCACTACGTCCTGGAGGGTGGCGTCCGCTCCCGCGCCCTCACGCAGCGTCAGCAGTCCCTGCTTCGCCAGCAGGTGCAGGGCCCGCGCGGCGTTGCTGGGGTCGGCTGGAAGGGTGAGCTTCGCGCCCTCGGGCAGCTCCGCGAGCTGCCGGTACCGGAGCGAGTAGAGCGCCAGCGGCTCCAGGTGCACCGCGCCCACGCTCTTCAACGCGAGGTGGCGCTCGCTGGCGAAGCGCTCCAGGTAGGGCTCGTGCTGGAAGTAGTTGGCGTCGAGCTGGCCATCCGCCAGCGCGAGGTTCGGCTGGATGTAGTCGGTGAACTCCACCACCTCCACCCGCACGCCTTCCCGCTCCGCGACCTTCGCCGCGACGCGGAGGATTTCGCCATGGGGCACGGGATTGACGCCGACCTTCAGCGGCCGGTGGGCACTCGCGGGCTCGGAGGGCGCGGGCTTGCAACCTCCCAGCAACGACGTGGCGAGGAACAGGAGGAAGGCGGACAGGACTCGGAAGGAAGTGCGCATGGGTTTACGTGTGATCAGGAGAAGGGGAGGGGGAGCCGTTGTGGTCGAAGCGGGAGGCCAGACGCTCTCCCAGCCATTGCAGGAGCTGCACGAGCACCAGCAGCACCGCGAGACAGCCCCACATGACGTCGACGCGAAAGCGCATGTAGCCGTACTTCACCGCCAGGTCGCCCAGGCCGCCTCCGCCCACCGCGCCCGCCATGGCGCTGTAGCCAAGCAGGCTGATGACGACGAGCGCCGCGCCTCGCACCAGCGAGGGCAGGGCTTCCGGAAGCAGCACGCGGAGGATGATGCGCGGGGGCGTGGAGCCCATCGCCACGGCCGCCTCGACCCGGCCGGCGTCCACTTCGCGCAGGGCCTGCTCCACCACCCGGCCCATGAAGGGAATGGCCGCCACGACCAGCGGCACGATGGCCGCCGTCGTTCCGATGGTGGTTCCCACCAGGAGCCGGGTGAGCGGCACGATGGCCACCATCAGGATGATGAACGGGATGGAGCGGCCCACGTTCACCAGCGTCCCCAGCACCCGGTTCAACGCGGGCACCGGCCAGAGCCCGCCCCGGTCCGTCACCACCAGCAACACGCCCAGCGGCAGGCCGGCGAGCGCCACCAGCACCGACGCCACCGACGTCATGTAGAGCGTCTCCAGGGTGGCCACCCCCAACGCTCGCGGCAGGTCACCCATGGGCGGCCTCCCCGGCGGTCAGCCCCTGGTCGCGCAGGAAGGTTCGCGCGTCCGCTATCGCTCCTGGCGCGCCGTGCAGCTCCACGAGCAGCCGGCCCACGCGGGCCCCGCCCACGCGCTCCACCGCGCCCTCCAGCAGCAGCACGTCCACGTCGAAGCGGCGGGCCAGGGTGCTGATCAACGGACTGCGGGCATGCGCATCCGTCAGGGACAGCTCCACGCGCTGGCCCACGGCGGCTTCCTGCGGGGAGAGCGGCGGAAAGCACAGCGCACGGAGCCGGGACTCCGGCGTCGCGAGCAGCTCCTGCACGCGTCCCTGCTCGACCAGCCTTCCGCCCTCCAGCACCGCCACCGAACCACAGAGCGCCTTCACCACCTCCAACTGGTGGGTGATGAGCAGCAGCGCCAAACCAAGCTGTTGCTGGAGGTCCTTCAAGAGCGCGAGCACGGAGCGGGTCGTCTCCGGATCCAGCGCGGACGTGGCTTCATCCGAAAGCAAGACACGCGGACGGGGCGCCAGGGCGCGGGCAATGCCCACCCGCTGCTTCTGTCCCCCCGACAGCTGCGCGGGATACGCGCGCGCCTTGTCGGACAGGCCCACCCGCGACAGCAGCTCCGCCACGCGCGCCCGGATGGCTTCGCGCGACAGGCCCATCACCTCCAGGGGATAGGCGACGTTGCCCTCCACCGTGCGCGAGGCGAACAGGTTGAAGTGCTGGAAGATCATCCCGATGCCTTGTCGCGCCTGCCGCAGCTCGCCGGGGCTCAGCGACAGCAGGTCCTGTCCCGCCATCCGCACCTCGCCCGTGGTGGGGCGCTCCAGGAGGTTGGCGCAGCGAAGGAGGGTGGACTTGCCGGCGCCGCTGCGCCCCAGCACTCCGAACACCTCTCCCTGTGGCACGTGCAGCGACACGTCGTGCAGGGCTGTCACGCGCCGGCCGCCGTGCCCGAAGACCTTGCCTACGCCTCGCAGTTCAATCACGCGCGCCTCCACACGGGGGCTGTGTCACGACGGTGCGGCATCGGGGGCTCCTGGGGCGCCCACGCTCACGGGAGCGGGGGCGCCGGACGGTTTCGGGATGGGGGTGGGAAAAATGAAAAGGCCCGTCCCCGGATGACGGGAACAGGCCAGACCGACAGGCGCGAATGCGCGGAGGGATGCTCAGCGCATGCGAACGGACGGACCGGCCGCGACACGGCAACACATGCCGTGACAACAGGTCCTGAACGTGGCGGCGCGAACGAGCATCAGCGGTGGAGGTAATCGAGCCCGCGCGGACTGTCAACCCGAGGCAGACCTGTCCGACAACCGGACAGGTTGAAGCGTGCGCCGCTCAGCGCCTGAACCACCACGTGCCCCGCGGTCAGCGACAGGGTGTCGCCCGCACCGAGCACGTGGTCGTGCGGGTCGCCCTCGAGCGTGAGCCAGACCTCTCCCTCCTCGCAGCGCAGCCTTCGCGATGAACCGCGCAGGCGCCTGCTCCACAGGCCGCCTTCCAGCAGCGACACCCGTTCCTGGCAATCCTCGGATGTGGGGCCCCACAGGCGTTCGGCCAGCGCTCGCAGCCAGGGGAGATTCAGCAGCGTGAAACGGTCCACCATCTCGGTCCTCCCGTGATGGACCCACCATGCGTCCGAAGCCCCGACCAGAACAGATGCAGCGAATGGCGATTGTGACCAGTACAGTTCCAGCCTGGCGAACTGTGCTGGTCACGGGGTCGCGAAGCTGTACCTGGGCAGCCGGAGCCTCCGGCGCTATCCGTTGAAGTCTCGAGGAGGGTCCCTCCATGGGTGCAGGTGCGCAGTCCCTGAAGCTCTACGAGAGCGTCGCGGAGCGGCTGAAGGACGCCATCGCCGCGGGCACGCTGCGCCCGGGTGAACGGCTGCCCTCGGTGCGGCAGTTGAGCGCCCGTGAGCGGGTGAGCGTCTCCACCGTGCTCCAGGCCTATGTGCAGTTGGAGTCCCAGGGCCTCATCGAGACGCGGCCCCAGTCCGGCCACTACGTGCGCGAGCGGGTGCGGCTCCGGCTCGCCGAGCCTCCGGTGTCCCGCCCTCCGGTCTCCGCGACGCCTGTCACCGTCAGCGACCTGGTGTCGCATCTGTACCGTGCGTCACGGGAGCCGCACATCGTGCAACTGGGCACCGCGTGGCCGGCGCCGGAGCTGCTGCCCACCCGCAGGCTGTCGCGGGAGTTGGGCCAGCTCGCACGGGAGCAGCAGGCCGAAGGCGTCATGTATGACCTGCCCGCCGGTTCGAAGCTGCTGCGCCAGCAACTGGCGAAGCGCTCGCTGGAGTGGGGCTGCGCGCTGGGCGCCGACGACTTCATCACCACCAACGGGGCTTCCGAAGCGGTGCACCTGTGCCTGTCGCTCGTCGCCGCCGCGCGCAGCGGTGACACCATCGCCATCGAGTCTCCCGCCTACTACGGCACGCTGCTCGCCATCGAGTCATTGGGACTCAAGGCCCTGGAGATTCCCTGCCATCCGCGCCATGGCATGGAGCTGGACGCGCTGGAGTCCGCGCTGGAGCGGCGGCGGGTGGCCGCGGTGCTGGTGGTCCCCAGCTTCAGCAACCCGGTGGGCAGCTGCATGCCGGAGGACAACCGGCGCAGGCTGGTGGAGCTGGTGACCGCTCACGACGTGCCGCTCATCGAGGACGACATCTACGGCGACCTGCACTTCGGTCCGGAGCGTCCCCGCCCGTGCAAGGCCTTCGACACGCGGGGACTGGTGATGCTGTGTGGTTCCTTCTCCAAGACGATCGCCCCGGGCTTCCGCGTGGGCTTCGTGGCCCCGGGCCGGTTCCGGGAGCGCATGGAACTGCTCAAGTTCACGCAGACCGTGGCTTCACCGCTGCTGACCCATGCGGCGGTCGCGCGCTTCCTGGAGAGCGGTGGCTATGACAGACACCTGCGTGGCCTGCGCCGCAACCTCGCCTCGCAGGTGGAGCACGTCGCGCACGCTGTCGCCGAGCACTTCCCCCAGGGCACGCGGGTGGCCCTGCCGTCAGGAGGCCTGCTGCTCTGGGTGCAGCTGCCGCCCTCGGTGGACGCACACGCGCTCAACGCACGCGCCCTGGAGGCGGGCATCAGCATCGCGCCGGGGTCCATCTTCTCCGCGCGGCCGGACTCCTACCGGAACTTCATCCGCCTGAGCTGCGGCCAGCCGTGGACGCCGCGCATCGAGGACGCTGTCGCCACGCTGGGACGGATGGCCTCCGGGCTGATGACGACCGCGCCGCGACGATGAACGGGAAGGGCCGTCACGGCATGCGCATGACGGAGGGAATCTCGGCGAGCGGCGGGAAGCCCCAGCGGGCGCGCTCCTCGTCCGTCACGCTGGGGTCCACCGGGTGGAGCTTCATGGCCTTGTCCGCCGGGTCGATCTTGTACTGGGTGCCAAAGCGCTGCGGGCGGTCCGCGTTCATCAGCCACCGGTCCCACGCCGCCGCGGCCAGCCACAGGCCCGAGGGGTGCCCGCGCTTCGCGGCCTCCGCGCCCATCCGCCGTGCCAGGGCGTAGTCCTCCAGCGTGTTGCCATGCTGGAAGATGAACCCCGCCGCGAGGAAGTCCGCTCCCTCCTTCAGGGCACCCTGGGCCAGGAGTTCCTGGACGCGATGCCGCCGCTGGGCATCGCGCGCCGAGATCTTCTTCCAGGCCTCCTTGCTTGGAAAGGGCCCCTGACGGTCCGCCTGGTCCTCCGTGAAGAGCCGCTTCAGCTCCTCGTTGGAATAGGGGTGCGGTTCCGGCAGCGTCGGCATCCGCTCCGCCAGCGTGATGAACGCCGGGTCGTCACGCAGCGGCGCGAGGTCTTCGTCCTTCTTCATCCGGGCCTCGTCGCGGAAGCCGGACTGGACCGCATGGGACAGCCAATCCAGCGCCTCCTGCCGCTTTCCGAGCAGCGACGCCGCGCACGCGGCCGAGTACGCGGCGTTCGGATCCGCGTTGCCCTTGGACCGGATCTGCTCATAGAGGGCCAGGGCCTCCGCGTACTTCTCCTCGTACATCAGGGCGGAGGCCCGCTTCGCCTGCTTCCAGCCCGCCATCGGTGCCGCGGGGGCTTCGATGGGGGGAAGGTCAGCGGTCTTCTCCCCGGCGGCCGTGGGCGCGCTGGAGGGAGCGTGTGCACATGCGACGGTGAACAGGCAGGACAGGGCGAGGATAGGGATTCGCATGGCGCGAACTCTACGCGAGATGGCCTGTCACGACGTCGCGACGATGAACAACCGGGGGAAGGGCAGCAGGACCGTGCCGTCCGGCAGGGCAGGATAGGCTTTGGCGATCCCGGCCTGATAGCGATTGAGGAACTCTGTCTTCTCACCCGCATCGAGCGGTTCGAGGAAGGGCCGGAGCCCCGAGCCCTTGAACCACTCCACCACCGCGCCGGCGCCTCCCGTCAGCGGGTGGAAGTAGGTCGTGCGCCAGACGTCCACCGTGGCGCCTGCGTCACGCAGCACGCGGAAGTACCAGTCGGCACCGAGGCGGGCCGTCCGCGCGTTCGCGGCGGCTCCCAGCTTGCCGGCCCATGGGCCCTCGCTGGCGGTCTGCCGCATCAGCCGGTGCGACGGCTCGTCCAGGTTGTCCGGCATCTGAACGGCGAGGCTTCCGCCCCGCGCCAGCTTGCTCAAGAGCGATGGCAGGAGGGTGGAGTGGTCTGGCACCCATTGCAGCACCGCGTTCGCGAGGATGACGTCGTAGGGGCCCGGGTCGCTCCAGGTCGCGATGTCTCCCAGGTCGAAGCGGACGTCCGGCAGCCGCTTGCGCGCCGCGGTCAGCATGTCCGGTGAGCTGTCCATGCCGGTGATGGCCGCCTGGGGGAAGCGGGCGCGCAGCAGCTCCGTGGAGTTGCCGGGGCCACAGCCGATGTCCGCCGCGCGCTTCACCTCGGGCGTGGGGACCCGCGCGAGCAGGTCCCGGATGGGACGGTTCCGCTCGTCCTCGAACCGCGTGTACTGCGCAGCCGACCAGTCCATGGGCCTCCTCCTTTTTCGGGAACCTATCGCGTCATGGCGGTGTCATGGGCTGGCCATGTCTTGGCGGGCATGCGCTCGCCAGTGGCGGATGGGTTAGCGTTCCAATCATGCGCCTCTTTCGTGCTTCCTCCGTCGTGTTGCTGATGGGGTTCCTCGCCTGGGGTTGTAAACGGGACGCTGACGTCGCCCCGGCCAAGGCCCCTGCTCCGGTCGCGGCGCCGGCCAATGCTCCGGCGCCCTTCGTCCAGGCGGGGCTGGTGGCGCCCGTCACTGCCGCGGGGCAGCCAGACACGGGGGAGGTGGACCTCGCGGCGCTGCGTGACTCCGTGGCGGATCCGCGGGTGCTCTCCGATGAAGAGCTGCAGGCGCTCTCGCCGGACACGAACCGCCGACGGGAGGCCCTTGAGCGCAGGGCCGCACCGCCGAGGGCGCTCGCCATGGAGGCACCCGGGCTGGGGGAAACGGACGTGATGGACAGCGTGCCGCCGGCTCCCACTGAAGACGCCGAGGAGGTGGAGGGGAGCGTCGCCGGGGGAGTCATCGGTGGCGTCGTCGGTGGGCAGCTCGCAGTGCCAGCCCCATCCGCCGCGCCTCCCATGCCGGAGGCGCGTCTGCGTTCCTCCATGCAGGTCATCCGGGGGGCCGGTAGTGGAGGAGGTGGAGTCGGCGCCGTTGGACGCGGCGCGGCGCCCGCGAAGAAGCAGGCCGCCGAACCGGAGGCTCCGAAGCCCGTGCTGCCTCGCGTGGAGGCCGCGCCCCGCGCCGCCAAGGTGCTGGTGATGAGCGACGACGGCCGCTACCAGCCCCTCAAGGCCCGCGCCGTGCGCGTCGTCACGTACATCCAGGGCTCCCGCGCGCGCACCGTGGTCGACCACCTCTTCGAGAACGACACCGGCCGCAGCCTCGAAGGCACGTTCTATTACCCGCTGCCCGGTGGCGCGACGGTGGCGGGCTTCGCGCTGTACTCCGGCGCGGTGGCGGTGGACACGCCGTCGCTGTTCCAGTCGTCGGACCTGCTGCCGCCACTCGGCGACAATTCGACGGAGTCGGAGCAGCTCGCCGCCTCCGCGCCTCCGGCTGCTCGTGGTTCGAAGCGCTCCTGGGGTGACATCCAGGAGGCTCGCGTCGTGGAGCAGAAGCGCGCACGGCAGGTGTACGAGGACGTCGTGCGCCGCAACGTGGACCCCGCGCTGCTCGAATGGTCCGGCGCTTCCACCTTCAGTGCCCGCGTCTTCCCCCTGCCTCCGAAGTCGCTCAAGCGCGTCGTCATCGCGTATGAGCAGACGCTCCTCTTCGACGGCACGCGCCTGCGCTACACGTGGCCGCTGCCCCCGGGCGCGGGCAAGGAGCTGCGCGTCAGCGCTCGCGTCCACGTGGATCCGCGACAGGCCCTGGAGGTCGCGGTGCAGCCGGATGCGGGCGCGAAGGCCCGCACGGTGGGCGCGTGGCAGGTCCATGACTTCCCGACGCTCTCGGGGGACGGCGCGCTGGGATTGGCGCTGAAGCCTCGCGGCGAGGACGCGGACGTGCTGGTGGGGGCCGACGCCGCAGGCCTTCCGGGCCGCGCCTTCCACGCGCGGGTGCGGCTGCCGGGCCGGCTCACCTCCGGCGCGGAGGGGCCTCCCACGGGCCGGGCGGTGCTGGTGGTGGACACGTCGCTGTCCTCCGAGGACGGCAACGCCTGGGCCATCCAGGCGGCCACGCTTCGCGCGCTGCTGGAGAAGGACGCGACGCTGAAGGAGTACGCGGTGCTCCTCTTCGACGTGCGCCCCCGCTGGCTGCACGGACCGGGCTTCCGCCCCAACGACGCCGCGCACCGGCAGGCGAGCTTCGCGGAGCTGGAGCACGTCTTCCTGGAGGGCGCGTCCCACGTGGACGGCGCGCTGGAGGAGCTGGACCGGGCCGGACGTGAATGGCTCAAGCCGTCCGTCTCCGGGGAGCGCGTGACGGCGTTCCTGCTCTCCGACGGCAACATCACCTGGGGGCAGAGCCGCGTGGACGCGCTCCTCTCCCGGCACCCGAGCGTGGAGTCGCTGCGCTGGGTGACGTACCGCTTCGGCGAGGCGGCGGTGAACACGGAGCTCTTCGACGCGCTGGCCCGCTCCAGCGGGGGGCGCGTCGTGAACGTCCTGTCCGCGGCGGAGGTGGAGGCCGCGGCGAAGGCGCACCGCGCGGCGTCCGTGGTGCTGTCCCGCGTGGCCGTGGTGGGCGCGGACGTGAAGGACCTGGTGGTGGCGGGCCGGCCCCGGCTCGTCTTCCCCGGCCAGGAGCTCCAGGTGGCGGGCCGGCTGCCGGGCAAGGGCGACGCGGCGCTGGAGGTGGTGACCCAGGCGGGAACCGGCCCCGAGCGCACGCTGCGCATCCCCCTGCCGTCCGGCGAGGACAGCGCCTTCGCACCCCGGGCGTGGGCGGAGCTCTTCGTGTCCCGGCTGGTGTCCCTGGATGACGAGCGCTTGGACCGGATGGTGGTGGCGCTCAGCCAGCACTACCGGCTGGCCAACGCCCGCGCGTCCATGCTCGTGCTGGAGTCCGAGGGCGACTACACCCGCTACGCCGTGCGCGACGCGCAGGTGGACCTGGAGAACCTGGAGTCGCTGCGGCGCAGGGAGGAGGACCAGCGCCGCGACAAGCTGCTGGGCATCGCGCTGGATGACGTGCCCGCGCGAGGCCGCGCGCTGGTGGCCCGGCTCACCGGGCAGAAGGGCGTGCCCGCGCTCCTGAAGCGGCAGCCGCTGCGGGACGCGCCCTACTCGGGCGGTGAGCAGCGGCTCCAGGCCGAGCTGACCTACCGCAAGGCACGGCGGGAGAACCGGGACGACGTGATGATCTACGAGGCCGTGGCCCGCAGCCGCGCCTTCTCCGGTGACACCTGGGGCGCCGTGCGCGCGCTGTCGTCGCCCGTGGAGCTGCGGCCTCGCGACGCGGAGGCGCTGCGGCTGGTGGGGTATGGCCTGCTGGCGCTGGGGCAGTACCCGGCGGCGGCGGAGCTCTTCGAGCACGTGCGCCTCAACCGTCCCTTCGAGGCGCAGGCCTTCCTGGAGGAGGCGCTCGCGCTGGATGCGGCGGGGCGCTACGCGGAGGCCGCGCGGAACTATGAAATCGTCCTGGCGCGTTCGTGGCCGCGCCATGGCGAGGAGCTGCGGACGGTGGCGGGCTTCCACTACGCCCGCATGCTGGCGGGGCTGGAGCGGCAGGCCCAACTCGCGGAGGTGGCCCCCCTGCTGCGCGAGCGCCGCAACGACTTGCGCGGACCCGACGGCGAGGCGCTGTCCTCGGACGCGCGGCCCATCGACTACCAGCTCACCACGCACTGGAACTCGGACAACACGGACATCGACCTGTGGGTCATCGAGCCGAACGGCGAGAAGTGCTTCTACCAGCACATGCGGTCGTCGCTGGGCGGGCGGCTGTACTGGGACATCACGGATGGCCTGGGGCCGGAGCTGTACCACGCGCGCAAGGCCGCTCCGGGCCCGTACCACGTGGTGGTGCACTACTACGGCAACCACTCGGCGCGGTACGTGGTGCCCACGGCGCTGCTGCTCGTGAGCGACCGGAACGTCTTCGCGGAGGACGACGGGGCCCAGCGTCGCTTCCAGGTGCGCATCCTGCCCAACGCGAACGCACGGCTGTTGCTGCGGCGCGAGGAGCTGGTGGCGGCGAAGGACCGCGTGTCGGCGCAGCCCTCACCGTGACGCGCGGCCCTCCTGCCGCAGCAGCCAGGTGGTGATGGCCTCCTGGCACTCGGCATGGCGGTCCAGGAAGGCGAAGTGCCCGCTGTCCACGCCGAACCAGGTCGCGCGCCTTCCCAGACGCGCGGCCACGTCCCGGGCAAGGCTGGCGGGCATCATCGTGTCGCGCGTCCCCTGCACGAACAGCACGGGGACCTCGGGCGTCGCCGCCCGGCGCTCCGCACCGGAGATCAACACCAGTCCCCGCAGCTCCAGGCCCGAGTCCGCGACACGGCTGCTGAGGACATGCGCCCCCACGGCTCCGTTGGACAGCCCCGCCAGGTAGACGCGGCGGATGCCCCGGGCCTTGAGCCCCGTCAGGGTTTGCTCGAGCGTCCTCGCGCCGTCCTCCGTCCACCAGGCGCCCTGTGGGCCCACGGAAGGACAGACGGTCCTCGCGGAGATGGCCCGGGCGGCCTGGGCCAGTTGCCAGCAATACACGGTGAAGTTGCCGGCGAAGCCGTGGAGCATCACCACGGCCGTGTCAGGACTGGGGTGCTCCGGGGTGATGACCACCGTGTCGAAGGCCTCCGGTGACTGGAGCCCGAGCCACGTCGCGATGGCGGGCGTGGCCACCGGGCCTTCCTCCCGCGCGAGCCGCTCAAAGGCAGACTCCAGCGCGGGGATGAACCCGGCCGCGTCCGAGGCGGGCAGCCGCCGCGCGAGCAGGAGCGCGTGGGCCGCGACGAGCGTCCCGTCGCGCTCGTCCACCAGCCGGTTCAGGTAACGCGTTCCCGGCGACGGCAGCCGCTCGGTGTGCACCCGGGCGCCATCCGCCACCGCGAGCCGGACCGCCGCGACCGTGACGAGGAGCGCCAGTCCCACGCGGGTCAGGCCCCGCCGCGTCCGCCAGGGCTTCGTGAGGAGGCCCAGCGAGAGCAGGACGCCTCCCAGCGCGTATCCCCAGCCAGATGCCGAGGCGCCGATGCAGGCCGCCAGCACGAACAGGCCGCAGGTGATGGGGCCCGTGACGAGCCCGAGAGAGAAGGCCGACCAGGAGAGAGGATGCCTCGAGGCATTCATGCCACGAAGCATCGCGGCGCGGGCCGCCCGGGAGGACTTCCGCTTCCCGAGCGGTCCCGCGTCAGGCCCGAGCGGTCGCTTGCCGGGGCCCGGCGGTGCCAGTCCCTTCAGCGCGGAGCGCTCTCAGGGAGGGCACTGCGAGATGCAGAACGCGCGATAGCTGTTGCAGTAGTACGGGTCGCCGCCGCCGAAGTAACACTGGTAGTACTTCGCGTCGCACGCGTCGGTACAGGCGCTGGGCACCGCCATCTCGACGACGCGGTTCGCCTCCTCGGGGCTCATCGGCTCCGCTTCCGCGGCACCGCCACAGCCCGCGAGCAGACCGACAGCCATCAGCCCGGCAATCATTGCCATGCGCATTCGCTTCTCCTGGGTTTTGGGGGAAGGTGTTTCCCCGCCAGGATAGCGCTGTCTTTCAATGGAAGACAATGGGCCGGCCGAAAGCCCTTTCAATGCCTTACGGGGCGCAGACGACCCCCACGCAGCCGCCCGCGCCGTTGCCGCGTGCGGCATTGCCTCCTGCGTCAATCGCCGTGGGCGCGTGGATGCCCCAGCCCGTGTTGCCCTGGGAGATATTTCTGGCGAGGGTGGGGGTGCTGCCGGGGAGGACGCGCAGGCCGTCGCCGTCGTTCGCCAGGAAGCGGTTGCCGTGGACGGGGCCGACGAGCGGCGTGGGCTCGAACTCCGGCAGGTCGGACAGGGTCAGTCCTCCCGCGTTGTCCCACCAGACGTTGTTCCGGATGTCGACGGTCCGGGTCGCGACCTTCAGGCCGCCGCCGTTGTTCATCACCCAGGAGTTGCGCAGCTGGAAGTCGAAGGGCTCCCAGTCGGGATGCTCGGGCGTGCCGAACGCGGTGTTGTTCGCGATGACGGTGTTGTCGAAGACGAGCTCCCAGCAGTTGTCGAAGGCGCTGCTGTTCCAGGTCAGGTCGGCCACGGAGGTGTTCCAGGCGAGCGTGCTCGACCTGAAGCGGACACGGCCGTAGAAGCAGAAGAGGACGTTCGCGTTCAGCGTGAAGGTCGAACCGGACACGTTGACCTCGTGGTCATCCACGAACAGCACGGTCCCGTTCCCGGTGAACTGGGACCCCCGCACGTCGACGACGCCATTGGCCGCGTCGAACTCACTGCGCATGCCGAAGGTGTTCCCGGCCAGCTGGGAGTCCGTGATGAGGACCTGGGCGTAGCCCAGGCGATGGTAGATGGCGGTCCGGTTGTCGAGCAGCGCCACCTGGTGCAGCCACACCGGCCCGGCGTCGAACACGTAGCCCGAGTCGAACCCACGCACCGTGCCGTTGCGCACCGTGCTCCCTTCCTCGGCCACGATGCCCAGGGAGTCATCGGTCGCGGGGCCGGAGCGGCGCACGGTGTGGCCGCCCAGGTCGAGCACGACGCCCGGGGCGGCGATCCGCAGCGCGGGCTCGGGCGTGCCCGGGCAGGACAGGTCGCTCGTGAGCCGCGTGTCCCGGGTCAGCACCTCGCCGCACCGGACAGGCCGCGCCTCGCTGGGCTCACTGGCCTTCGCGGTGGTGTCCCCAAGGAGCAACAGCGCCAGGGGCCACGTCACGACCCCACCTCGAATCCGTTGCATGGTGCTTCCCCCTGGCTGGAGGCCTTGCGCCTCCGCGCGAGGAGGCTGCTCACCCCACCGCGTGCCCCCCAGCCCGACCAGTGGTGGCAGGCGACTGCGTGGGGGGAGACAGTGCGGGTGCGTCCACGGGGCGGGGCTGTTGCTATCCTTGGGCTCCCCCTGCGACAGGAAGGACGGCGCACCATGACGACGAAGCCTCTGGCGACCCGGACCGACTTGAGGGAGGCGCTGCGGCGGCTGGGCATGGAGGAGGGCGACGTCGTGATGGTCCACGCCGGCCTCCGGAGCGTGGGGCCCGTCCTGGGCGGTGTGAACACCGTGGTGCAGGCGCTGCTCGACGCGGTGGGCTCCCGGGGCACGCTCATGGCGTACCTGGACTGGGAGATGGGCGTGGAGCCGGAGGACTTCGAGGACGCGCGCCTCCGGGAGGAGATTCCGACCTTCGACAAGCGCATCGCGCGGGCCACCCGCGACCACGGCATCCTCGCGGAGACGCTGCGGACGTGGCCCGGCGCGGTCCGCAGCGACCATCCGGACGCGGGCATGGTCGCCATCGGCGCACGGGCGGAGTGGCTGTGCTCCGAGCACCCCTTCCGCTACGGCTACGGCCCCGGCTCGCCGCTGGCCCGGCTGGTGGAGGCCGGGGGCAAGGTGCTGATGCTCGGGGCTCCGCTGGAGAAGCTCACGCTGCTGCACCACGCGGAGCACCTGGCGGACCTCCCCGGCAAGCGCGTCGTCCGCTACCAGCGGCCGCTGCTCGTCAACGGCGAGCGGCGCTGGGTGGACTTCGAGGAGTTCGACACCAGCGAGCCGGTGACCGACGCCCTGCGCGCGTCCAGCGTGGATCCGTTCACGCTCATTGGAGAGCAATGCCTGACGGAGGGAATCGGCCGCGCGGGAGCGGTTGGCCAGGCGCCCTCCCATCTCTTTGACGCCCGCCGGCTGTTGCTGCGCGGCGTTGCCTGGTTGGAGGCGTTTCCCCGCTGAAAGGAGCCGTTGTGATTCTCTTGAAGACCGCGCTCATCCTGGCCCTGACCGCCGCCAACCCCGAAGCCGCGCCCGCGAAGGCCGGCTGCGCCACCACGAACATCGAGGTCGCGCTGCGGCACCTGTTCGACCGCTACAAGGATGGCGGCACGCTGGACGTCGCGCGGGACTCCGGCGAGCCCATCACGCCCCAGTTCATCGCGGAGTCCCTGAAGGTGCGCGACGTGCCGAACGGCTACGCGCTGGTGGAGAGCCCGGACCTCATCGAGACGTACGAGGCCGCCCTGTTCAAGAACCCGGACGGCTACCACCTGGTGGTGGTGTCGTCCGGCGCGTCCGTGAGCCGCACGGCGGTCTTCAGGTGCGATGCGGAAGGGCTGAAGGCGGACAACACGGCCTTGCAGCTCTCCGACGCGGACGCCGTCCAGCTCTACACCGACGCGGGGCTCCTCAAGCCGAACGCCAGGAAGGGCCTGAGCGAGCAGACCCTCAAGGACTGGGCGGGCTCCATCATCACCCTGGCCCTGCCGCGCAAGGGCCGCGTCATCACCATCAAGGCGAACGTGGACGAACCGGCCGGCGTGTATGGGAAGAAGCTGGGCACCGTCGACTACGTCGACGGCCGGTTCGTCGTGAAGTCCCTCGCGAAGAAGGCCCGCTAGCTACGGGCTGGTGACGCGCACGTCGTCGTAGGTCGCCACGCCCGTGGCGTAGAAGCCGGGCTTGCCCGCGGTCAGGCTCGTGTCCGTCCCCTGCACGCGGAGCACGCCGTCCACGAAGCCCTGGAGGGACGTGCCGCTGACGGTGAGGGTCAGCGTGTAGAACGTGGACGTGCTCGCGGTGAACGGCACGGTCTGAAGGGTCGTCGTCGAGCCGGCGACCTTCTTGTTCAGCACCAGGTTCCCGTTGTGGAGGACCAGGAAGTAGAAGTTGTTCCCATCCACGTACCGGGCCACCAGGCCGTTGCGGATGGACGTGGAGCCGGTCTTCACCCGGGCCGAGTACGAGTAGTTCGCCCAGGTGGCCTGCCCGCCCGTGACGATGTAGGTCGCCGATGAGGTGGACTGCTGGCGCGCCGCCTTCGTCCCGTCCGTGACGATGGCCCAGGTCCCGTTGCCGCTGGCGTTCGTCCAGCCTCCCGCGGGGAAGGACGTGTAGGACTCGAAGTTGTCCGGCCCCGGGCCCGCGCACGGCGCGGTGGGCGTGCCCACGGACGTGCCCGTCACCACGGGCGCCGTCGTGTCGAACGTGTTGCCGCAGAAGGTCGCCTGCGCCGCGTCGTTGTCGTTGCGGATGAACGCGCCCGTCGCCTGCTGGAACGTGTTGTTCGTGGCGGAGTTGCCGCCCAGGTCATAGGCGTCCGAGTCCGACTTCATCTTGAGCGCGTAGCTGCGGCTGACCGCGAGGACGTTGGAGTCCAGCACGTTGTGGTGGCCGCGCAGCTCCACGAGGCTGCCCAGGTACTCCAGCGGCTCGTCGTTGTAGCGGCAGTCGTTGCGCGCGAACGTGTTGTCGTGCGCGTTCTCCTTCACGTTCAGGCACTCCGACCCGTACGTGTGGATGGTGTTGTCGCGGACGTTGTTGAAGGAGCTGGTGTCATTCGCATACATCGGCTGGTCCGTCGACTTGGGGCTGGTGCCGATGTAGACGCCCTCGCCGTTGTGGTAGCGGTAGCCGTCGCTGCTGCTCTTGGCGTACAGGCCGCACCACTGGATGACGGAGTTGGCGATCTCGTTGTGGTGCGCGTTGCTGCGCATGCGGATGCACTCGCCGCCCGCGCCGTTGAGGAACATGTCGCGGATCACCACGCCGGTGATGTCCCGAGACGTCTCCGACGAGCCGATGTAGATGAGCCGGCCGTCGGCGACGACGCCGGTGTTGGCGTCCTTGAAGGCGCTCACGCCGGACAGGGACGTGGGCCAGGACGCGTTGAGCAGCTTCTCCTGCCCATCGATGGTGAAGCCCTCCAGCACGTAATGGCTGTGGTCGATGTTGAAGATGCGCCCCGTGCCGAACAGCACCGCCTTGTAGCGCCCGGAGCGCGCCTTGCCCGTCTCCGGCCCCTTGATCGTGATGGGCGCGGTGGCGGTGCCCGCGCGCTTCGTCGTGGGCCGCTCGCGGTAGGTGCCCGCGGCCAGGTTGATGGTCGTGCCAGCGGTGGCCTTGTCCAGGGCCGCCTGGAGGGTCTTCAGCGGCGCGGAGGCGGAGGTGCCGGCGTTGGAGTCAGAGCCGCTGGGGCTCACGTAGAGCGGCGCGGCGCTGGCCAGGAAGGGCAGCAGCGCCAGCGCGGCCAGGACGCGGCCCGGGCGGAGGGAGAGGATCGCGGAGCGGTTCACGGGGGCTCGGGGGGATGGGGCGTTCTGCTGTCAGGGGCAGCCGGAGCTGACCTCGAGCGCGTCGTACGCCATCCAGCCGTTGCGGCGGGTGCCGGTGGCGGCGATGACGTAGCCGTAGATGAACTTCATGGTTCCCGACTGCTGGCGGTAGCGGCCCACGCTGTCCTGCACCCAGAGCGGGATGTCGATGGAGGGCGCGCCCGAGTTCGTCGGCACGTCCAGGCGCTGGAACTTCGTGCCCGCGGGGAAGTGGTCCACCGCCACGCCGCCCAGGCCGAAGCCCGGCACGTTGAAGGCGAGGTTCACCGAGCGCAGGCCGTTGGCGCGCACCAGCGGCAGGTAGTCACCAGCGCGCTCGTGCACCGCCGTGCTGTCGTAGACCACCTTCTTGAACTCCAGCGTGGTGTCGTGCGAGTTGCGCACGGCGTAGCACGCCATCTTGCTCAGCCCGGAGCTCAGCGCGGAGACGTGGCCGACCTTCTCCTCGAAGGAGGTGCGCCCCAGGATGGCGGACATGGGCAGCCAGCCCGCGCTGGAGTTGGACGTCGACGTGGCGAACGCGTGCAGTTCCCCGGCGAAGGTGCGCGTCTGGCCGTAGTTGAAGAGGGAGCGCGTCCGGGTGGACGTGCCCATGATGGTGCCGTTGCCGTCACGGATGGGCACGCCCACGGTGATGCCCCACGAGTCGTCGTCGCTCGTGTCGTTGGTCTGCACGCGGTTGCCGCCCGAGGGCCGCAGCTTGCAGTTGTACGGGCTCTCCTCGCACACCGTGCCGTTCACACCGGAGAAGGCCGCCTGCCGCGTGGTGGCCAGGTCCTCCGCCGCGACCGTGTCCTCCTCGAACGCTTCGCCGCCACAGGCGAGGGAGGCCATCACCACCGAGCACAGCACCGGATATTTGAAGTTCATGATAAAAATGGAAATCTGATTTTACCCGCTTTGTCAAACGGCAGGGCGTGGCAGTGCCCGCCAGGTGTCATGGCCGGGTTGCGTCGCGCACCCCCAGTGCGTTCAGCGGTTGGTGCGCGCCGGAAACGCCAGCGCGTGGAGGTGCTCCGGGAGTTGTTGCCGTTGCCACTCGCGCTCGCGGGCGGTGACTTCCGCGACGTCGGTGGCTTCGGCGGCGCCGTGGGCCGCGGCGGTGGCCGCGTAGGTGGCGGCGTGCGGTGCATGGGTGACGACGTGGGCGGTGGCGGCGGCGTGACCCGCGGCACGGGCGGCGGCGCAGGCGGCGGCGTGCGCGGTGGCATCGTGGGCGGCGGCGTGCGCGGCGAAGGCGGCGGCGCGTGCCTCGCTCATCGCCAGTGCTCCCTGTGCCCAGGCCCGAGCGGCCTCGAGGGCCCGGCGGGGACGGAGGTCCTCCGGGAACTTCTGTTCGAAGAAGGGGAGCACGTGCTCGGCGCAGTCAGCGGCCCAGCGGGCCAGGGCCTCGTGGTCGGATTTGCCGAACTCCATGCCCCCGCTCCTTCCGGCGTCATGCTCCTCGTGAGTTCTCTGTCATTCCTGGCGGACAGGTCAACGCGGGCGCTGCTGGATCCACGCCATGCGTCCGGGAGGGGACTTCCGGAGTTCTCGCCAGGGAACCCCGCGGCGGGGGGCGCCGGAGCCGTACGCCGTCAGCGCTCCGGCTCGTCGTCTTCGTTCAGGAGGCCGTGCTTGCGGAGCTTGTCGTGCAGCGTGGCACGGCCGATGCCCAGCGCCTTCGCGGCCTCCGTGCGCTGGCCCTTGGATGCCGCGAGCGCCGCGAGGATGAGCTCCCGCTCGTGCGCGTCCAGCTTCTCTCGCAGGGTGGCGCCGGTGGATGGGGGCAGGGGCGTGCTGGGGCCTCCGCCGGGCAGCAGCTCCAGGTCCAGCGTGCCGTCGGGAGACAGCACCACGGCGCTCTCCAGGGCGTTCTCCAACTCGCGCACATTGCCGGGCCAGGGGTGGGCCGTGAGGCGTTCCAGGAGCGCGGGCGTGAGCGCCACTGGCGGCATGCGGAAGCGCTCGGTGTGGCGGGCGAGGAAATGCTTCGCGAGCGCTGCGATGTCCTCCGGGCGGCTTCGCAGCGGGGGCACCTGGAGCGTCACGACCTTGAGTCGGTAGTACAGGTCCTCGCGGAAGCGGCCCTCCGCCACGCGCTGGGGAAGGTCGCGGTGGGTGGCGGCCAGCACGCGGACGTCCACGGGGAAGGCGCGGTCCTCGCCCACGGGCCGCACCTCGCCCTCTTGCAGGACGCGCAGGAGCTTCGCCTGGAGGGGCAGGGCGAGCTCTCCCACTTCGTCCAGGAGCAGGGTGCCTCCGGAAGCCTCGCGGAAGAGGCCGGGCCGGGCGCGCACGGCTCCGGTGAAGGCGCCCCTTGAGTGGCCGAAGAGCTCCGCCTCCGCGAGCTCCGGTGTGAGGGCTGCGCAGTTGAAGCGCACGTAGGGCTTGTCCGCGCGCGGGGAGGCGCGCACCAGGGCTTCGGCGACGCGCTCCTTGCCAGTGCCGCTCTCACCGGTGATGAGCACGGTGACGTCACGCGGGCCCACGCGCTGGATGAGCAGGGCCAGGCGGGCCATGGACGGCGACACGAAGACCAGCGAGCGCAGCAGGTTCACTTCGCCGGACAGCCGCTCGTTCTCCGCCTCCAGCCGGACCATCCCGAGCGCACGGCGCACCACGGCCAGCACGTCGTCCACGTCGAACGGCTTGCGGAAGTAGTCCAGCGCGCCGAGCTTCATGGCCTCCACCGCATGGCGCTCCGAGCCGTGCGCGGTGATGAGGATGACGCGGGGCGCATGCGGGAGCGCACGGACGCGGCGCAGCAGCTCCATGCCATCCACACGCGGCATGCGCAGGTCGCTGAGCACCAGGTCCACGGGAGGCTCCGCCTCCAGGCGAGCGAGGGCGGCCTCTCCGTCCACGGCTTCCTCCACGGCGAGCCCGTCGTCTTCCAGAAGGCCACGCAGCGTGTAGCGCACGCCCGCGTCGTCATCCGCCACCAGCACGCGTGCCTTCACGACAAGGCCTCCGTTCGACAGGCATTCACGAGCGGCTTCGCGGCGGGGCCACCCGCCTGCATCACACGAGACTTCACGGCAGGGCCTCCTTTCGCGGCGCTTCGGCCATCAGGGATGCGGCCGGCAGGAGCAGTTCCGCCACGCAGCCTCCGCCGTCGCGTGCGCGCAGGCTCAGCTCCCCGCCATGCTGACGCATCAGCGCTCGCGACAATGCGAGCCCCAGGCCGGAGCCGTGGGGCTTCGTGGTGATGCCTGGCTCGAAGACGCGCTCCCGCACCTCCTCCGCGAGCCCGGGGCCCCGGTCGCGCACCTCGACGCGGCCTCCGCCTCCTGGCTGCGTCCAGGCCTGGAGCTCCACCGTGGTGCCCCTTGGCGCGGCGTCCAGTGCGTTCTGCACCACGTCGATCAACACCTGCCGCACCTTGCGCGCGTCGCACCAGGCTTCGACGGGCGGTCCCTCCGTGACCCTCAGCGCCACGCCGCGCTCTCCCGCCATGCCTTCGTGCAGCTCCGCCACCTGCCGGCACAAGCCATCCAGTGGCACGTGCGCTTCGTTCAACGGGAGCAGCGGCCGGGAGAAGTTGAGGAACCCCTCCAGGATCTCCTGCATCCGGTCCACCTCCCGGCGCAGCACCGCCAGCCGCTCCGCGGGCCGTCCCTCCACCTCGCGCGCGATCATCGCCGCCAGGCCCTTCACGCTCGCCAGCGGGTTCTTCAGCTCGTGGGCAATCTCTCCCGACAGCGTCGTGAGCGAGCGCACCCGCTCCTCGTGCGCCTTCAGCGCTTCATCCCGCGCGTCCAGCGCCGTGCGCACCATGCCCCGGAACGTGCGCCGCAGGTTCGTGCCCACGAAGTTCGTCCACATGACGAGGAACACCATCACCGCGAGCATCATCAGGAGCAGCGCGTTGGTGTGCCCCGCGCGCGGACCGCCGCCGAACAGCGAGGGCACCAGGTCCTCCACCGCGCCCGTCAGCGTCACCGCCGCCTGCACGCCCACCAGCGCCAGCAGGTAGCCCGCCCACCTGCGGGCCCTTGGCGGCGGGAAGAGGATGGCCGTGGCCAGCGACACCGGCAGCACCAGCGGGATGAGTGGGCTCTCCAGTCCTCCCAGCGACAGGTTCACCACCGTGAACAGGGGGAAGGCCACCAGCGGCAACAGCCGGCCCGGCGCATCGGACACCACCGGCTGACGCCTCCACGCGGCGACGATGCCCAGCCCCACCAGGACAATCGCCAACGTGAGCGCCACGCACCACCGGCGCCACGCGGACGTGTCCCCGATGAGCCCCAGCGACACCAGCACCACCGGCAGGGGACTGAGGAACGACAGCACCTTCGTCACCTGCTGGAACAGCCGCGAGAACGCCTCGCGCTGGACCTGCTCGACTCCGGCGGCCGTGGGCTGGGTTGGGGAATGCAAGGCGCGTCCTCCTGGACCGTGGCGCTACCCTATGCCCAAGCAAGGCGGATGCCCCAGCCCGTGTGCCCTGGGGCGCCTCTTCCTCCGCCGCCTCCTGTTCGGCGTCCCGGCGTCCGGCGCCGGAAATCCGAACAGCGACGGCCCTGCCCCCGAGGGATCCCCTCGCGTTCAGTGCTGGCACGTCCGGTGCTCAAGGTGACGCCAGCACACAGGGCCAGGACGGCCCCGTGCGCCGGACGCGGACTCCCCGGGACGGGCAGGCGTAGCGTGGAGCCGCCGCGCTCCGGGGGCGCTTCATTCGCGGCATGGGCCGCGCCAGGAGGCTGGGGTGTCGGGACCGGGCAGGAAGTCGAAACACTCGAAGCGCGGCATGGTCGCGGGGGCCCTCCTGGTCGCCGTCATCGCCAGCGGCATCCTCTGGCTGCGGAGGCCGGCCCCGGAACCGCCGCCACGCTTCACCGGCTACGTCGTCAGCGACAACGTCTACCTGTCCTCCCCGGTGGCGGGCATGGTGGCGTCCGTCGCGGTGGCACGCGGACAGCGCGTGGAGCCCGGCACGCCGCTGTTCCGCATGGAGCCCACGTCGATGACGGCACGCGCGGATCAGGCGCGGGCGCAGGTGGGGCAGACGGAAGCCCAGCTCCTCGCGCGCCAGTCGGACGTGGCCCGTGCCCGTGCCTCGCTCGCCGCCGCGCAGGCGGAGGTGGAGCGCGCGGACGCGGAGCTGGCCCGCCTGGTCGCCGTGCAGAAGGCGATGGAGGGCGCAGTGACGCCCCAGCAGTTGGACCTGCTGCGCGCCACCGCGACCCGCGCCCATGCCCAGCGCGACGCGGCCCGCACGGACGTGGTGGCGGCGGGCGCGCAGCTGGAGGTCGTCCGCGCGCAGCTGGCCAGCGGCCGCGCGGGCGTCACCGCCGCGGAGCAGCAGGTCGTGGAGCTGGCGCCCGTGTCCCCCGTGGCGGGCCGCGTGGAGGACGTCCTCTTCCAGCAGGGCGAGTGGGCCATGCCCAACGCCCCCGTCGTCAGCATCATCCCGGACGCGAAGCTGAAGGTGCGCTTCTACGTGCCGCAGGGGCGGGTGGCGTCCTTCCCTCCTGGCACCACCGTGAACATCGCCTGCGACGGCTGCGACACCGGGATGACGGCGCGCGTGGACTACGTCGCCTCGCGCCCTGAATACACGCCGCCCATCATCTACAGCCTGGAGACGCGGCAGAAGCTGGTGTTCCTGGTGGAGGCCGTGCCCTCCGCGCCCACGCGCCTGTTGCCAGGACAGCCCATCGACGTGACGCCCCTCCAGCACGCGCCCGTGGAGGCGGACCGATGAACGCGCGGGCCATCGACGTGCGCGGGCTCAACAAGTCCTTCGGCGACCGGCATGTCGTGCGGGACGTCTCCATCGCCGTGGACACCGGGCGCATCACCGGGTTCCTGGGGCCCAACGGCTCCGGCAAGACGACGACGCTGCGGCTGTTGTGCGGGCTGCTCACTCCGGACAGCGGCGAGGGCACCGTGCTGGGCATGGACTTCCGCGCCCGGGGCGACGCCATCAAGCGCCAGACGGGCTACATGACGCAGAAGTTCTCCCTCTACGAGGACATGACGCTGGAGGAGAACCTCGCCTTCGTCGCGCGCGTCCACGGCCTGGAGCAGCGGCGCGAGCGGGTGGCGGACACGCTCCACCGGCTGGGCCTCTTCGACCGGCGGCGGCAGCTGGCGGGCGCGCTCTCCGGAGGCTGGAAGCAGCGCCTGGCCCTGGCCGCCGCGACGCTGCACTCGCCCCGGCTGCTGCTCCTGGACGAGCCCACCGCGGGCGTGGACCCCAAGGCCCGCCGCGAGTTCTGGGACGAAATCCACACGCTCGCCGCGGACGGCCTCACGGTGCTGGTGTCCACGCACTACATGGACGAAGCCGAGCGCTGTCACGACATCGGCTACATCCTCTATGGGCGCCTCATCGCCCGGGGCACGGCGGACACGCTCATCCGCGACTCCGGGCTGGTGACGTTCCTGGGCGAGGGCCCGGGCATCGACCGCGCGGCGCACCTGCTGGCCCGGGCGGACGGCGTGCTCAGCGCCTCCGCGTTCGGCGCCGCCGTGCACGTCAGCGGGCTGAAGCGGGAGGCCCTGGAGGCCGCGCTCGCTCCGTGGCGCAAGGAGCCCTTCCGGTGGAGCGAGGTGACGCCCTCCCTGGAGGACGTCTTCATCCAGCTCATGGGTCGCGAGCGCGACGAACGGTACACGTCATGACGGGCCCGCTTCCGCGCATCCTGGCCGTGCTGCTCAAGGAGTTCACGCAGCTGCGGCGCGACCGCATCACGTACGCGATGATCCTCGTCATGCCGGTGATGCAGCTGCTCATCTTCGGCTACGCCATCAACATGGACCCCAAGCACCTGCCCGCCGCGGTGCTGTCCCACGACACCAGCACCCTGGCGGACTCCGTCGTGTCCGCGCTGGAGCGCACGGGCTACGTGGACGTGCGCTACCTGCCGCGCTCCGACGAGGAGCTGGATCAGCTCATCCGCCGGGGACAGGTCATGCTGGGCATCACCATCCCGCCGGACTTCACCCGGCGCGTGCTCAAGGGGGAGCGCGCGCAGATCCTCGCGGAGGCGGACGCGTCCGACCCGCAGGCCGCCGCGGGGGCGCTGGCCGCGGTGAGCGTGCTGCCCGCGGAGGCGCTCCGGAACGAACGGTTGGGGCTGGGGCCGCCCCGGTCCACCGCGCCCGCGTTCGAGGTGGTGGTGCACCGGCGCTACAACCCGGAGAGCCGCTCGCCGTTCCACATCGTGCCGGGCCTCTTGGGCATCATCCTGTCCATGACGCTGGTGATGATGACCGCCATGGCCGTCACCCGCGAGCGCGAGCGCGGCACCATGGAGACGCTCCTGTCCACGCCCGCCACACCCGCGGAGATCATGGTGGGCAAGCTCACGCCGTACGTCGTCGTGGGCCTGGTGCAGACCGTCGTCGTGCTGGGCATGGCGCGGGGGTTGTTCTCGGTGCCCATGGCGCGCACGCCCGCGGGATGGCTGGCATTGGCGTGCGGCATCGTGCTGTTCATCGTGGGCAACCTGTCGCTGGGCTACCTCATCTCCACCGTGGCGCGCAGCCAGTTGCAGGCGATGCAGATGTCCATGTTCTACATGCTGCCGTCCATCTTCCTCTCCGGCTTCGCGTTCCCCTTCCTGGGGCTGCCGCCGTGGGCGCGGGTGCTGGGCGAAATCATCCCGGTGACGCACTTCCTGCGCATCGTCCGGGGCGCGCTGCTCAAGGACCAGGTGCTCGCGGACATGGGGAACGACCTGCTCGCGCTGGGGCTGTTCGTGCTCGCGGTGGCGGGCGCGGCGCTCGCGCGTTCACGCACCACCCTGGATTGACGCCCCACGTCGAACATGACGCATGCCGCGAAAGTGAAGGTGCGGGGGCCCCCGGCGATCCAATCGGACCGCTGATTGCAACCTTCTCCGCACTGGAGCCACGCCCCACGTGGTTTCGCGGGTTTCACGCCCGCGTCCGGTCTGGAGATGCCCATGTCCCGTGACAACTCCTTCGCGGCAGGTGCGGTGCGGACTTCGCGCCTGACCCTCTCACTCGCGCTGCTGGTCGTGGCGGCCTTCACTGCCGGCTGTGGCGACGACGAGTGCGTTCCCCGGACCTGCGAGTCGCAGGGCTTCAACTGTGGCGAGGCGACGGATGGCTGTGGCCAGCCGCTCGAATGCGGCACCTGCTCGGGGGCCTCCTCCTGTGGCGGCGGTGGCCAGGCGAATGTCTGTGGATGCACCGCGCAGAAGAAGGAATGCAGCGCCGGAGCCGAGTGCGGCACCGAACCGGATGAGTGCGGTGGCACCATCAGCTGCGGAACCTGCACGGCGCCGGAGGTGTGCGGCGGGCGCGGCGTGGAGAAGACCTGCGGCATCCCCGCCGCCAACCGCGAGTGCAGCGACGGCTGGTGCTGGGAGTACCCGCTGCCCCACGGCTACAGCTTCAAGGGCGCGCACTTCCGCGCCCCCGATGACGGCTGGGCGGTGGGCGAGGACGGCTTCATCCAGCACTGGGACGGAACGCGGTGGACGCGCGTGGCCAGCGGCACGCTGGCGCCGCTGCGCGACGTGTATGCCGTCACGCCGACGGACGTGTGGACGGTGGGCACGGGCGGCACCCTGCTGCACTCCACGACGGGCGGGGCCTTCTCCTCCGTGAGCTCCGGGACGACGCGCGACCTGCGGTCCGTGTGGGCCACCGGCCCGAGCGACGTCTGGGCCGTGGGCGCGGGCGGCACCGTGCGGCGCGACAAGGGCAGCGGCTTCCAGGGCGTGGACGTGTCCACGACGAAGGACCTCGACGGCGTGTGGGCCAGCGGGCCTTCGGATGTCTGGATGGTGGGACAGGCCGGCACGCTGCGCCGGTACGACGGCAACGCGGTCTCCAGCATCGACGCGGGCACGACGGACATCGACTTCCACGAGGTGACGGGCACCGGCCCGAACGACGTCTGGACCGTCGCCTCCGACGACCCGTGCATCTTCTGCGACGACTTCGGTCAGGTGTTCCGCACCACGCCCGCGGGCGTCGAGCAGTCGCTGCGCTCGTCGGATCAGCTGTTCTCCGTGTACGCCGCGTCACCCTCGCTGGTGCTGACGGGCGGAGAGGACTTCGGCTACGTCTGGAACGGCACGAAGTGGACGGACACGGACGAGGACGCCGTGGGCGCCCTCGCCGGCAGCGGGCCTGACGACGTGTGGTCCTTCGGTCCGGGCGGACAGGTGCAGAAGTGGACCGGGCAGGCGTGGACCCGCAAGGCGCCGCTGCGCACGCTGGGCGCGGCGCGGGCCGTCCATGGCACGGGGCCCTCGGACGTGTGGGTGGTGGCGGACACGGGCCGCGTGCTGCACTGGAACGGTGGCGGCTGGCTGGAGCCCGCGCTGGCGTCCTTCACCTCCGACAACGTGTCGGGCGTGTACGCGGCCTCCCCGACGGCGGTCTGGGTGACGACGTCGTTCTTCCGCCGCATCCTCCGGTTCGACGGGACTCGCTTCAACGAGGAGTTCAATTCGGAATCGCTGGAGCTGTACGCCATCCACGGCGCGTCGGCGACGGACATCTGGGTGGTGGGCAAGGGCGGCGAGGCCATCCACTCCGACGGCACCACCTGGACGCGGATGCCCACGGGGGCCAGCGCGGCGCTCAACGCCGTCTGGGTGCAGGGACCCTCGCTGGCCATCGCGGTGGGCGACGCCGGCACCATCATGCGCTGGGACGGCGCCGCCTGGACCGCCCTGGACTCCGGCGTGAAGGTGTCGCTGAAGGCCGTGTGGGGCAGCAGCCCGACGGACATCTGGGCCGCCGGCGAGGGGGGCACACTGCTGCGCTACAACGGCACGCTCTGGCTGCCCGTGGTCAGCGGCACGTCGTCCCAGCTCAACGGGCTGTTTGGCCGCTCCGCCACCGAGGTCTGGGCGGTGGGCGACAACGGCACGCTGCTGCGCTTCGACAACGGCAAGTGGACCGCGGAGACCACCGGCACCCGCCGCGTCCTGCGGGGCGTGTGGGCGCCTTCGTCCTCGGAGCTGTGGATGGTGGGGGACACGGCGGTCCTGCACAAACCCTGACACCGGCCCTTCGCCCTGGCCTCCAGCGTGCTCCCGCCCTGTAGATTGGGGCGGGACACGTCTTGCCTGGGAGGGCGCATGGGCTGCTGTCACTACCCCGCCGTGAAGGAAGGCTGCGACAGCGCCTTCACGGTGGACACCTCGCGCATCACCTTCGGTCCGGGCTGCCTGGCGGAAGTGGGCGACCGGGCGCGGGCGCTGGGGATGAAGCGGGTGGCGCTGTTCTCCGACGCGCGCGTGGCGCGGCTGCCCCACTTCCAGAAGGTGCGCCAGTCGCTGCTCGCCGCCGGGCTGGACGTCGTCGTCTTCACGGACGTGCACGTCGAGCCCACGGACCAGTCCTTCCTGGAGGCGGCACGCTTCGCCACGGAGGCCCGGCCGGACGGCTACGTGTCCCTGGGCGGCGGCTCGGTCATCGACACCTGCAAGGCGGCGAACCTCTACGCCACGCACCCGGCGGACTTCCTCGCCTACGTGAACGCGCCGGTGGGGGAGGGCAGGGCGGTGCCCGGGCCCCTCCAGCCGCACATCGCCTGCCCCACCACGTCCGGGACGGGCAGCGAGGTGACGGGCATCACCATCTTCGACCTGCTGTCGCTGTCCGCGAAGACGGGCATCGCGTCACCCGCGCTGCGGCCCACCGAGGCGCTCATCGACCCGGACTGCACCGCGACCCTGCCCGCGGAGGTCGTCGCGGCCAGCGGGCTGGACGTGCTGTCGCACGCGCTGGAGTCCTATACGGCGCGGCCCTTCGTCCACCGTCCCGCCCCCGCGCGCCCCAGCCTCCGGCCGATGAGCCAGGGCGCCAACCCGTGGAGCGACCTGGGCTGCCGCGAGGCCCTGCGCCTGATGGGCCTGTACCTGGAGCGCGGCGTGAAGGACGCCGGGGACACGGAGGCCCGCGAGCAGCTCATGTGGGCCGCCACGCTCGCGGGCATCGCGTTCGGCAACGCGGGCGTGCACGCGCCGCACGGCATGGCCTACGCGGTGGCGGGGCGGGTGCGCGACTTCCGGCCGTCCGGCTATCCGCAGGACGAGCCGCTGGTGCCGCACGGCATGGCCGTCATCGTCAACGCCCCGGCGGTGTTCCGCTACACGGCCGCCGCGCACCCCGAGCGCCACCTGGAGGCCGCGGGCTTCCTGGGCGCGGACGTGCGCGGCGCGGACAGCCGGGACGCGGGCGAGGTGCTCGCGGGCCGCGTCGTCCAGCTCATGCGGGCGGTGGGCGTGCCCAACGGCCTGGAGGGCGTGGGCTATACCGACGCGGACGTGGATGCCCTCACGGAGGGCGCCTTCCCGCAGCAGCGACTGCTCCAGAACGCGCCCCGGGAGATGACCCGGCCCGTGCTCACGGAGCTGTTCCGCCAGGCGCTGCGCTACTGGTAACCCGAACCCGCACCGACAAGGACCCTCCCGTGTCCGACGCAGAGACGGCCGACCGCTACCGCTACTTCCTGCCCATCACCACGCGGTGGATGGACAACGACGTGTACGGCCACATCAACAACGTCACGTACTACAGCTACTTCGACACCGTCGCGAACCACTACCTCGTCCACGAGGGCGGCCTGGACATCCACACGGGCTCGGTCATCGGGCTGGTGGTGGAGTCGAAGTGCGCCTACCGCGCGCCGCTCGCGTACCCGGACCCCCTGCGGGCGGGCCTGCGCGTGGACAAGCTGGGCCAGCGCTCGGTCACCTACGGCATCGCCATCTTCAAGGAGGGGGACGAGCAGGCGGCGGCGCACGGCCACTTCGTGCACGTCTTCGTGGACCGCCAGACGCGAAAGGCCGTGGCCATGCCCGAGCGGCTGCGTGAAGCCCTGGCCCGTCTGGTCCTGACGCCACGCGAGCAGGCCTGAGCGCGAGGCACCGCAAGGGTTCCCGGGCGACCGGGGAGCCCCTGCCGTTCCGCGTGCCGATTCCGGCTTGCCGTCATCCCCATCGTCTTCTTGAACCCTTTCAAGAAGGAGATGGGTGATGTGTTGCAACTCCAGACTCTGGCATTCCCACCACTGCATCCTGCCGCCGTACGTGAACCGCAGGATCGCGCAGAACGGCTCCCCGCAGCAGCGCACCCGGGCCCTGCGGACCCTGTCCGTTGACACCACCTTGCGCGCCATCCGCCTCTCGAGCAGTGGCGCGCCCCAGGCAGCGAAGCGCATGATCCCCGGCCCCATGGTCGTGGAGAGCCAGAAGCTCCGCACCATCTACGACGTGAAGAACTCCGAGGCCCTTCCGGGAATGGTGGTCCGCAAGGAGGGGGATGAGGACACCGGCGACGCGGCATGCGACGAGGCCTACGTCGGCCTGGGCGGCACCTACGACCTCTACTGGGAGGTCTTCGGGCGCAACTCCATTGACGGCAATGGCATGCCGCTGAACGCGCACGTCCACTATGGCAGCGGCTACGACAATGCCTTCTGGGACGGCGAGCGCATGGTGTTCGGCGACGGCGACGGCGATCTGTTCAACCGCTTCACCATCTCGGTGGACGTCATCGGGCACGAGCTGGCCCACGGCGTGACGGAGCACGAGGGCCCTCTTGCCTACTTCTCCCAGGCGGGCGCGCTCAACGAGCACCTGTCCGACGTCTTCGGCTCATTGGTGAAGCAGCGCCTGTTGAACCAGACGGCGGAGCAGGCCGACTGGCTCATTGGCGCGGGGCTCCTCACGGACCGCGTCCAGGGCAAGGCCCTGCGCTCCATGAAGGACCCTGGCACCGCGTTCGATGATCCGGTGCTCGGCAAGGACCCGCAGCCGGCCCACATGAAGGACTTCGTGAACACGTGGGAGGACAACGGCGGCGTGCACATCAACTCCGGCATCCCCAACAAGGTCTTCTGCATCGCGGCCACCAATCTGAAGGGCTTCGCGTGGGAGAAGGCCGGCCTCATCTGGCTGGAGACGCTGCGCGACTCCCGGCTGAAGCCCAACGCCTCGTTCCTCTCGTTCGCCCGGCTCACCGTGACGGCGGCCGTCCGGCTCTACGGCAGCGGCGACGAGGAGCAGATCGTGCGCGACGCCTGGAACCAGGTGGGCATCAAGGTCTCCAAGGAGCGGGCAGGCCAGCCAGCCTGGACGCCGCAGATGCAGAAGCAGGCCGCGCAGCCGGCCCAGCGCAAGCACTAGGGCGGGAGCCGGGAATGCGAATCGAGCTCAAGCGGGAAGGGGGCATCGCCTTCTTCCCGGGCCTCGCCAGGCCCCGCACGGTGGACCTCGCGGCCCTGCCTCCCGCCACGGCGGAGGCACTCCAGCGGGAGGTGCGGGAGGCCCGCTTCTTCGAGCAGCCCGCCGTCGTGGGGGGCAGCCCCACCGCGGGCGCGGACCGGACGCGCTACACCGTCACCATCGAGGACGACGGGGGACGGCGGCACTCGGTCCAGTTGCTGGAGCCGGTGAAGGAGCCGCACCTGCGCTCCCTGCTGGACCTCATCCAGCAGGCCGCGCGGGGCAGCGCCTAGTAGTGCGGCCGGGTGGGCAGGTTCAGGTCGTCGCGGAGGACGTTCTCCCCGGGGCGGCCGCCCTGCACCACGTCCGGCGTGGACGGGTCCTGGTCCAGGTCGATGGGCAGGCCCACCGCGGACGTCTCGCGGTTGTTCACGCCGTCCTTCTCCCCGCGCGCCAGCGTGCCGTTGGCGTAGTCCGAGGCGTGCACCAGCTCGTGGAAGAGGCCGACGACGGGCGGGCGGTTCTGCCAGTCCTCGGTGCCCAGCGAGATGCGCGTGGTGTTGTAGTTCACCGTGCCGTTGGTGCCCTTGTTCTTCGTGCCGTCGGTGTTGAGCCAGGCGTCGTCCTTGTTCTGCGCGGCCGCGGAGTTGCCGCTGGACGTCTGCTGGATGGTCGTCGTGTGCCCGCTGTCGTCCAGCGTGCGCAGCAGTTCCTGGCCCGAGGGCAGCGAGCGCATCGCGTCCAGGTCCGACTGCACGCGCGCCTGGAACTCCGCGCTGCCCGACACCGTCACCGAGCGGCCGCGCTGGTCCGCGTCCGTCATGTCGACGATTTCGCGCTCGGCCTTCTCCGCGTCGGCGGTCGTCTCATTCTCCTCGACGTAGAGCTTGTCGGTGCCCGTGCCGCCCGACACCTTGTCGGCGCCTTCGCCGCCCGCCACCGCGTCGTTGCCGCGCCCGCCGCTCAGCGTGTCGTTGCCGCGCCCGCCGATGACCTGATCATCCCCGTCGCCGCCGTAGGCCCGGTCGTTGCCCGCGCCGCCGTCGATGTAGTCCCGGCCATTGCCGCCGGACACGTAGTCGTTGCCGTCCAGGCCGTAGAGGACGTCGCGGCCCTCGCCGCCCAGGATGCGGTCATCGCCCGCGCCGCCCTCCAGGTAGTCGTCGCCGTCCTGGCCCTGGAGCGTGTCCTTGCCCTCGCCGCCGATGATGGTGTCGTTGCCCGCGCCGCCGACGAGCGTGTCGTTGCCCTTGCCGCCGGTGAGCTTGTCGTCGCCCGCGCCGCCGTCCAGCGTGAGGTCCTGCGTGACGCTGGCGTCCAGGGTGATGGAGTCGTTGCCGTCACCGCCGTTGATGATGGCGCCCTTGGCCTGCTCGGCGGTGAGCGTCACCGTGTCGCTGCCGGACTTGATGGTGAGCCCGCCGTCCTTGTTCTGCGACACCGTCGCGGTGTTGTTGCCCGTGCCCAGGTCCACCACCGTGCGGCCCTGCGCGTTCGTGCTCACCTGCGGCCCGGCGAGGGCGCTGCCAATGCGGCCCGCGAGCTTGCCCAGCGCCTCACCGATGCCGCCCGCGGCCTTGCCCGCCGCCTTGCCCACGGCGGACCCGAGGGTGGCTCCGGCGCCCGCCGCACCCTCACCGGCGCGCGGGGTGGCGCGGGTCTCCGCGGAGAGCGGCGGCCGGGAAGCGGCGCCCGTGCGGGGGCCCGCGTCAAAGCCGTCCTTCATCCGCTGGGCCACGGCGGTCTGCACCGCGTTGGGCTTCGCCGGGGCGGGCGCCTTCACGGGCTGCGCGCTCACGGAGGACGGGGTGGGACGCGAACCGGGCTTTCCGATGGAGGTCATGTCGCTTCTCGCCGGGTGACGGGCACGCCCGGTGCGGGCCCGGCGGACGGCGGCCGGGGAGCGGAGGAATGCCGCCCGAAGGGGATTGTCGCGGAAGCGTGACGCCGGTTGCCTGGGCCCTCCGGATTCAGGCCCAACCCCGCGAAACGACTTGCCCGGAAGGGTGGGCTCAGAGGGGAAGCTGGGCCCCGTCCAGGGTGAGCACGCACTGGGGGACCGCCCAGGGCTCTTGGGGATCGGACAGGACTCCCAGGTACGCACCGGGCACGACATGCCCGGCGGTTCCGATGGAGACCGTCACCCGCAGGGAGACGCGTGCGGTGGGGCCCGCCGCGTGCCAGGGAACGACGTCCAGCGCGAGCTCATGGCCCGTGACCATCCCCTTGCGGTGGACCGAGCCGACGATGGCCGCCTGCTCCACCCGCGCCCAGGTCAACCGGGCGCGGCGAAGGTGTTCGGCCTGGAGATGCCGCTGACGCTGGTGCTCCGCGCCCTCTCTTCCCAGGAGGCGCGCGGCGTTGAGCACCGCCGCCAGGCCGCAGAGGCCAATGCCCACGCCGACCACGGGGTGGCCTTGCGTGTAGGCCAGGGCCCCGAGCCCCAGGGCGAGCAGCCCGAACATCAGGTCGTTCGAGGTCCGCGCGTAGGCCTCCGGCAGCTTCGGCTCCACGCGCAGGACGGGCGGCGGCCACGGTGGCTCCACCCCCGGTGCGAGGGTGGCGGGCGCCGGCCGCAGCGCGACGAGGCTCGCGGGCTCCAGCGGAAGCGGATGGCTCATGGGGGCAACAGTCCTTCGACAGCGCTGCGTTCACGGGCGCCCGCCGGTCCCTGGCCCCCACGTTGGATGCTGACGTGATGCCGGGGCCATGTCACGGGCGTGTGACATGAAGCGCTCGTTCCTGTGACAGGACGGCGTCGCCGGTAACGGTGTGGCAACAACAGAGGGCGGTGTGTGGCGGAGGGCTGCTCCATTCGGTAACGGGTGCGCCACATCGGGACCGGGCGGGTCCCTCCCCGTTCCCCGCCCGGCGCCCACGCACCCATGACCTTCGCCACGTCCCACCGCTCCGTCCTTCAGGCCCTGCTGGCTGGTACCGCGCTCTTCTGCTCCTCCTCCGCCCTGGCCCTGGCGCAGGAAACCCCGCCCGAACCCGCGCCCGTGGGTGAGGCTCCGCCGCCCGCGGAGCCGCCCGCGCCCGCGCCCGTGCCTCCCGCCGCCGCGCCGCCTCCGGAGGAGGAGAAGAAGAAGGACAAGCCCTGGTACGAGAACCTCCGCCTCCGGGGCTACACGCAGGTCCGCTACAACCGGCTGCCCAGCTTCCGGGTGAACGACTCGCTCATCAACGACCAGGGCGACCGCTTCCTGGGCAAGGACACCGGCTTCGGCATCCGCCGCGCGCGGCTGGTCATCTTCGGGGACGTGCACCCGCACGTGTCCATCTACCTGCAGCCGGACTTCGCCTCCGTCATCGGGGACCAGTACAACGTCGCCATCATGCGGGACTGGTACGCGGACATCTTCGTGGACACGAAGAAGGAGTTCCGCTTCCGCGTGGGCCAGTCCAAGGTGCCGTTCGGCTTCGAGAACCTCCAGTCCAGCCAGAACCGCCTGGCGCTGGACCGCAACGACGCCATCAACAGCGCGCTGAAGGACGAGCGCGACCTGGGCGTGTTCTTCTACTGGGAGCCCGCGCACATCCGCGAGCGCTTCAAGCACCTCGTCGACAGCGGCCTCAAGGGCTCCGGTGACTACGGCGTCGTGGGCCTGGGCGTCTACAACGGCCAGACGGCCAATCGCGCCGAGCGCAACAACAGCCCGCACGCCGTCGCGCGCATCACCTATCCGTTCCTCTTCGGCTCGCAGTACGTGGAGGTCGGCGCCGGCGCCTACTACGGCCGCTTCAACCTGAGCGCGTCCCCGCGCGACGACGCGGCCTATGCGCTCGCGCGCGGAGGGAACCTGGTGGATGCCCGCGCCATCGTCAGCCTGATGATCTACCCGCAGCCCCTGGGCTTCCAGGCGGAGTACAACGTGGGCCGGGGGCCGTCGCTGGGCACGGGAGACGAAGCCCTCCTCATCGACAGCCGCAACCTCCAGGGCGGCTACGCGCAGCTCATGTACAAGCTGGACGGCGTGGTGGGCGTGTCGCTCATCCCCTACGTGCGCGGCACCCTCTACAAGGGCGGCAAGAAGTTCGAGACCAACGCCCCCCGCTACGACGTGCGCGAGCTGGAGCTGGGCGCGGAGTGGCAGCTCTGGAAGGCCCTGGAGCTGACGGCGGCCTACGTCATCGCGGACCGCACGTCGTCTCGCTACCCGTATGAACAGGAGCAGGGGCACATCACGCGCCTCCAGCTCCAGTTCAACTACTGAGCCCCCGCGCTACCCGCCGACCACCTGGTCGATGGCGCCGAAGATGCTGTTGCCTGCGTCGTCCCGCATCTCGATGCGCACCCGGTTGCCGCGCTTCAGGAAGGGCGTCTTCGGCGCGCCGTCGCGGAGGGTTTCCACCACGCGCACCTCCGCGATGCACGAGTAGCCCGCGCCGCCGTCCCGCACGGGCTTGCCGGGGCCGCCGTCCGGGCCCCGGTTGGACACCGTGCCGGACCCGATGATGCTGCCCGCGCACAGCGAGCGCGTCTTCGCCGCGTGCGCCACCAGCGTGCCGAAGTCGAACGTCATGTCCACGCCCGCGTCCGCGCGGCCGAAGGGCTCTGCGTCGAGGAAGACCTCCAGGCGGCGGTGCAGCTTGCCGTCCCGCCACGCGGTCCCCAGCTCGTCCGGCGTCACGAACACCGGGGAGAACGCCGACGCGGGCTTGGACTGGAAGAAGCCGAAGCCCTTCGCCAGCTCCGCCGGGATCAGGTTGCGCAGCGATACATCATTGACCAG